>NZ_JBGLYM010000061.1:0-13776 GCF_047303955.1 Pseudomonas sp. Pseusp88 | reverse complement strand
GGTTATTTGGTGTGTTTTTTTATTAAATAAACCAACCAAATATTAAATGCGGTTGGGGGCCCGTGTTTTCGCGGGCTGGGGGTTTCCCCGTAAAACCCCGGTCCCACAGAATCAGGGTGTTTCAACCATCGCGCAACACGGTCAATGGGCTGACATTCAACGCCCGGCGCGTGCCGAAGACCCCGGCGCCACCCACCAGCAAGGCGCCGATCACCGGCAGCAACAGCAGCCAGGCGTGGGGATGCCAGTGCAGGTCGAAGGCGAAGCGGTACAGCACGAAACTCACCAGTTCACAGCCCAGTGCCGCCAATAATCCACTGGCCGCGCCGAGCAGGCCGAACTCGATGCGTCGGGCCTTGATCAGCAGGGTGCGTTCTGCACCCAGGGCGCGCAGCAGGGCGCCTTGGCGGATGCGTTCGTCGAGGGTCGCCTGCAACCCGGAGAACAGCACCGCCAACCCCGCCGCCAATACGAACAGCAGCACGTACTGCACTGCCAGGGTCACCTGGCCAAGGATGCTGCGCAGTTGTTCCAGCAACGCCTGCACTTGCAGGATGGTTACCGCCGGGTAGGTCCGGGACAGTTCGACGATGGTCTGGTCGTTGCCAGGGGCCAGGTAGAAGCTGGTCAGGTAAGTGGTCGGCAGGTCCTGCAAGGTGCCGGGCTGGAAGATCATGAAGAAGTTGGGCTGGAAGGTATCCCAGTTGACCGTGCGCAGGCTGGTCACCACTACTTCCCGGGTCATGCCGCCGATAACGAAGCTCATATGATCGCCAAGCTTGAGCTTGAGGCTTTCTGCCAGTTTGGCTTCCACCGAAACACCGGGGACGGCGTCGGCGGCGGGGGGGCTTGCGTCCCACCAGTTACCCGCCGTGATGGTGTTGCCTTCGGGCAGATCGGCCGCCCAGGTCAGGCTGAGGTCGCGCTGTGTGGCGTTCTCGCCGCGAGAGTCCTTGGTGACAAACTGGCTGACCGGGGTGCCATTGATGGTGATCAGGCGGCCCGGTATCACCGGATACAGCGGCGCCGAATGGCTGGATAGATGGCTCAGCCGCTCGGCGAAGTTGTCCTTGTCCGCGGGCAGGATATTGAGCACGAAATAGTTGGGAGCGTCCTTGGGCAGCTGGTTTTGCCAGGTATCAAGCAATTCGCCACGCAGCAGGGCGATCAGCCCCATCGACAGCAGGATCAGGCCGAAGGCCAGGGATTGCCCGGCTGCTGCCAACGGATAGCGCAGCAATTGCCCCAGCCCCAGGCGCCAGGGCAGTGATGCGCCCATCAGCAGGCGACGCAGGCTTTTGAGCAGGAGCAGCATCAGGCCGCCGAGAATCAGCGCCGCCACTACTCCGCCACCGAGCAGGGCGAAGGTCAGTACCAGATCCAGGCTCAGGCGCCACATGATCAGGCCCAGGGCCAGCAGAGCGGTGCCGTAGACCAGCCAGGAACTGGGTGGAATCGGCAGCATGTCGCGCCGCAGCACCCGCAATGGTGGTACCCGGCCGAGAGCGGCAAGGGGCGGCAGGGCAAACCCGGCCAGGGCCACCAGACCGGTACCTATCCCGGCGAGGGCCGGCAGCAGGCCGCCCGGCGGTACGGAGGCGGGCAGCAGGCCTTCGAGCAGGTAGAACAGGCCCAGTTGCGCCAGCCAGCCGAGGATTGCGCCGCTAAGGCTGGCCAGTACCCCGAGAATCGCCAGTTGCAGGCTGAACAGGGTCAAGGCTTCACCACGGGACAGGCCCAGGCAACGCAGCAGGGCACTGGCATCGAAACGGCGGCTGGCAAAGCGTGACGCCGACAGTGCCACGGCGACGCCGGCCAGCAGTACTGCGACCAGACTGGCCATGTTCAGGTAACGCTCGGCCTTGCCCAATGCGCCGCCGATCTGCTGGTTGCCGTCACGGGCATCGCGCAGGCGCTGGTTGGGCGCCAGGCCAGGCTCGATGGCCTTGCTATAGGCTTGCAGCGCCGGTGCCGGGCCGCGCCACAGTTCGCGGAAGCTGACCCGGCTGCCCGGCTGGACCACGCCGGTGGCCTGCAGGTCAGCCAGGTTGATCATCACCCGAGGCGTGAGGCTGTAGAAATTGCCGGCACGGTCCGGCTCGTAGGTCAGCACCCGGGTCAGGGTCAGGGTCTTGGAGCCGACATCAATGGTGTCGCCGACTTTCAGATTCAGGGCGGCGAACAGGCGCGATTCCGCCCAGGCTTCACCGGCCTGGGGCTCGCCGCCTGCGCTCTCTTGCTGATAGGGCGCCGGGGCGCTTTTCAGTTCGCCGCGCAACGGGTAAGCCTGGTCCACAGCCTTGACGCTGGCCAGCTGGATGCCGGTATCGGTGGCGATCACGCTGGAGAATTCCACCGTTTGAGCATGATCGAGGGCAAGTTTGCTGCCAGCCTCGATCTGCTCGGCTTTCGCCGGGCTGGACCCTTCCAGGACCAGATCGGCGCCGAGGAACTCGGTGGCGCGCAATAGCATGGCGCCATTGAGGCGGGCACCGAAGTAGCCGATGGCGGTACTGGCGGCCACGGCTACGACCAGGGCGAAAAACAGCACCCGCAGTTCCCCGGCGCGGGCATCGCGCAACAGCTGGCGGCAGGCGAGGGTGAACAGGCGCAGCAACGGCAGGCGGGCCATCAGGGCTCCAGTGGGGTGGCCAGGCGGCCACCTTCAAGGCGGATCAGGCGGCGGCAACGGTGCGCCAGGCGCTCATCGTGGGTCACCAGCACCAGGGTGGTCTGGCGTTCCTTGTTCAGCTCGAACAGCAGGTCGCTGATCCGTTCACCGGTATGGCTGTCGAGATTGCCGGTGGGTTCGTCGGCGAACAGCACCGCAGGATCGGCGGCAAAGGCCCGGGCCAGAGCTACGCGCTGTTGTTCGCCACCGGACAGCTGACGTGGAGTATGGGTCAGGCGCTGGCCGAGGCCGACCCGTTCCAGGAGATTGCGCGCCTGTTCCCGGGCGTCCTTGCGACCTTCCAGTTCCATGGGCAGCATGACGTTTTCGAGCGCATTGAGGCTGTCGAGCAGTTGGAATGACTGGAACACGAAACCGACATTTTCCGCCCGCACCCGGGCTCGTTGGTCTTCGTCAAGCTGGCTCAGATCGCGCCCGGCCAGGGTCACGGAGCCAGCGCTGGGCAGATCGAGGCCGGCGAGCAGGCCCAGCAGTGTCGACTTGCCGGAACCTGAGGCGCCGACAATGGCCAAAGAGTCGCCCTTGTTCAGTTCCAGGGAGAGTTCGTGCAGGATGGTCAGATCACCTTCGGTGCTGGGAACCACTTTGCTGAGGTTTCGGGCACTGAGAATACTTTCACTCATGGAGAATCCGATGCGTGCGTGGTTTTTAAGTGCGGGCCTGATGGTGTTGCTGTTGTCGCAAACAGCGGCGGCGGGCACGGTGCTGATCGTTGGCGATAGTATCAGCGCGGCTTTCGGCCTGGATACCCGCCTGGGCTGGGTATCGCTGCTGGAACAGCGGCTCAGGCAGGAGGGTTTCGACGATAAGGTGATCAATGCCTCGGTCAGCGGCGACACCAGTGGCGGGGGGCAGGCGCGGCTGCCTGCGCTGCTTGCAGAGCATAAGCCGGACCTGGTGATCCTGGAACTGGGCGGCAATGACGGCCTGCGTGGGCAGTCCCCTGCGCAATTGCAACAAAACCTTTCATCGATGATCGACAGCTCCAAGGCAGCTGGAGCCAAGGTATTGCTGTTGGGCATGCGTTTGCCACCCAATTACGGTGCCCGTTATACCCAGGCGTTTGCCGCGGTCTACGGCAGCCTGGCGCAAGAGAAAAAGATCGCCCTGGTGCCGTTTTTCCTCGATGGCATTGGCGGGATTCCCGAGTTGATGCAGGCCGACGGGCTGCATCCGGCGGTGGCGGCCCAGGGCAAGTTGCTGGATAACGTTTGGCCGACGCTTAAACCCTTGCTTTAACACGTCTACAGGCTTTTCTAGTCGAGGGCTTTCGGCTAATGTGGCGCCCCGATTTGGAGCCCCCCGATGCCGCGTTCCGCCTGGTCCCTGTATGCCTATCAACTGATCGAGCCTGACGAGCAGCTCGACCTGTTCGCCTGCCAGGAAATCAAGCTGCATGTGGTGGCTCGGCAACTGGAGTTGGGCGGCTCGGTGGATCGCACGCTGTGCGGCACTCTGTTGCCTGCCCAGCCGCGCTGGTCCGGGGTGGCGGCCGAAGCCCTGCGCGACGAGCGTTTCTGCCCGCTGTGCAAGGCGATTCTCGACGCCCAGCGCCGCGGCATGAACCCGATCTGGCCGGAACTGTAGCCGCAGCGCTGTGGCCCATCATGAAACTCTTGTCAGGCAGCACTTTGCTGTCTCCCGGCAAAGCGAGAGCCGGTGTACAATTCGCTACTTTTCCCTCTTTTATCCCAAGGATTTCCCGGATGTTGTCGCGCATTCCAGCCGTTACCCGCTGTCTGTCGTTCGCTGCACTGTGTGCGGTCGGTCCCGCTTCGGCCCTGGAATTCCCGCTGCCGCCGCCCGGTGAAGACATCATCGGCCAGGTCCAGACCATCACTGCGAAATACGAAGATACCTTCGCTGATATCGCCACCAAGTATGACCTGGGTTACCTGGAAATGATCGCTGCCAACCCCGGCGTTGATGCCTGGCTGCCGGGTGCCGGGACGCAGATTACCCTGCCGACCCGCTTTATCCTGCCGCCGGGCCCGCGTGAGGGTATCGTTATCAACCTGGCTGAGTACCGGCTCTACTACTACCCGAAGGGGCGTAGCGTGGTGTACACCTTCCCGCTGGGTATTGGCCGCGAGGGCTGGGGGTCGCCGGTTTCCACCACCAAGATCACCGCCAAGACGCCGCGTCCGACCTGGACCCCACCGGCTTCCATACGTGCCGAGCATGCCGCTGATGGCGACATCCTGCCAGCCGTGGTGCCAGCGGGGCCGGACAACCCGCTGGGCCCGTTCAAATTCGGCCTTGGCCTGCCGGGCTACCTGATTCACGGTTCCGACAAGAAGTTCGGTATCGGCATGCGTACCAGCCATGGCTGCTTCCGCATGTATAACAACAATGTGCTGGAAATGGCTGACATGGTGCCGATCGGAACCACCGTGCGCATCATGAGTGAGCCGTACAAGTTCGGTCGCAGTGGCGGCAAGGTTTTCCTGGAAGCCCATGCGCCGCTCGATGAAAACGGCAATCCGTCGATCGTCGACAAGCACACGGCAGTAATCAATGCCCTGCTCAAGCGTGACGACCTGTCGAACAACTTGCGCATGAACTGGGATCAGGTGCGTGACGTGGTTGCGGCCGAGGATGGCATGCCGGTGGAGATCGGCGAGCCGGGTGCAGCGGTTGCGGCGCAGCCGCAGGTGATCCTGCAGTAAAGACACGCAGGATCGCCCATTGTGGGAGCGGATTTATCCGCGAAAGGGCCGGTACAGCCAAAGCCTCATTGTTGCCTGAAGTACCGTCTTCGCGAATGAATTCGCTCCCACAGTTGCCTTCATGAATGCTTTCGCCAATTCTCGGGCGAAAAAAAAGCCGACCCGTAAACGGGTCGACTTATCAGCAATAATCCCGAGGGATTCTTACTTGCGGCTAGCCTTGTCGAGCATGCGCAGAGCGCGCTCGTTGGCTTCGTCAGCAGTTTGCTGAGCTTTCTGAGCAGCAGCCAGAGCTTCATCAGCCTTACGGTAGGCTTCATCAGCACGAGCTTGTGCACGAGCTGCTGCGTCTTCGGTAGCAGTCAGACGAGCTTCGGTTTCTTTGGATACGCTGCTGCAACCGGTGGCCAGAACTGCGGCCAGAGCCAGAGCAGAGAATTTCAGAACGTTGTTCATCGTGTTCCCCTTCAAGGACTTTTCAATCAAATTAGTCATCTCTCGAAAGTGAGAAAATGACCGGCGTACATACTACCCATTGTTTGTAGTAAGTAAACTGACGAAGCGCAAGAAGTCCACAATTTCTTGGGTTTGAAAGCCTTCCGACAGACTTTTCACGCGCTTTGTATGAAAAATATCCAGCCTGGTCCGTCCATGCACAGGGTATTTGGAAGGAACGTGCTAAATAGTGGCGATGTGCATTAGTCATTGCCCCTCGCCATGAGTTCCAAGCGTCTGCGCATGAACAGACTTTTCCTGTTTAGCTGAACAATCGGTGACTTTCAAATCGGCGCAGCGTCTCAATCGGCAACGCCGGCAATGTTCGCTTCACAGTGTTCGTCCAATCGGATATTCGGTCGTGCTTTTTTACGGTCGCTACGCTTGAGCATATTCACAAATGGCGCCTACTATTTGCAGGTGCTGTTTTGTTGGAGATTCACAGGCTCGTCTCGGTGTCCAAAACAGGCACGGGGTGGCGTAGATGTTCCTTCGCCGGAAAAACATCGGTAAGGTAGGGGTCAAATTCCAAGACCCGCGAGGAGTAATGATGAGCGAGGCGCTGTCGATCCACCATGATCAGACCGGTCACCAGTTCGAAATCAGCATAGATGGTCATCGTGCCTACCTGACTTATATGGACCTGGGCAAACAGACCCTGGACATCTATCGAACCTTTGTCCCCAATGCCCTGCGCGGCAGGGGGATCGCAGCGGCGCTGACCGAACAGGCGCTGGACTATGCCGAGAGCATGGGCTACACCGTCATTCCTTCGTGTTCGTATGTCGAACGTTACATGGAGCGTAACCAGCGTCAGGCGGCGAAGATCTGACGTATTGCTTCATAGGTGCAGATGAATGAAAAACGCCGAGCATATGCTCGGCGTTTTTGTCTCAGACGGCCTTCCCGGCTAAACCGGTGCCACTCAGGTGCGTTCGCGTTTGGGCAGAACATCCTTGAGCTTGGCGTGCATGCCGCGCAGGGTTTTCTCGGTGCTGTCCCAGTCGATACAGGCGTCGGTGATGGAGACGCCGTATTGCAGTTCGGACAGATCCTTCGGAATCGCCTGGCAGCCCCAGTTCAGGTGGCTTTCGACCATCAGGCCGATGATCGAGTTGTTGCCTTCCAGGATCTGGTTGGCAACGTTCTCCATGACCAGCGGCTGCAGGGCCGGATCCTTGTTGGAGTTGGCGTGGCTGCAGTCGACCATGATGTTCGGGCGAATCTTCGCCTTGTTCAGTGCCTGCTCGCACAGGGCGACACTCACCGAATCATAGTTGGGCTTGCCGTTGCCACCGCGCAGGACCACGTGACCGTAGGCATTGCCCTTGGTAGTGACGATGGACACGCCACCTTCCTGGTTGATACCGAGGAAACGGTGCGGGCTGGAAACCGATTGCAATGCATTGATCGCCACGGTCAGGCCGCCATCGGTGCCGTTCTTGAAGCCGACGGCCGAGGACAGGCCGGAAGCCATTTCCCGGTGGGTCTGGGATTCGGTGGTGCGAGCGCCGATGGCCGACCAACTGATCAGGTCCTGCAGATACTGCGGCGAGATCGGGTCCAGCGCTTCGGTCGCGGTGGGCAGGCCCATTTCGGCCAGGTCCAGCAGCAGCTGACGGCCGATGTGCAGGCCGTCCTGGATCTTGAACGAGTCATCCAGGTACGGATCGTTGATCAGGCCTTTCCAGCCCACGGTGGTGCGCGGTTTTTCGAAGTACACGCGCATGACCAGATACAGGGTATCGGACACCTCGGCCGCCAGGGCCTTGAGGCGTTGGGCGTATTCATGGGCTGCCTTGATATCGTGGATCGAGCACGGGCCGATCACGATGAACAGGCGATGATCCTTGCCATCAAGGATATTGCGGATCACTTCACGACCCTTGCTCACGGTGTGCAAGGCGGCGTCGGTCAGGGGAATCTCGCGTTTGAGCTGATCCGGGGTGATCAGCGTCTCGTTGGACGAGACGTTAAGGTCGTTAATCGGTAGATCGGCCATCGTGTTACTCATCAGGTCACGGGTGCTGGCCGCCAAGGGACCCCTGCGGCGGAGCCCAGCATGATTGAGCGCAGCGGGGAGCGGAACCTTAGCGCGTTACCCCATTGCTCTTCAATGGGCAAGCGCGGCTTTCGCGCCAACGGCAGGGCATTGGCCTGAGGATTTGCAATCCGTAACCAAGGCAACGGATAGTAGCGCTTCAATCCGGAGAGCCTCACCGTTGAAACAGCTGGAACTGACAGACCTCGACATCGATCATCAATTGCTCGACCTGCCCGGCACCTCGTTACTTGTTTTTACAAGTCTGGGTTGCACCAGCTGCCGTTGGGCACGACAGTACTTGCCGACCCTGGAGTTGCCGCTGGAGCGCCTGTGCTGGATCGACGCCGCCGATAACGGCGGGGCGGTGGAACGTTATGAAGTGTTTCATCTGCCCGCGCTGTTCGTCATTCGCGATGGCGATTTCTACGGTGCGCTGCGTGCACCGCTCACGGCCCTGGGCATTGACCAGGGCCTGCGCCAGGTACTGCAAACTGAACCGGACGAATTGCCCTGAGGGGCTGCGAACATGTTAAGGAATGGATGACATGACAACTGCTAGCAAGAAGCCACGAATTGGCATCATCGGCACGGGCGCCATCGGTGGTTTTTATGGGGTGATGCTGGCGCGGGCCGGTTTTGACGTACATTTTCTATTGCGCAGCGAATTCGACACCGTGGTGCAGAACGGCCTGCGGATAGAGAGTGCGGTGCATGGAGAACTGTTGCTCAATCCGGTTCAAGCCTACGCCTCGGTCACCGACATGCCGCCTTGCGACTGGTTGCTTATCGGCGCCAAGTCCACTGCCAATGTCGAACTGGCACCGCTGATCGCTGAGGCTGCGGCCCCGGACGCCAGGGTGCTGGTCCTGCAGAACGGCCTGGCCGTGGAAGATCGGCTGCGCGCCGCCTTGCCGGATTCCCTGCATGTGTTGGGTGGTTTGTGCTTTATCTGTGTGCATCGGCTGGCGCCTGGCGTTGTCGCGCATCAGGCGTTCGGTGCAGTGAACATGGGCTATCACAGCGGTCCGGCGACGAGTGCCGAGGCCCGTCAGGCGATAGTCGAAGAGGGCGCGGCGCTGTTCAAGGCGGCGGGCGTCGACTCCCAGGCCATGCCCGACCTGCAGCAGGCGCGCTGGCAGAAGCTGGTGTGGAACGTGCCTTATAACGGTCTGTCAGTGTTGTTGCAGGCCAGTACCTCGGCCTTGATGACTGACACCTACAGCCGCGATCTGATTCTGGACCTGATGAATGAAGTGGTTGCCGGTGCCCAGGCCTGCGGCCATAGCATGCCCGAAGGCTATGCGGCCAAGCTCTTTGCCACCACCGAGCAGATGCCGGACTATTGGCCGAGCATGTACCACGACTTCCGCGAGAAGCGCCCGCTGGAGCTGGACGCCATCTATTCCCGGCCCCTGGCTGCGGCCCTGGACGCCGGCAAGGATATGCCCAAGATCCGCGCCCTGTTCCAGACCCTGGCCTTTATCGACTTTCACAATATCTGACGCGTCCCGATTCGCGGGAGTACGGGAGGAGCGCTTATGGCAACGGTATCAGGCAACAAACTGATCCTGGCGATTTCCTCCCGGGCCTTGTTCGACCTGGGCGCCAGCCATGCGGTGTATATTGCCGATGGCGTCGAGGCTTACCGCCAGTATCAGATCGAGCATGAAGACGAGATCCTGCAACCGGGCGATGCCTTTCTGCTGGTGGAAAAGCTGCTCAACCTGAACAAACGCCTGAAGCAGGCCCGGGTCGAGGTGATCCTGGTCTCGCGCAACAGCGCCGACACGGGGCTGCGGGTGTTCAACTCGATCCAGCATTACGGTCTGGATATTTCCCGGGCGGCTTTTGTTGGCGGGCGCAGTCCCTATCCCTATCTTTCGGCCTTCGGCTGCCATCTGTTTCTCTCGACCCATGCCGAAGACGTGCGCAGCGCCCTGGATGCCGGATTCGCCGCAGCGACCATTCTGTCCGGTGGTGCGCGCAGGGCCGCCAGCGACGAGTTGCGCATTGCCTTCGATGGCGATGCCGTGCTGTTTTCCGATGAGTCCGAGCGGGTCTATCAGAGTGGCGGCCTGGAAGCCTTCCAGCTCAGTGAGCGCGAATCGGCCCGGGAGCCTTTGCGTGGCGGTCCGTTCAAACCGTTCCTGGCGGCACTGAACCACCTGCAGCGTGAGTTTCCCGAAGAGTCCGGGCCGATCCGTACCGCGCTGGTCACCGCCCGCTCGGCACCGGCCCATGAGCGGGTCATCCGTACCTTGCGTGAATGGGACATCCGTCTGGACGAGTCCCTGTTCCTCGGCGGTCTGGATAAATCGCCGTTCCTCGAAGCCTTCGCCGCCGACGTGTTTTTCGACGATCAGCCCGGTCATTGCGAGCGCGCCCGCGAGGTGGTCGCCACCGGGCATGTCCCCCATGGCATCAGTAATGAAATCAAGGTTTGAAGTGCGTCAAAGCTCGGCGGCAAGCGCCGTCGCAGTTGGACGGGCGCTGCTAAGCTGAAGCAATCTCCGCCAAATCTGGCTGTCTGGGAGGTCGTATGATTCGTTCGATGCTGTATGCCACGGACCTTGGCCTGTATGCGCCGTATGTCATGCAGCATGCGCTGGCACTGGCACGAACCTTCAAGGCCGAGCTGTACGTCATTCACGTTGTCGAGCCCATGGGGCTGTTCGCCGAATCGGTGCTGCAGAGCTACCTGAGCGAGGATGCGCTAAAGGAATTGCGCAGCCAGGGCGTGAATACCGTGCTGGAAGGGATCGAACAACAGGTTCTCGCCGGCTTTCGCGATGAGCTGGGGGATGGCCATCAGGACCTTGAGTTGATTCGCAGTGTCCGGGTCGTACAGGGCGATCCATCGAAGGTCATTCTTGAGCAGGTAAGCCGCCTGGCTGTGGATTTGCTGGTTGTCGGCAGCCACAGTCACGGCGCGGAAGGAGATACACCGATCGGGCGCACGGCTGCCAGGGTTCTGCAGCTTTCGGAAGTTCCGGTCTACATGGTGCCCATGGTGCAGAACCGGATGCGCGGGTAGTCGAGAGCAGAAGTGAAATCGGGCGTGCCATTACGCCGTAAAGATGATAAAAAGTTCTAGATTTAATCTTCTGACCATTAATCCAGTTATATACCGTCGCTGATGCCCCTGGCGTCTACCTGCTTTGAGGGATACATATGAAGCTTCAACAACTGCGCTACATCTGGGAAGTGGCGCACCATGACCTCAACGTCTCCGCGACGGCTCAGAGCCTTTACACCTCGCAGCCCGGCATCAGCAAGCAGATCCGTTTGCTCGAAGACGAACTGGGGGTCGAGGTCTTCGCCCGCAGCGGCAAGCACCTGACCCGCGTGACCCCGGCCGGTGAGCGCATCATTACCACCGCTGGCGAGATCCTGCGCAAGGTCGAGAGCATCAAGCAGATCGCCCAGGAGTTCTCCAACGAGAAAAAGGGCACGCTGTCCATTGCCACCACCCACACCCAGGCGCGCTACGCCTTGCCGCCAGTGATCAGTAACTTCATCAAGCAGTACCCCGACGTCGCCCTGCATATGCATCAAGGCTCGCCGATGCAGATTGCCGAAATGGCCGCTGATGGCACGGTGGATTTTGCTATTGCCACTGAGGCGCTGGAACTGTTCGGCGATCTGGTGATGATGCCGTGCTATCGCTGGAACCGTTGCGTGGTCGTGCCCCAGGGCCACCCGCTGACCAAGCTGCCAAAACTGACCCTGGAAGTGCTGGCCGAATACCCGATCGTGACTTACGTGTTCGGCTTCACCGGTCGCTCCAAGCTCGATGAAGCCTTCAGCCACCGTGGCCTGACCCCGAAAGTGGTGTTCACTGCCGCCGACGCCGACGTGATCAAGACATACGTGCGCCTGGGCCTGGGCGTGGGTATCGTTGCCAAGATGGCGGTAGACACCAAGCTTGATTCCGACCTGGTGGTGCTGGATGCCAGCGATCTGTTCGAGTCCAGTGTGACCAAGATCGGCTTCCGCCGTGGCACCTTCCTGCGCGGCTTCATGTGCGACTTCATCGAGAAGTTTGCCCCGCACCTGACCCGTGAGGTCATGTCCAAGGCCATCCAGTGCCACAACAAGCAGGAACTGGAAGAGTTGTTCGACGGGGTTGAGTTACCGGTGCATTGATCGAAAGATCCAGTGCAACAGCGCTTTTGATGTGAAATGCGATTACGTAGGAGCTGCCGAAGGCTGCGAAACGGTGCAACGCCATTCGCAGCCTTCGGCAGCTCCTACAAGTCCGGCGTTCGCCGCGAGCTTCATCGGGTTGCATCAACCCTTGGCAATCATATTCCCGGCATGCAGGCCGCATTCCTTCTGAGTGGCTTCTTCCCACCACCAGCGACCTTCGCGCTCATGCTGGCGCGGCAGTACCGGACGGGTGCAGGGTTCGCAGCCAATGCTGATGAAGCCGCGCTCGTGCAAGCTGTTGTACGGCAGTTCCAGCATGCGGATATAAGCCCAGACGTCTTCGCTGCTCATCTGCGCCAGGGGGTTGAACTTGTACAGCGGGCGCTCGGGCGTGGAGAAGGCGCCGTCTATTTCCAGTACCGCCACTTCGCTGCGGGTACTCGGGCTCTGATCGCGGCGCTGGCCGGTGGCCCAGGCTTTTACCGTGGACAGCTTGCGACGCAACGGTTCGATCTTGCGCACGCCGCAGCATTCGCCATGGCCGTCCTTATAGAAACTGAACAGACCCTTTTCCTTGACGAAAGGCTCCAGCTTGCTCTGGTCCGGTGAGATCAGTTCGATGGCGATCTTGTACTGCTCGCGCACCTGCTCGATGAAGCGATAGGTTTCCGGGTGCAGGCGGCCGGTGTCGAGGCTGAAGACCTTGACGTTCTTGTTGATTTTCCACGCCATGTCCACCAGCACCACGTCTTCGGCGCCGCTGAAGGAGATCCACAGCTCATCGCCAAAGTGCTGGAAGGCCAGCTTGAGGATGTCCTGGGGGGATTTGTTGGCGTAGGTCGCGGCGAGTTCAGCGACATCGAATGGCTGGTTCATCAGGCGGTTTCCTGGTCAAGAAGTGGCGCTTAAGCGCTCGATATGGCGGCGATGGTAACAAAATCCTTCGCTGATTTGGCCGATCTGCGGTTGCTGGGCTAAAGTGCCGCTTCTTTTTCAAGCTGCCAATTCAACCAAGGAGTGTTCTGTGGAAATTGCCTGTCTCGACCTGGAAGGTGTGCTGGTCCCGGAAATCTGGATCGCCTTTGCCGAGAAAACCGGTATCGAGTCTTTGCGTGCGACCACGCGGGACATTCCCGACTACGACGTGCTGATGAAGCAGCGCCTGCGCATCCTCGACGAGCATGGCCTGAAACTGGCCGACATCCAGGAAGTGATCGGCACCCTCAAGCCCCTGGAGGGCGCCATTGAATTCGTCAACTGGTTGCGCGAGCGCTTCCAGGTGGTGATTCTGTCGGACACCTTCTACGAATTCTCGCAACCGCTGATGCGTCAGCTGGGCTTCCCGACTCTGCTCTGCCATCGTCTGATCACTGACGAGACTGACCGGGTCATCAGCTATCAACTGCGCCAGAAAGATCCCAAGCGTCAGTCGGTATTGTCCTTTAAGAGCCTGTACTACCGCGTCATCGCTGCTGGTGACTCGTACAACGATACCACCATGCTGGGCGAGGCCGATGCGGGCATCCTGTTCCATGCCCCGGATAACGTGATCCGTGAATTCCCGCAATTCCCGGCGGTGCATACCTTTGAAGACCTGAAGAAGGAATTCATCAAGGCGTCGAATCGGGATCTGGCCTTGTAAACGTGTGACCCGTTGGAGCGAGGGGTTGGGCCCCCCGGCAACCCCGCGGGCGGGGGGGGGGGGGGGGACCCGAGGGGGTAAAAAA
>NZ_JBGLYM010000060.1:0-15502 GCF_047303955.1 Pseudomonas sp. Pseusp88 | reverse complement strand
TTGGCGGCGTCCGGAATAAAGCTTTCGCGAATGAATTCGCTCCCACAGTAGTGCATGAATATCATCGGATCTGTGGGGAAGAGCGGGCGGCGATCCGACTTATCTAGATAGCCTGTGTCAATCCTGTCGCAGCGGCAACAGGTGGTTCCCTACTGTGGCGCAAACCGCTTTCAAACTCATCAGCTCTCGGGATTAATTGAGCATTCGGTCCGAGCTTGTGGCTTCGCGTGCAACTTTTAGGTCTTCACCTTTGAGCCATCGGCTGTAGTAGTCCTTCAACTCTTCTTCCCAGCTTGCGACCTCTTCAAGCAGATGCTCGGCCTGCTCACGCTCAAGCGCAAAATGTCTGTGATGGCTGAGTAAGTTGGAGCGACTAACTTGGGGGCCGTCACTTCCAACCGTCATGGCTAAAGTCTTGGCTGGGCCTTCCTCCAGAATCGGCAGAACGTCATACATTGGTGAAAGACGCCACTGGCCTTGGATATAAATTACCGCGTGGTTACGCGGGTGATCATCGCTATTGCCAGCCAGCGCGTTGTAGCACATGCGCCTGAACAGCTCGTGCAAGTCCTCATCAGGAACACCGCGTCGGCGCATTTCATCGGCCACGCCCGCGTACAACCAGTCACGATGGAAGGGCTCATTCCAGTCAGCATTCAACAAGGTCAATGCACTGAGCATTGGAATACGTTTCGCACCTTCGGCAATCGGAGTTCGGTCAAAGCGTTCGATTAGCAGGGTGGTTGGGAACTCGGCGTGAAGGGCCGTCTTCGCGACGCTCAAGCCCTTCGATGCCGCGAAAGTCATGCACGCATACTCAATCGACGGAAAGTCGTAGTTATCGAATCGGTCTCGTGGTCCCAGCCATCAAGTTCCCAATCCGGTCGTTGTTCGGCGACTTGAGCAAAAAATCGATTGGACCAAGATCTCTTCCATATACGCGATGGAGCAATCGCTCGCCCCAACCGTCGGGCATAGCGTCATTGATGAAGCCGGGAACGCCACGGTTCTTCGTAATTCCGGTGTATGGCTCAGCGCGCAATGGATAGTTGATAGGGTCAGGCACCCACCCCCCGCGCTTAACTAATTCGGGCGCATAGAGAAACTCGCCGCAGTTCCCTTTCAAGGTCAGTCTCCCGAGGGTCAGACGCTCGCCGGTTTCGGGATGGTCCATGTAGATATAAGCCCGCGGCATCAGAAATCCTCGGGCTTGGGTTTAGGCAGTCGCACACGCTTTGTTGCTATGACATGGTGTGATTCACCTTCGTCGGTAAAGCGGGTGATTTCGGACGTTTTTTCGATTCCGTCCAGGGAGGCGAAAACCGTTTCAGTGATTCCCATCTTCCACAGCACCAACATGAACGACCGAAGATCAACGAGCTCCGATCCGCCCTCAATCTTGCGAAGCGTGTGCTCTGAGACGCCAAGTGAAACCTTGATATCGGATTGGCGAATTCCCAACGCAAGGCGCCTGGCTTTAACGAGAAGCCCGATTTTACCGAGCTTATCAGCGCAAGCGACGGGGAAAAACGCATCCATAAGACTTACCATCATGAGCATTAAATTAGTTAAGACTGACGATAGCACGTATTACGCGCTGGAAAAATACGATTAAAGCGCGCCCCTGTTAACGTTAAGATTTATAAGATTAACGCTGGTGACTATTATTTCCAGGTTAAAAATCCGAGCTAGTGCCTGTGAAGCACGTACCACGCTGCTCGGGCTTTGCTGATTCCGACGCGGTGCTGACGTTGGCGGCTAAAAGGCCGGTAACGAGGTGCTCAACGTGGTTACAGGGATCGGAAAGATCAGCTCCAGGTCAGAAATGGGCTGATGCGACACGGGAATCCTTCCGGCATTAAGACCTCCAAGGTTTCGCGGGGCACTACCGCGAATGGTTCAAGGCAGGCTCAGATATGCATGCCTGGCTCATGCTGGTGATCACGATCTTCTTCTGAGTCATGCGTGTCGCTTATCTCACAAGCTTCTCGTAGAACGTCCCCTCAGCGCCGTACTGCAAACGTATACACTACGTCAGTACCTCTTCGCGGGAAGCGCCACCATGTCCAAAGAAGCCGTTTTTACGATGAAGCTAGAACCCGAACTGCGTAGCCAATTCATGGCCGAAGCCGAGGCAGTACACCGACCTGCATCCCAGGTCATGCGTGAGCTGATGCGCGAGTTCATCGAGCGTCAACGTGAAGCGCGTGAGTACGACGCGTTCCTGCAACGCAAGGTTGAGGCCGGCCGAGCCTCGATGCACGCCGGGCTGGGTCGCTCGAATGAAGAAGTTGAAGCTGAATTCGCAGCCAGGCGTAACGCCGTGACAGGTCAGACGTGAATGTTATCTGGGCCACAGAGGCGCATCAGAATCGCATCGACATATGGGACTACATCGCGAAAGAAAACCCGCAAGCAGCCGTGATGATGGATGCACTTTTCAGTGCTGCAGCAGCCAGACTGGCAAATCATCCAACATTGGGAAAGGCCGGGAAAATACCTGGAACCCGCGAGCTGATTCCACATGAGCACTACCGACTGGTCTATGAAATCCACGGTGAGACACTGTGGATACTCACGTTGATCCATACCTCGCGGCAGTGGCCTCTTCACGGCTAAAACGGCCATTTTCCAGATCCTGCCCCACACATGAATGCGCTCCCAGAGCACGATCTTCTGCTCATACGCATTGCCGTGGGATCGTGTCGCGAACAACTCGGCGCCACAGACTGACTAAATCCCGTAGGAGCGAGGCTTGCCCGCGAATAGGCCGGCACATCCCACACAGCTTCTGCGCCGAAACACAGCATTCGCGAGCAAGCCCGGCTCCAACGAAGATCGCTGCTTGCCATGCAACAAACGCCGCTCCGGCGCTCATACTCAGGGCAGCGCTATCTCCTCACCCCGCTCCTCTAAAGTGCGCGCCGCGAGGTCAGCGACGCTGGCCTGGGCCTGAGGGACGGTCGGGGGAAAGGGGGCTGAATACCTGGGCGACACCGCCTACGCGCACCGCGTCCGACATCAAGCCAAGTGCACCCTTCCATCCAGATTTTGGCCAATAGGCAATTTGGGAATGGTCCTACAGAACCTTTAGCTCACTTGTAATAGTCTGCAGAGCTGATTTACAGGGAGTAAAGATCATGGCTAACCATGGTTACATGACAATCACCGGCAAGATTCAGGGACTTATTTCAGCCGGTTGCTCAACCCAAAGTTCCATCGGCAATAAGTACCAGTCGGCGCATGCCGACGAAATAATGATCCTGTCTTATACCCATAATATGGCCAACATCGGCAATATTGATAAACCCACGCACTCGCCCATTATCATAACAAAAAACGTCGATAAGTCATCACCGTTGCTCGCTCAAGCGCTTTCAAACCGAGAGGAAATCAACTGCACGATAAGCTTCTACCGTATTTCGTCGTTTGGCATTCAGGAAAAATTTTACACCGTAGAGATGAGGGGCGGCGTTATTGCCGACCTGACGCTTGATATGCCTCACGTGGTTTTACAGAGTGATGCCGAACCTCAAGAGCATCTTGCCATTCGGTACCGTGACATTATTTGGACTCATCACCTGGCAGGTACCAGTGGGTACAGTTCGTGGGGAAATGACGAATGAGCCGGTTAGAGAAGCACTGCCAACTCAGCAGTTGCGAGTACTGGACAGTCAGCCAAGCCGCAGCAAACTTAATGAACCAAGCCTGCACGATAAGCGCTCGCCATATTAAAAACAGCACATTGCGCATTCAATTTAACCGTGAGGTTTCCTATTACGCAAGAGCTATAGTCAATGACGTTGCCGAGGGTAGAAAAAGCCCTGAACAAGCGTTAAAGGACATAAAGAGCGAACAAAACAGCCTGCTCAGCCAATCAATGGAGGTTGCTCAGAAAGGCATCGGAGCCGTCGTCGGTGCACTCCAGTTCGCAGCAGGCGTGGGAATATGCTACGGCTCAGTGGGTACGCTCTGCCTTTTAGCAGGCGCTCCCATGATCGCCCATGGCGCTAATAACGTGTACGAGAACGGCCGCAATATCCTGGAAAACCGTTCCGATACACAAGGCCCTGTACGCCAGGGTTACCAGTCTATTTCCAAGTGGTTGGGTGGTGAAGAAGCAGAAGGGAATATAGCGTATGGCGTGATGGATTTAGGGCTATCCGCATATGGCGTAGGAAGACTCATGTTGAAACCAGACGCATGGCGTTTGTTCCGATATATACGCACCGACTATGTGCGTGCGTATGAAGACTCTACCAAGTTAACATTGTCTTTCGGAGCGGCCTCTGACATGGCGACACTAAACTCCATACATCAAGAAGCGAAAAAGCCGTGACAGCTAACCCGCCACTGACAGCTTTACTATATACTTTTATATCCGTAGTAATTTTCTTGATCTCCTATGCTCTATCAAGAAATCTATCTGGCCCCGGACTAACCGCCGTAAAATTCTATATTTTTTTCTTTATATCCGTGGTATTTATTGGAGGAAATCAACTTAGTGTGGCTCGCTACAGTTACATGTTGTTCGGAATACCAAATTTTTTTGACTACGACGAAACGATAAGATGGATCGCGTTAATAAGCTCTTTTTTTCAAATACTATGCCTGCCCGGCAGATCCAAAAGAAAACGCTGGTTCCGCACAAATGATAAATAGCTCGACCGTTTCAATTCGTCAGCGACTCCCTGACATGATAATTAATCTACTAGGGGCATGCGAATAATGACACATACCATGTTAGTTTCCAGCTTATACTTTTTATTTTCCATGGTGGAATTTTCCACTCTCTATTTTTTATCAAGGCGTTTTTCCGGAAAAAACTTCAGCAGGAAATGGTTTTGGGTATGTCTTGTACTCACTATTTTCTTTGGATCATTTCATATGAGCACCGTAGAATATGGGTATGACATTTTGTTCCCAGCGCTAGAACCTATCTTCAGAGATAATGATATTATTGCATGGATCGCATTTATAAGCGTTTTTCTTCACACAATCTGCGTGCCTACTCAATATGAACCAGCTCGCTGGTTTTCAATACTTTAATTCACTCCAAGTGTTGAAATCATGATCGCCCATGGCGCTAATAACGTGTACGAGAACGGCCGCAATATCCTGGAAAACCGTTCCGATACACAAGGCCCTGTACGCCAGGGTTACCAGTCTATTTCCAAGTGGTTGGGTGGTGAAGAAGCAGAAGGGAATATAGCGTATGGCGTGATGGATTTAGGACTATCCGCATATGGCGTAGGAAGACTCATGTTGAAACCAGACGCATGGCGTTTATTCCGATATATACGCACCGATTATGTGCGAGCGTATGAAAGCTCTAGAAAGTTAGGATTGTCGCTTGAGGCTATTTCTGATGCAACAACAGCAACTTCTATATATCAAGAATCGAAAAAACCATGATAGCCGACCCGCAATTGGCGGCTATATTATATACTATAATATCCATATTAACATTCCTGACCTCATATACGATATCAATAAAGGTATCTGGCCCAAAACTCACCAAAGTAAAGTTTTATGTTTACTTCTTTATACTTGTCGTATTTTTAGGAGGGTGTCAGCTTAGCGTGGCCCGCAACGGCTACATGTGGCTAAACATGCCGCTAAACCATATATTCGACTACGACGAAACAATAAGATGGATCGCATTTATCAGCCATTTTTTTCAAATCCTATGCCTTCCTAGCCGATCTCAACCAAAACGCTGGTTCTGCACAAATGATAAATAGCTCGACCGTTTCAATTCGTCAGCGACTCCCTGACATGATAATTAATCTACTAGGCGCATGCAAATGATGACACATATTACGTTAGCTTCCAGGTCGGTGCACGAATTTTTCATGAGATACATCACGCTGAATTGATCTCCGAAGGCGGCGAGGTTTACCACATCGATAATCTTCGAGTTAACACTCCTAACAATCATATAAACCGGCATCAGGACTAAGGTAGCCATATGAACGACCCCTTTATCAAAAGCAGCCTTTCAGATTATACCGAGTATGAATTCATTCAATTCCTAGAGGAAATTCGTAAAGAAGATAAAGCACCTACGGATACTCGTGCAACTATTTTAGTTATGCACTTCAATAAAATTATTGGCCATCCAAGTGGGGCTGACTTAATTTACTACCCCGAGCCAGAGGCAGACATATCAGCTGAGGGTATTACAAAGACTGTGAAAGAATGGCGTGAAGCCAACGGCCTGCCTGGCTTCAAGCCAAGATTTTAAGCGCCAGAAAGTGAGAGGCATAACGTGACGCGTGGTTAGCTCGATCGCGCTCGTCCTGGGCTTGGGGCTCCGAAGGGGGAGAAGTTTACGATATAGATAACCTAAGAGTTAAGGTGCAGCAATGAGCGATCCATTTATCAAGAACAGCCTTTCAGATTACACAGAAAATGAGTTTATAAGATTCCTGGAGGAAATATTTCGGGAAGATGTCGCACCGACGGGTGATAGAACCGACGTACTGGTTTTGCACTTTAATAAAATTGTCGGCCATCCCAGTAAGATGAACTTAATCTATCGCCCAGAACCTGGAGCAGACACCTCAGCAGAGGGTATTACCAAGACTGTGAAAGAATGGCGTGAAACCAACGGTCTGCCTGGTTTCAAGCCAAGATTTTAAGCGCCAGAAAGTGAGAGATACCCAACAATAGAACAATCGTGATCAATCCAGTCTGTTTCCATGGTGAACGACCCCTTGTTCATTCTGCGCCTTCTGCTCAACGGCCAAATCGGGCTTACGGTAAACCGGGCTCACTCCGATCCACCGTTGAGCCCCTCGAAAATGAAAAATTGGCGCAGGCCGAGCTGTGCGAGGCCGCAGACTGTTTTTTATTTTCCAGGGGCCGTCGCTGGCCAGGCGATTTTGATTTTGGCGATCCAGTCAGCACCGACAAAAACCGATTGGCCCCGGCCTCAAGCTCACCGCCATAACCGGTTTTTATTGGTTTTAAAGAGTTTTAGGTCTGCGAAACAGCCGTTTCGCTCGAGCGGGCCGGGGGGGTCGTCGAAAGGGGCGGTGTGTGCAGTACGGATTTCGGCGCCCATATCGGGCATATCAGTAGTTCATATTCAAGGCCGTAGGTGGAGTACAAAAAGGGTACATATGGACTACATACAGATCCCACAATGATTTAGGAACGGGCGACTTGAGTACATATAGGTAACAGTTAGGATGTATTCAAGGTTCAGTCAGGGTACACAGTGAGTACAATTTGGGTAAGCAAGATACTCGCGTCATTTCAAACTCCTGAACTGAGAACCAAGATTGTAATCAGTGCTCCGAGGGATAGAGGGCGGACTCGCCCCGTCTAAGTGATATTCAGCCCTTCAGGTATCTCCATCTTCACCCCATCATCAATGTTGTGTGCAGCTGTAATGACATTCAGCCTGTTTACGTTGCAAGTCGACCCTCCATTATAAAAAGCTGCGGGCGAACCAAAGACCTGTGCACGACAAGACATCTCCTTACACCACTCCCCGTCGCTATGAACTGTTCTTATCTCTGGGGAAGAACTCATTGCAGAACCAAAGCAAGCAGCCGGGGGCTGAGTTACCTGATTGGCAGCATGCTTAACATCCGTCGTGGCGCCGCTCTCGGCCCTTGGCGTGGGGTTTTGAGGGGGCTCGCAAGCGATAGGCGTGCTTGTCTCGACGGGTGGGCGGCGGAACTCTTCGATCACGTAGGCATAGGCGGCCACGGTTTGCCGGGTGAGCCTCGTAAGCCCCGCGATAGCCGTCTGCACCAGGGCTTCGCCGCGGCGCTTGAGACCCTGGCAGGCCAGGCGAATTTTTGATTCGGTGGCCTTGTGCCGTTCCTCGTGGGTGCGCTTGGCTGCCAGGCGCTGACGCTCGGCAAGCGGCAGGGCCTTATCCAGCTGCATCACGCCGCGATTGCAACGGCCATCGCCGGTGTAGCGGTCCCAGGTCCAGCGCGCGACAGACTTCACCGTGGCTCGCAGAGAAGACCAGGGCAGGTTTTCGCTGAAGCCCAGCTCATGAAAGGTGTTGCTCTTGTGCGCATAGGCCTCAAGCGACTGCACAAACCCGCTAAACGAGCCCTGCTCACGCTCGCGATTGACGATGCTGTAGGCGAAGTAACGCAGCCGCTCAAACAGCATGCAGTGCCGGGAGTGGCTGACCTGATCGAGGTTCGGACCGGTCCGCCAGGGCTGCCCCCCAAGCTCGACGTAATCGGCCAGCTCGCCCAACTGGTAGACGAGACCATGAAACTCCGTGGTTCGCCACCAGGGATGGTCGGGGGTCTTGGCGACGGGGCCGCTGTTGTACTCGGTATCAGCATTGAGGCGGGCGGCAAAGGCGGCATACACCGCCTTCATGTACTGAATGGGCCTTGAGCGGGCATTCTCGGTCGTGCATACGGGCTCGATGGCGTAATACAGGTGCGAGTGCCCGTTCGCGCCGTTGCGCACAGTGAGATTCGGCGCAGGAAGGCCGGCGTCGTTCCAGATCAGAGAGTTGGGGTGGTCGAGGTCAAAGATCAGCCAGGACACCATGCCCGGGCGGTTGATCTGCATATACGGATAACGCAGCGCGTACTCGCGGGGGCGAATCCGCGCAGCCGTCTTGTCGTCGCTGCAGCGGGACAGATAAGGCGCTTCAAACAGGATGCGATTGAGCGCCGTACCGGTCTTGAAGAATCGGGGAGAAGGCGTGTACGTGTTACGGGTGAATAGCCTGCGCCTGGCACCTTCGTTTGAAACGTTATCGGCATAGGCCTTGATGGTTGCTTGCATGTATTCCGCCATTTGGCGGTGAGCTGATTAAAAACTGCCTTTTGAGGCTTGCACGAAGCCGCAAGGCTGGCGATAATCCGCTCACCTAAGTGTGGCAACAGGTTTCTACCGATCAAAGTTTCGACCTGTTGAGATGTTCTAAAAAGCCCGGTTCCAGCCGGGCTTTTTAGTGTCCGCTATTCATTGGTTAATTGCATATTGCCATTGTCCGTTTCTGCTGGGGGAATACCCCGACACGTTTTGCCGCGCAAACCTACCATCAAAAAGTTCGTGCCAGCAACCTGGTAGATATAAAAATAGACGTGTCCTACACACCACTTCCTCTCTTCTATGTATATGTAATATCTGGACATAAATTGACGAATACGCGTTATGCAAACTGCATCACTTACGTAAGTGACATAACGTGCATAAGTGTCATTGAGACAGCTGCGCTATTCCCTTACGAATACTTACCTAATAATGTAGGAAATAATTCTGTTGCCGCGATTTCTGTGAAAACGATTTCTGTGGGAGCGAATTCATTCGCGAAAGCGCTGGCACATCCAACACAACGCCTGCACTGCAAACACAGACAGTGGGACCGGCTTTAGCCGGGAAAGCGCAGGTGAGATCGGTACATTTCCATCATCTGCCCCAGAGTCTTCCCGGCTAAAGCCGATCCAACTGTCCGGTATTGGCTGCGCGACAGCGTGACGTCTGGACGATGGGGCATCTCCTACAGACTTACGCAATCCCGTAGACGCCGGGCTTGCCCGCGAAGAGGCCGACACGAATCTTGTGGGAGCGAATTCATTCGCGATTAGGCCCGAACATCCAACACACTTCCTACGCCTGAAACACCGCCTTCGCGAGCAAGCCCGGCGTCAACGAAGATCACCGCTTGCCATGCAACAAACACCGCCCCGGCTCTCACACCCAGGGCAGTGCCTGCCGTAATGCTCTACGTCGCCAGCAATCAAAACATCGAGCCCCTCGAAAATGAAAAATTGACGCAGGCCGAGCTGTGCGAGGCTGAAGACTGTTTTTTATTTTCGAGGGGCCGCCGCCGGCCAGGCGACTTTGACGTTAACACTCTGCGCGTCACGAAGATCAAAAGCACGATAGTTAGATCATGAGAAGGCACGACTTCCTTCCCCTTGAAATACGCGGTCTCCAGAGCAGGGGGTAGCTCACCAGCTATGAGCTAACCCTAGGTCATAGCTGGTGAGCTACCCTCGTTCATGGGGGTGCAGGTATCTGACAACGCTGATAGATACCGACCACAAAAGACTCCGCAACGAACCTACAAAGCGCCTGCTACCTCGATAAATCTTGAACGATATTTTACAAGTATGTACCGCTCAGGGCCTGCCCCCCTTGGCTATCCTCGCCACTTGCACTCACGCTTTCGCAAAGCTCGAAAAGATCGCAATGGCCAAGAAAATCGTTCCCCTGAAAAAGCTCACCTCCCCCGGTACCTGGGTACAAACAGAGCGCGCAGGCCATCAGGCCTGGGCAAAGTTGAGCGTCCAGTCGCCCCGGGCCTGCCAGTTGCTGCACCTGCTGATTGCCAACATGGACAAGTCCGGCGCACTGGTCGCCAGCCACCTCACCCTCGCCGGGCTGATGAAAAGCTCTGTCGCCACCACCAAACGCGCCTTGGCCGTACTGACCGAACAGGCATGGATTCAAACCATCAGACTGGGCAGCGAACGCGGCGGCGTGCTCGCCTATGTCATCAACTGCCGGATCGCCTGGGCCGACGCTCGCGAGAACCTGCGCTTTGCGCGCTTCAATGCACGGGTGTTGGTGTCGTCAGAAGACCAGGACGACCTGGGCAACGGCGATCTGCAACTGCCGCCCCTCGTTGGCATGGCCAACATTTACCCGCCTGACCTTGTTGAGCTGGACGCAGAACCGCAGCAAAACCCACAGGCCATTCAGGAAACACACGTTTGATGAGCATCACTGGAAGGATTAAAGTATCACGAGGTACTACCCAGTATTACTACGTGACAGGAGGCCAACCATGGCAACGTCTCTCAAGATCGACGACATGCTAAAAGGTCGCGTCCAGAATCTCGCCAGCCAGCGCCGCCGCTCGCCTCACTGGATTATGCTCGAAGCCATCCAGCAATATGTCGAGCGCGAGGAAGCCCGTGAAAGCCTCAAGCAGGAAGCACTGGCATCCTGGGCGGCCTTCAAGGAAGACGGTCAGCACCTGACGGGTGAGGAAGTACGCGCCTGGCTCAATACCTGGGGCACCGATGATGAAAGAGCGATGCCTGATTGCCACGAGTAATCATCACACCGAGTGCAGCGCAAGGACTGAAGCGGTGTCGGCAATTCCTCACAGAAAAAGCTCCAGAGGCCGCCAAGCGTGCGGGTCAGGCCATCATGCGACAGTTCCGGCTGCTGGAAACAAGCCCGGATATCGGTCGACCGTTTGCTGATTTACCAGAACTGCGTGAGTTAATGATCGCCTTCGGCGATTCCGGCTATGTGGCGCTTTACCGTCATGAGCCAGTCGACGATACGGTGTACATATTGGTATTTCGGCATCAGAAAGAAGCAGGCTATTAATGAACATCGGCAAGCGCCGTTAATAGCCAATACAGCTCCAGCCCGGATCAACCTCATCCTGCATGACCAAAATCCTGTGGGAGATTCTCTCCCACAGCTTGCTTGCACAACACGATCTTCTGCTCAGACGTACTGGCGTGGCAGCGTGGCTTGCCCGCGAATAGGCCAGTACAGCCGACACACTTTCTGCGCCGAATACAGCCTTCGCGAGCAAGCTCGGCTCTCATCAAACAGCGCAAAACGTATTGAATCGCCGAAACTCTGTGGGAGCGAATTAATTCCCGAAGACTCCAGAACATCCAACCCATCTCCCACGCCTGAAACACCGCATTCGCGAGCACGCTCGGCGCCTACAGAGCCTGTAACAAAAACCACCTAAGACATCACCCAAAGCAGCGCTGATGGCAATGCTTTACGGCGGCCCGCTGCGCCGGGCAAATCGGAAACATCCCTCTACATCCTGGGATTTGTCCGATATAGGCCGCTCGCTCATTTCAATAAAGTCCATGCCCAACCTGTAAACCTCCCGACAGCGGAGCAAGTGTAAAGTGTGACTTTACAGCCAACCCGTGATAAAAACCTTCAGACACAAAGGCCTAAAGGCTCTGCACCTGAGCGGGGACACCAAAGGCGTGCGAGCGGATCAAGCGAGTCGTTTGCGGCGAATACTGGCCGCACTGGACCTCGCCAAGGTCCCAGATGACATGGATGAACCGGGCATGCGCCTGCATCCTCTAAAGGGCGAGTTAACCGGCTTTTGGTCTGTCAGCGTGTCGGGCAACTGGCGCATTATTTTCCGCTTCATTGGCACCGACGTGGAGCTGGTCGACTACCTCGACTACCACTGAAAGGAGATTCGACTCATGGCCATGCACAACCCTCCCCATCCCGGAGAAGGCCTACGCGAGGATGTACTGCCCGCACTCAACATGACCGTCACGGCGCTGGCCAAACACCTGGGTTATTCCAGGGTGCAACTGTCCAATGTGCTTAATTGCCGCTCGGCAATCAGCGCTGACCTTGCATGGCGCCTTGAATTGGCAGGCGTGGGCAAAGCGCATATGTGGCTGGGTCGCCAGTCTGCTTACGATCTGTGGCAAGCCCAGCACAAAGAAGTGCCGGCCATTACCCGGCTGCACGCAGCCTGATCTCTCACAAACAACCTATCGGACAAGGGACCGGCAACGCGAGGGCAAACTCACGCACGATCTTCATGCGCCGCCGCGCCTCAAGGCATGCAGCTAGGGCCAGATTCTAGTTTTCCAAGGCTGAGGACACAGAATGATCATGGCACTTGATCCTCGGACGCCATTAGTGGACCATTCGCCCACGGCCTAGGCTGTATCAGGGTGGTTTCAGGGATCTTCGGATCGCACCCCGTTACTGGGTAACTCCAGTTCGCCGAGCGCGAGGTAACAACGTCCTGCCCCGTCGTATGCATGCAATCGACGGCTGAGAACCCCTCCTCGAGAGGGGTTCGCCGTTTCCGGGCTTCTGGTTTTTATTTCCTGTACCGATTCCGGACTTCCTTCGGACACTGCCCTTTTGGTTTTTTCAGCGTGTCGACGGCGATCTTGAAAATACTGACTCCCTTCTTATTGATCGGTACGCCCGGAGAGCCTTCGCCCGTACGCGCAAAAAAGGCGCTGGTGACATGCATGCGCAATACCCGATGCTCACGAAAAATGGCCATGCAGATTTTAAAAGGCTCAACCACACCACTGATATTGTTCATTACATCCAGGGTAAAAAATCGTTCGCCTTGAGTCGGATAGATCCAGGCACCCGCGCCGAGTTTTTCCAATATGCCCTTCAACTGCTTTGATGCCTCATAGCGCTCAACGCAAATCAACCGGCTTTCACGACCGTCAGCGTACACCAGAGGAATATTGTGTTCGGTGCCGTCCTTGGTGAAGCAATGCAGACCATAGGTAACGACGAAACGAACGGGCTTATCCTGTTTTTGAAAAACGACTTCATGACTGTTCAGATGCCGAAGATCATATACAACCCCATCATGTTCGAACGGCTCCCAATGTTGAATGGAGTCAACATGAAATGCTGGCAAGCTCGCTCCTCGAACAGGAGTTAATCAAGCAAGGCTCTCGCCAGCAGCCGGAATACTCTCTGTAGTTGTAGAACAGGTCGCGGCTGCCGTGAATCATTTCCATCGCACGGCAAACAGGGCATTTCATATTCGCTCCCCCACCAGGTATCTCAGGGGGCAGAGACTTACTGTAAAAGCATCACAAGAGAATCGGATGCATCTGAAAATCACGTAGGACGAAAGAAAATATCAGCAGTATGCGCAAAAACCAGGAATATCCCCTATCCACCGTTGAGCCCCTCGAAATGGAAAATTGACGCAGGCCGAGCTTGCGAGGCCGGAGACAGTTTTTCATTTTCGAGGGGCCGCCGCCGGCCAGGCGACTTTGACGTTGACGATCTCAGCACCCGCGCACGGACGAGCAGGCGCGGAAAAACCGGTTTTATTTAGTTTTAATGGTTTTAAAGAGTTTTAGGTCCGCAAAACAACCATTCCGCCCAAGCGGGCCGGGGGTTTCGTCGACATGGCCGGTGTGTGCAGTACGGATTTGGGTGTGTGCAGTACGCGTTTCGGTGTGTGCAGTACGGATTCGGGTGTGTGCAGTACGCATTTCGGTGTGTGCAGTACGTAAAACCGGTGTGTGCAGTACGGGTTTGCGCGAACTCATCGAGTCGGCATAAGCGCACCGATGAAAACCTCGCAAAAAGCCGTACTGCACACACCCTGAAACGTATTTATCCGCTCAGCTCGTGCCCTGGTAAGTCATGACCAACAGAGGCCCTATCTGACCTTTCTCTTCGCTAAGCGTGTATTCCGGAAAGTCCTCAAGCTCGATGATCATCCGCAGCCTGCGGCAGAACTCCTTGAAGGTTCCAGTACTGCCGCTACGCTCGAAAATCTTGCGAAAGCCCCAGCTCGCCGTGGTTTTACCTGCTGTGCGTCGTGCAAGCCGGTAAACGAAGCGGCCAATACCGTGCTCGATCAAGAAATAGTCCGGATGCACACTCAACACATCCGGTGCCGCCCCTTCAGTGATTTCTCGATACATCCAGTCCGCGACCTTGAACTCGACGAACTCAACCCTGCCGGTTTCGTTATTCTCGATGACCTTTTTCCAGGCAATGAGGTTCTCGCCCTCGTTGATCGTCACGGCCTTGTTTCTGAACTTGCCTTTGCGCTCGATGGTTACGTAAGTGCTAGCCAACCGGTCAAGTGCGCTTGAAATCAGCTCTTTCTGTTTGCCGCCGTTCTCGCGTCGGCAGAACTTCAATATCTCTTTCACATGAGGCCTGAAGTTAGGGCTGGGTTTTGGCCCTTTGCCCTCACGAAAGCGATTCATGGCCTCAGTCAACTGAGCGAATGCCATCAGCACAATGTCGTAGTCCCACACTGATGCCATACCGTGAGGTCCGGAAGTCACGGTGATAGTGCCGCCGGGCAGGTTGTAGATGATCGTGGCATTTGGTCTGAGATCCTTCTTCGACAAACGAAATGGCGCCACGTCCATCATCCAGCGACTGTCACGCGCGCTGATGTCGTAGATGATCGGCAAAATCTCGACGGGTTTGGCAGTTTCGGTTTTAGCGGGAGGTACATCTTCGGGCGGGCTGACACTTGGACTCTTTCGCTTTGCCGCTTCTGCCCCCATGCGGGCAATGCGATCAGTCAGACTACTAACGTGTTTTACTTCCATATGAATCCCTTATGGCCAGCGTCAGGCACAAAAACCCAAGGCTCGATGCAAAGGCATCGAGAAAAAATAGGATTTTTCTGAAAGACCTATCGGACAAGGGAACGGCAACGCGAAGGCAAACCCACGTCTAATCCCTGCCCGATAGAAGACGCAATAACGAGTGGGTTAGAGGTCTTGCTGCGCCAGGCGCTTTTGCATCACGGCCATCACTTCACACCCTTCCTCCAATACCTGCGCCGCCAGTTGCGCGATATAGGCCAGGTCGCGGCCTTCCAGGGATTCGCCGCTGACTAGTGACAGGCTGTCCAGCACCTGGGCGACGGAGCGCACCCGCTGCTCGGCAAAGGCCTGTAATTCGTCCAGAGGCGCATTGGCGTCGATGTAGAGGATCGGGGTGGGGTTGCCGTTGGGGCATAGGG
>NZ_JBGLYM010000005.1:0-357376 GCF_047303955.1 Pseudomonas sp. Pseusp88 | reverse complement strand
CCCCGGCACCCACCCGGCCTTCGGCAAATTCTTCGCCGGCGGCATTCAAGGCGCTAAAACCCAGGCGCCGATACGGCGGTTCCAATCCCCATTGCTTATTACCGGCATTGGCCAGGTCATGCAGCACCGCCGCCGGCACGATGGGAATCGCCGGGGCGCCAGCGTGCAACTGCAGGCCGACCCCCTCGGCAGATAACGCTGCCGCCACCGCATCCGCCGCGCCCAGGCCAAATACCGAGCCACCGGAAAACACCAGGGCGTGCAACTGGCCGACCATATTCTGCGGCTCCAGGGCCGCCGTTTCGCGCCCGCCGGGGCCACCGCCACGAATATCCACCCCGGCGGTCCAGGCACCAGCGGTGCGGATCACCGTCACTCCGGTCTGCGCGGCAGTGTCTTCGGCGTGGCCCACCAACAGGCCGGGAATATCGGTAAGGGAATTGCGGGGGCCGGGAAGCGGCATGGACATCTCCATAAGCTGAATACGATGCCCTGGCAGGAGCAAGGGCTATGCCATGCGCTGAACCGACGTATCTACGGGCTGGTGCTTATGTTTATCCAACAGCGTACTGGCTAAAAACCAACAGCCTGATCTACAGCTGTTAGAAAAACACCAATCCACGCCAGTCATGTACCGTAACCAATTGATAAAAAAGACTTTTAATGGCTGGCACAGCGCTTGCTCTAGTGCAGTACCAGAGCTTGAGACCGCAAGGCCGTCCGTTCGACGCGGCAGCCCGGCAACAAGCCGTCACCCCACTTAACGCACGACTCTTACGCCTTGCTCCACAGCAACGTGAGTCAGCCATCGAGGTGGCTCGGCAACCCAACAGGGTACCGACCGCAGACCCATTGGAGTTTCATCTACATGAGCAACATCGCCGCCGGTTCCGCCCGGTCTTCCCGCAAGCTGTTCACCCATTCGCTGTTGTTTCTCGCCGTCTGCGAAGCATCCGGTTACAGCACCCTTGCTCTGGCCGCCGACAAGAACGATAACCCCCTCGACACCGTGGTCGTTGTCGGCAACCGAGGCCAGGCCCGCACCCTGGCCGAAAGCCCGTCGCCGGTGGACGTGATTTCAGGCAGCCAGTTGCAAGCCACCGGGCAAGGTGACCTGACTCGTGCCCTGAGCCGGGTGCTGCCATCGCTGAACCTGCCCGCGTCCTCCGGTTTCGGTTCAACTTCGGTGGTACGGCCTATCACCTTGCGCGGCCTCAATGGCGATCAGGTGCTGGTACTGGTCAACGGCAAGCGCCGTCACAACAGCGCGCTGCTCAACAACGCCACTTCGCTGAACTCCGGCTCGCAACCGGTCGACCTGGACATGATCCCTACCGCCCTGGTGGACCATGTCGAAGTCCTGCGTGACGGCGCTTCGGCGCAGTACGGTTCCGACGCCATCGGCGGCGTGATCAACGTGGTCCTCAAGCAACAGGACCACGGTGGCAGCCTTTCCACCACCTACGGCCAGAACTATGAAAACGGCGACGGCGAGACCGTGCGCCAGACCGGCAACGTCGGCCTGGCCCTGCCCAACGATGGCTTCATCAACCTGGGCCTGGACGTGAAGAAGCAACGGGTCTCCGACCGCTCCGACGCGGCGCCCTACACCGATGCCGCCGGCAATACCAGCAGCCAGCACACCTACTACGGCACCGGTCTGCCCGAAGCGCGCAACTTCAGCCTGGGCTACAACGCCGAGTTGCCCATCGGCGACCAGACCCTCTACTCCAACGCCACCTACACCCGGCGCAACTCGGAAAAACCCCTGGCGTTCCACCAGCCGGCGAGCTTCAACGGTATTGCCACCCCTTACCCGGAGGGCAAGGAAGACACCCTGCGTTTCATCGAAAACGACTTCCAGTTCACTTTCGGTGACAAAGGCCAGGCGGCGGGCTGGGACTACGACCTGTCTACCACCTACGGCCAGGACCACGCCGAAGCGACCCTGCGCGACACCTATAACCTGAGCTACGGCGCCAATTCGCCGACCTCGGTGGACACCGGTGTAAAGACCTTCAGCCAGTGGACCAACAACCTCGACCTGACCCGTTCCTTCGACCTGGGCCTGGCCAGGCCGACGCAGATTTCCTGGGGCCTGGAGCAACGCTATGAAAGCTACAAGATCGGCAAGGGTGATTATGAGTCCTACGCCAGTGGTCCATTCACCCGCGGCACCAACGGCGCGTTGATCGCGCCAGGAACCATCTCCGGCGCCGGCACCACGCCAGCGGACGCCGCCGAGCGCGGAAGGACCAGCTATGCCGGCTACGGCGAGATCGGCCAGGACCTGACCGACAAATGGCATGTGGACCTGGCCGGGCGCTACGAGCACTACAACGATGGCTCCGGCGTGACCACCAACGGCAAACTGTCGACTCGTTACCAACTGACGCCGATCCTGGCGATTCGTGGTACCGCCAGCACCGGTTTCCGCGCGCCTTCTCTGGCCCAGCAGATCTACAGCTCGACCTCACAGACCTCAGTCAACGGCAACCTGTTTGATTATCGCAACGTCGCCGTCGACTCCGATGTCGCCAAGGCCTTGGGTGCCTCGACTCTGAAACCGGAGAAATCCACTAACTACAGCCTCGGCCTGACCCTGCAACCCAGCGATGTCACCAGCCTCACGCTGGATGCCTATCAGATCAAGGTTCGCGACCGCATCGCTCAGACCGGCTACCTGGGCGGTACGCCGGCGATCCAGCAGATCCTCGCCAACGCCGGGCTGAACCCGAACCAGGCGGTGACCTACTTCACCAACGCCCTGGACACTACCACCCGTGGCGTCGATATCGTCGGCGATTACCGCCAGGATCTGGGCGCCTACGGCCGCCTGCGCTACACCCTGGGTTTTAACTGGAACACCACCGAGATCGACAGCATCCACGCCTCCAGCGTCGCCCAGGCGGCTCTCGGCCCGACCGGTGGCTATGACCGTCAGCGCCAGGGCAATCTCAAGCACGGCACGCCGGAGTCCCGCACCCTGCTGGGTGCGACCTGGGATATCGACAAGTACACCGTGGGCCTGAACCTGACCCGCTACGGCGAGTACACCGAGTACGGCACCGCCGCCCAGTACGACATCACCCACGGCGCGGCCTGGATCACCGACCTCAACGTCGACTACCACTTGACCAGCAATATCACCCTCAACGCCGGTGCCAATAACCTGTTCAACAAGTACCCCGAGCGCACCAACCTGGCCAGCGCCTCCGGCGGTTTCCCCTACGGCACCTTCTCGCCGTACGGTACCACCGGCGGCTACTGGTACACCGGCGTGACCTACAACTTCTAAGCCCTGCCCACCCTTGCCGCCCAGGCGCGGCAAGGGCCTTTCCTTCGAGGGAGAACTGTCATGAGTCGTCGTACCGACCAGATCAAACTGGGTGCATTCCTGGCCAATAGCGGCCATCACGTCGCCGCCTGGCGCCATCCCCTGGCACAGGCCGATGCCAGCCAGGATTTCGAGCACTTCAAACATATTGCCCAGACCGCCGAGCGCGGTAAGTTCGATGCGTTGTTCATCGCCGACGTGGTCGCAGTCTGGGGCCATCACCTCGATGCCCTGAGTCGCACAGCACGGGCCGAGCATTTCGAACCGCTGACCCTGATGGCGGCCCTGGCTTCGGTGACAAGTCATATCGGCCTGATCGCCACGGCCACAACCAGCTACAACGAGCCGTACCATATCGCCCGCAAGTTCGCGTCCCTGGATCACCTGTCCAAGGGCCGCGCGGCGTGGAACCTGGTGACTTCCGTGGTGAGCGACGAAGCCTGGAACTTCGGCCGCGAGGAACATATCGACCACGGCAATCGCTACCAGCGCGCCGAGGAATTCCACGATGTGGTGCAAGGGCTGTGGGATAGCTGGGAGGACGATGCCTTCGTTCGCGACAAGGAAAGCGGCCTGTATTTCGATGAAGAGAAACTCCATGTGCTCAACCACAAGGGCACGCATTTTTCCGTGCGCGGCCCGTTGAATGTGGCGCGTCCGCCTCAGGGTCATCCGGTGCTGGTACAGGCTGGCGCCTCGGAACCGGGCAAGCAACTGGCGGCCAGGGTCGCCGAAGTGATTTTCGCCGCCAGCCACGAAATTCCTGCAGCCCAGGCGTTCTACAGCGATATCAAGTCCCGCGCCGCCGCTCTGGGTCGTGATCCGGACGGCATCAAGATCCTGCCCGGCATCACCCCGTTCATTGGCGACACCCGCGAGCAGGCCAAGGCATTGTTCGAGGAATTCCAGGCCTTGATCGATCCGGTATTGGGCCTGCGCCTGCTGGCCGATACCTTGGGCGACGATATCGACTTGTCCGGCCACGACCTCGATGGTCCGCTGCCATACACCGAACCGGGGCAGCGCGGCAGCCGTCGCGACAAAGTGCTGGAACTGGCGCGCAGCAAGAACCTGAGCATTCGCCAGCTCTACCTGCACCTGGCTGCAGGCAATCCGGTTATCGGCACAGCCACGGATGTCGCCGATACCCTCGAAGCCTGGTTCCAGGCCCGGGCCTGTGACGGTTTCAACGTGTTCTTCCCTTATTTCCCGGGAGCCATCGAGCTGTTTGTCGATCAGGTCATCCCCGAGCTGCAACGTCGCGGGCTGTTTCGAACTGAATACGAAGGCACCACCCTGCGGGAAAACCTCGGTCTGCGACGTCCGGCCAATACTCTGTCGGAGCGCAAAGTCGCCGATGCGGTGGCTTCATGAAGTCACTGCCGCTAGCGGTAATATTTGCCGGGTGCCTGGGCAGCACCCCGGCATTTGCCCTGAATATTCTGCTGGGCAATGACGATGGCTACGAGCACGCGAATATCCGCGCGCTGTACCAGACGCTCAAGGCCGAGGGACATACCGTCAAGATAGCTGCGCCCTTTTCCGATCAAAGCGCCCGGGGCGGCGCGTTCTTTTTTGGCCGCGCCGTGGAAGTCGGCCAGGACAGCGACCCGGCCTTTGCGGACAGCTACTACCTGACCACGACTGAGAAAGGCGTCTGTGTCAGCATCGATTGCAGCGGCAAGAACGTGGATATCCGCATCAGCGGCACGCCGGTCATGGCGATCCTGATGGGCCTGAAAAAAGTCATGCCCCATCCGGACCTGGTGATCATCGGCCCCAACCCTGGCAATAACCTGGGCGCGATCAACAGCGCTTCCGGCACCTTCAATGCCGCACGCGTAGCGCTGCTCAGTGGCGTGCCGAGCCTGGCGGTCAGCACTGATCTCAAGGAGAAAGATCCACAGCAGGTGGCCAGGCTGGTCGGGCAGATCGTCCAAAGCCTCGACAGTCATCGCCAGGCCAACGGTGCCCTGTTGCCCAAGGGCGTCGGCCTGAATATCAATTTCCCGCTGCTGACCGCGATCAAAGGCGCACGTTTGACCCGGATCGGCAGCTATACCCCTTTTGAAGCCACCTACGCTGAGGATATCGGCAAGTTGTTTCCCGCTGCGGCGGGCAAGCCGGGGATCACCTTCCAATACACCCCGGCCGCCAGCCCGGCGCAGCAGGACGACGAAGCCGTATGGCTGGGCAAGGGTTATGTGACTGTCAGCCCGTTCGATGCGACAGTGCCTTCAGCCGATGCCAATGCTGCGCTGAAACCGCTGTTGGCGTTACCCTTCAGACCCTGAAGTGCACAGGCAAAATGTGTGGGAGCGAATTCATTCGCGAAAGCGTCGGCGCAGGCAATACATCTCCAACGAATGTACCGGCCCCTTCGCGAATAAATTCGCTCCCACAAAGATATCGTATGAGCGACCGCCCTCTGCAGGCGTTATTCACTTCATCGACGAGGCTGATAGATGCCCCTTGAATTCAGCTGGCAATTACCGTCCATGCAGGACGACACCCTCAGCCAGTGGCAGGCCCGACCGGGCGACTGGATTCAGCTGGCCCTGGCCGTGGAATATGCTGGCCTTGAGGGCCTGTGGATTGGCAATGGCCCAGGCCAGCCGGACAGCCTGGGCGTCGCTGCGGCCCTGTGCGCTCATACCCGCAAGCTGATCCTGACTGTCAGCGTCGCCCCGGAGGTCATGCTCCCGGCGGCTCTGGCCAGTACGCTGCAAAGCCTGCAATCCATCAGCCAGCAGCGTATTCGCCTGCACTTGCCGGACAGTGGCCGCAACAGCGCCTATCGCGCCTTTGGCGAGTTTCTCAATCGGGACCAGCGTAATGAGCGCATCGGCGAATACCTGGCTCTGCTTAGTCGTCTGCTGGCGCCCCTCAATGAGCCGTTCAACCATACGGGGCGCTATTTCCAGCTGGAAAACGCCGGTATCGCCCACCGCGACCTTTGCGCCCCGCCCTTGCTGCTCGACGCCAGCCAGGATCCCGAGCTGACCGGGCGGATTGCCGATCAGTGCCTGCTGAGCCTTGCGCCCTTGCCTGCACTGGCTCGGCAAATCCAGCGTCTGCGAGATTCGGCCGTGGCCCATGGCCGCGCGCTGAGCCTGGCATGTCAGCTTGGCTTGATCCTTGGCGACAGCGAGGATCAGGCCTGGTGCCAGGCCGAGCAGCACTTGGCAAGCCTGGGCGTGACAGCGCCCGCGGCCGATCCTCGGGTCAGCGATCTGGCCCGCCCCTTCGCCGAAACCCGGCGCCTGGAGATCCATCCCAACCTCTGGCAGCCTGAAACGGGGGGCACGGTGTTTCTGGTGGGTACGCCCGAGCAGTGTGCAGCACGCCTGCAAACCCTGCATGAACTGGGTATTGGCCATGTGGTAATAAGCGCTGAACAGCCGATACGAGCAGTCCTGCGTTTTGCCGAGCAGGTGGTACCGCTGTTGGAAACCTGTGGCCTGCGCAAGGAGTCGCGATACCGTGCCTGATCAATCTGCCCTGGAGCTCAACTGGTTTCTGCCCACCAACGGCGATGGTCGCCACCTGACCAGCAGCGGTCTGCCGAAAATCGGCCTGTTCCAGGAAGGCGAACGCCCGCCGACCCTGGATTACTTGCGCCAGGTGGTGCGGGCCGCCGAACAGGCGCGCTTTGACGCGATCATGGTGCCCACCGCCAGCGGTTTCGAAGACCCCTGGCTGATCACTGCGGTACTGGCCCAGGAAGTGCGCCGCCTGAAATTCCTCCTCACCGTACGCCCCGGCCTTGAGCTGCCCGCCTACACCGCTCAACGTGCGGCAACCCTGCAACTGCTCAGTAACAATCGCCTGGCTTTGCACGTGGTCAGTGGCTCCAGTCGCTTTGAGCAACGCTCCCTGGGTGACTTTCTCGAACACGACGACCGCTACGACCGCAGCGCCGAGTTCCTCGACGTATTGCGTGCGACCTGGCGCGGTGAGGGCCATTTGCATCACGGGCGCTTTTATCGCGGCGGCCAGCAAGGTCCGGGCCAGCAACATGCGCAGCTACCACCCATCTATTTTGGCGGCGCCTCAGCAGCGGCCGAAGGCGTCGCCGCCAGTCACGCAGAAACCTATCTGATGTGGGGCGAACCACCGGCGATGGTCGCCGAGCGTATTCGACTCATGAAGGAAAAGGCTGCCGCCCAGGGTCGAATGTTGCGCTTCGGCCTGCGCCTGCATGTCTTCGCCCGGGCCAGCGACGAAGCCGCCTGGGCCCACGTGGCCGGGCTGTTGCAGGAACTGCCGAAGGATGCCATCGATCGTGCTCAGCAACAGTTGTCCAGTTATCAATCGGTGGGCCAGACCCGGCAGAGCGAGCTGCTTAGCGGGCGCGGTCACGGCGTGCGGGAACTGGAGGTTTCGCCCAACCTATGGGCCGGGGTGGGCCTGGTCCGGGGTGGCGCGGGTACCGCGCTGGTGGGCAGTTATCAGCGGGTAGCCGAGCGCATCGAGGAATACCGCGGACTGGGGGTCGACAGTTTTATCCTGTCGGGCTATCCGCATCTGGAAGAGGCGATTCATCTGGGCGCGGAGTTATTGCCATTGTTGCGGCGATAACCGGCAGGAGCAAATCGATGGAGCGAGGCTTGCGCGCGAACGGTCCACGCGGTGAATCAGGCATACCGTGCTGATTTTTTCGCAGGCAAGCCTCGCTCCAACCACCTTCATTCGTCAGCAACGGCCTTGGCCCTGCCCTTGAGCATCCCATGATTGACCAGCAAGGTGCGCATGGCATTGCGGGTAATACCCAGCAGCTCGGCGGTGCGCAGTTGATTGAAGCTGCAATGGGCAAAGGACTCGCGCACGATCAGGTCTTCCAGGTCGAACAACAGCGTCTCCCCAGGCACCTCGAATAACCGCTGCAATTGCTCGCGGATGATCTCCTGGGGCACCCGAGAGATCCGCTCGGTGCCAGTCGAGGTGGACGACAGCCCAGCAGAAAACTTCAGGTGCTCGGGCCGCAGGACCTTGTCCCCCGCCACCAGCAACGCCAGATGCACGACGTTCTCCAACTCGCGGATGTTGCCCGGCCAGGGGTACGCCAACAGCGCGCTGACGGCTGCTTCGCTGAGCATGGGCTCGGCGATCTTCAAGCGCTGGCTGTAGACACAGCGGAAGTGCTCCACCAAAGGAATGACGTCCAGAGGGCGCTCACGCAATGGCAGCAGTTGCACTTGGGCGACGTTGATCCGGTAGAACAGATCAAGGCGGAAGGTCGCGGCTTCCACCGCCTTTTGCAGATCGATATTGGTCGCCGTGACCAGGCGAATATCGATCTTGATCGGCTTGCGCGAACCGACCCGGACGATCTCCTGCTCTTGCAGGGCGCGAAGCATCTTGACCTGCAGTGGCAGCGGTAAATCGCCGATTTCGTCAAGAAACAGAGTGCCGCCATCGGCCTCTTCGAACCAGCCGGCACGCCGTCCCGTGGCGCCTGAGAAGGATCCTGCCTCATGACCAAACAGCTCGCTTTCGGCCAGGCTTTCGCTGATCGCACCGCAATTGACGGCAACAAAGGCGCCCTTGCGTCCGCTGGCGGTATGGATGAAACGCGCCACCAGTTCCTTGCCGGTACCGGTTTCGCCATTGATCAGCACGGGGGCTTCGCTCGGGGCGATGCGCTTGAGATAGTCGAGCAAGGCTTGCGAACGCGGATCCGCAAAGACCAGCGCCTTGGCCCGCACAGACAGAGGGTTTTTCTCGCCCTGCGGCAGGGTCAGTAACGTCGCGGCGTTCCCAGGTCGTTCATTCATATCCAGGTATCCGGCAATCGACAGAGAGGGTCAACTCTCCTCAGAAAGCAAATGATCCGGAAAAACGAATATGACCGAAAGGAATTTATAACGATTTATATATTCACTTTTAGCATATGAAATATCAGCCCGTTTCAGCCCGACGTATCAACAGCCACATCGACGCGATTGCGTCCGGAACGCTTGGCCTGGTAAAGCGCGGTATCCGCTGCCCCGTAGGCGCTGTCAAAGCTGGTTCCGGCAGGACTGGCACTGACGCCGAAGCTGGCAGTGATGGCGCGGTTCACCGGATGTTGATAGACGTGCCCGGCAATGGCTGCGCGCAGGTCTTCAGCCAGGCGAAAGCCCTCCTCCAGCGTACCGCCCGGAATCAGTACGGTGAACTCTTCGCCACCGACCCGGCCGATCAGGCCGCCGTCTCCCATGATGCGATGCAGGCAGCCGACGATGCCCTGGATCACCGCATCGCCCGCCGGGTGACCGAACTCGTCGTTGACCTGTTTGAAGTGGTCGATATCCAGCACGATCAGGGCCGCACCGCTTTTCTTCAAGGCCCCCACTGCCAATTCGATGATCGCGCCGCGGTTCAGCACGCCAGTCAGGGCGTCGTGAGTGGCGCGGTATTCCAGTTGCCGGGCCAGGGTCTGCAACTGGGCGTTGAGCATGTTCATCTCGCGCTCGGCACGGTCGCTGCGGCCGATCAGACGCCGGGTTTCGCGCATCAGACGCTCGAAATGCGCGGTCATGTCGGCCAGGGACTGCCTGTACAGCGACGCATCTGCCTGAGGCAGAGCCAGGATCGAGCGGGCGTGCTCGATGGCGTCGGTTTCGCTCTTGAACAAGTCCGGAACGGGCTCGCCCAGGATGCTGACAGAAGTTGCCGGAACAGGCATGACCGTTTTCCCTCTTAGCTGGCGATGGCGTGATCGTTGAAAATGATGGCGGTGAAGTCAGCCTTCAGCTCTTCGCCGAATTCGAAGATCGTCTCGTCTTCTTCATCGTGATACCAGTTCACTTCAACCCGGTTACCCATCTGGGCGGCCTGATCCAGGGCATCGAAAATACTGAAGAGCATCTTGGTGCTGGAGCTGTTGAAGTACGCCAGGGCGATATTTGCAGTGATCTGCGCGCCATCGCGGCTGGCCAGGTACTCGCGCAGTTGCTGGACAATGGGTGCGTAGAACGCTGCGGCATTTTCCGGGTAGGACTCACCTTTCATGGCCAGCAGGTCTTGGTCAAAGCGAAAGTCGACTTCCGGCGACGTTGCGGTTGCTTCAATGTAGAAATTTTCCATGGCTCACAGGTCACTCTTTTCAGGCGTGGCTTCTTAGATGGTGGCTTTGAGGCAGAACAGTGTCGTCTCTGGATCGTCCGCGCGCGGGTGGAAGCTGAATTCCAGCGGCGCACTGGCGTCCCGGGCCATGGTCAGGAAACCCAGGCCTGCGCCTTTGCTGTCCGCCGGTGTTTCGGCACGCAAAGACACTTTGTAAGCCTGTTTTATTTCATCCAGAGACATGTGGCACAGCGGTTCGAGTTTCTCGCGCAGGCGTTCGACGTCGCGGGTAGCGATCGGGTTGGCGCACAGCATCGCGTGACGCTCGCCTTCGGCGCTGATGCACACCGCGCCCTGGCGCAGGTCAGGCGCCTGCTGCAACAGGTCCGACGAGTAATGAATGATGTTTTGCGACAACTCGACGAAGGACGAGAACAGCTTGCGCCGGGTCGGCCCGTTGACCCCGGAGATTTCCAGCTGCAACTTCACCACTTCAGCCATGGCCGCGACGATGTGATGAGAGAAATACCCCATGTGATAGAAAATCACGTTTCGCTGTTGGGCCAGGTCGAAAAAACTGTTTTCCTGACTGGCCGGATTGATCTTAATCATGCTTGTTCCTAAGACGGGCACAAAATAGGGTGAGGTCGTCGCGTCGAGCCTGGTCTCCCTGCCAGTCAGCCAGCGTGCGCTGGAGCTCCCTGCCAATGTCGATCGCCGGCTTGTTGCGGTGCTGCACAATGGTTTCAAAAGCCTTGCGCCGGCCGAAGGCGATCTTCTTTGGCCCGCCGATCTGGTCGGTCATGCCATCGGTGGCAATGAACACCAGGCTGCCGGTACGCATCTGCACGGTACTGACGGCCCAGCAATAGTCATGATCGCTGTCGACATAGCCCACGCCCATGCGCTGCCCGGCAATGGTGTCCATCTCGTCGGCGTCGGGTTGCAGCACGTACAGCGACATGCGCGCGCCAGCGAAGTTAAGTACGTGATCGCGGTTATCGACCCAGAAGAACGCAGCATCCAGGCCGTCGTCGGACTCCGGGGTTTCGTCCACGCCCTTGACCTGCCCCAGCAGCTCCTTGACGCTGCGGTTCACCGCAGACAGTAACTGAGCTGGGTCGCGCGGCCCCAACTGGACCAGGGCCTGAGTCAAAGAGGACGAAGCGATAAGCGTCATGAAGGCGCCGGGGACGCCGTGGCCGGTACAGTCGGCAATGGCGCCGAACCAGCCGTCGGGATAGGCGCAGAAATGATAAAAGTCGCCGCCGACCACATCCCGTGGTTCCCAGACCAGCGCCGCGTCATCCAGGGTCGACTTCAGCGCATCCCGGGAAGCCCGCAGCATGGCGCGCTGGATCACGCTGGCGTATTCGATGCTCTGCATCATCTGGCGATTCTTCTCGGCCTGCATCGCCGCCACGACCGCCATCAGTTGCAGGCCATTGCCCAGGCCGACAAAGACGCCATCGCGGGTCACGATAAAACCGTCCGCCAGGGCCTTCTCGCCATATTCGACGGTCTTGAAGGTCAACTCTTCAATGCTCATCTGAGCATCGACGACCAAGGGCTCCTTGTCCATGAAGGCAATGCAGCTCTTGCGGTCGTACAGCTCGCGATGAAAGGGTTTGCTCATCTGCGACAGGAAGATATTGCGGTTGATCAAACCGATCGGCCGCCCCTTCTCTACGACCGCCAGACACACCATGTCTTTCTGTGAAGTAAAGAACTCCATGACCAGACTGTTGGTGCTGTCGGAGTCGATCGACGGCACTTCCTTGCACAGGTCACCGGCGCAACGGTGATCGCGAGGCAGTTTTGGACGCATGAAGGGGAAATGTTCGGCGTGCATGCTGGATCAGCCGGGCTGGGATGAAGGCAAAAGGCTATCCCTGAAATATGAAGCTTCCATGACAGTCGACGCTTTAATGCAGAAACCTGCTTTTCGCGCCCGTAGCTCGTGGTGAACTATCGAGTCAAATGAAATACAAGTTAATTCCATCATCATCAAATGTTAATAATTAAGCACTCATCCTAAATGCGCTCCCTTGCAGATTTATTCCCGCTTCGGCGGGTTTTTTTATCTTGCCTCATACCTATTTATTTTTTGTTATGCAAGCAACGATTCGCACAAAAAGACATGGCAAGTTCATCGCCTGCATTTATATAAACCCAGCTAGAAAAACAAGAATAATTCGCATAAAAATCCGACGGATCTTTTTATAGATAGCTCTAGAACAAGGCTTTCAGAGGAGTAATCGTCATCAGTTTGTCATGTCAGAGCAATCAACCCATCACAATGACTCGCAATACTGCCGCTGCTTTCAACATCCCATGAGTTGCTATCTACCGCGCTCTATTTTCGCAGTAGTTATTGGGACGATTATCGAGCTTTCTCGGCTATGGAGATTAATATGCAACGTGTTACCCAAATGACTGTGGCTGCCCTGTGCGGTGGTTTGCTACTGGCCGCGAGTGTTCCGGCCAACGCCGCTGTTGATGCAAAACTTCTTGAAATGCTCAAGGCCAACGGTTCGATCTCGCAAGCCCAATATGCGGAACTGCAAGCAGAGCTGAGCAAGGATCAGGCCGCTCAAGCGCAGCAACAGCAAGCCATCGCCGCTGCGAGCAGCAAGGCTTCGGACCTGAGCGCTTTCGAGCAAAAAGTGGCCTGGGCCGCCAAGACTCAGTTCAAGGGTGACGTACGCGTTCGTCAGGAGACCATCAAGATTGATGGCCAGACCAACTCCCAGGACAAGGATCGCCAGCGTATTCGTGCCCGCCTGGGCGCCTACACCGAGATCAACCCGCAAGTCAGCACCGGTATCCGTATCGCCACTGGCGGCAGCAACGATGCCCGCTCCACCAACCAGGATCTGGACGGCTACTTCGTCAAGAAAGACCTGTGGCTGGACCAGGGTTACATCGACTACCACCCGGACGCGATCAAGAACCTGCACATCATCGGCGGCAAAATGAACCAGCCGTGGGTGAGCATGGGCGATATCATCTGGGATAGCGACATCATGCCGGAAGGTCTGGCCGCCACCTACAGCCTGCCCATCAGCAAGAACTTCGAGCTGTTCGGCAGCGCCGGTAACTACACCCTCAAGGACAACATCGATGGTGACGGTACCCAGTTCAAAAACGACCTGCGTCTGAACGCTGGCCAGTTGGGCATCAAGTTCGCACCGATCGACATGCTGAAGTTCACCGCTGGCGGCAGCGTCTATCAGTACCAGAACGACAAGGACTCCGCGGCCCTGGCGGTCAACGGCAACAACACCAACCGCTTCCGCCTTCTGGAAGGCTTCGGTCAGGTGGACATCAACGGGCTGGCCGTGCCTTTGTCCCTCTATGGCCAGTACGTGGTCAACAACGCCACCGACAGCGACGAAGACACTGGCTGGCTGACCGGTGTGAAAACCAAGGTGTTCGGTTTCAACCTGGACTACAACTACCGCGATACTCAGCGTAACGCAGTGGTTGGCGCCTTTACCGATTCCGACTTCGCCAACGGCACTACCGGTTCCCGTGGTCACAAGCTGAAAGTGGGCTACGACATCGACAAGAACTTCGCTGTCGGCGCGACCTACTTCCTGACCAAGGCTGACTTCGCCAACACCGCTCGCCGCGATGCTGACGCCAATACCCTGCAACTGGATGTGGAAGCCAAGTTCTAAGAATCGCTGAAACCCTGCTGCACGCGTGAACCCCGGCCTCTAGCCGTCTGCCAGTCATGGCAGGTGGCTAGAGGTTTTTTGTGCCTGGCCCTCCGGGGCACGGTCTGCAGGAGCTGCCGAAAGCTGCGAACAGGGTTGGCTGACACCCCGCTATCACAGCCTTCGGCAGCTCCTGCACAAGCACCTTATTCCGGGTAGCGATGAAATATTTGATAGGCTTTGCGCTTCCTACGTCTTTATGAAAGATTTTAAATAACTCTTTCTTCCCTGGAGAAAGCATGGACCTGACCCAACTGGAACTATTCAAGGCCGTCGCCGAGGAAGGCAGTATCAGCGCAGCCGCTCAGCGCCTGCATCGGGTGCCCTCCAACCTGACCACGCGAATCAAGCAGCTGGAGCAGGAACTGGGCGTGGATCTGTTTATCCGGGAGAAACTGCGCCTGCGTCTGTCCGCTACCGGCTGGACTTTCCTTACCTATACCCGTCGCATTCTCGATCTGGTGGACGAAGCCCGCCAGGCTACCTCGGGCACTGAACCCCAGGGCATATTCGCCCTCGGCTCACTGGAAAGCACGGCGGCTGTGCGTCTGCCCGCCCTCCTCGCCGAATTCCATCAACGCTATCCGAAAGTCGAACTGGACCTGTCCACCGGGCCCTCCGGCGACATGATCGACGGCGTGCTCTCCGGGCGACTGAGCACGGCCTTGGTCGATGGTCCGCTGCATCACCCGGATCTTGACGGCGTGGAAGTCTTCAACGAAGAAATGCTGCTGATCACCGCTGCCAGCCATGTGCCAGTGAACCGCGCCCAGGATGTCAACGGCAAGACCGTCTATGGCTTCCGCTCCAACTGCTCCTACCGGCGACATTTCGAGGAGTGGTTCAAAGCCGATGAAGCGATGCCGGGCAAGATCTTCGAAATGGAGTCCTACCACGGCATCCTCGCCTGTGTGACTGCCGGCGCAGGTGTGGCCATCGTGCCGCGCAGCATGTTGGAGAGCATGCCGGGCAGCCGCAATGTCAATGCCTATCCGCTCAACCAGGCCTTTCGCTACCGCACCATCTGGCTTATCTGGCGCCATGGCGCACGCTCAGCGAACCTGACTGCCTTTATCGAGATGATCAAACAGCAGCATCCCGAGCCACTGGCACAGACGACCTGAACAACCTCAAGGCAGACGCCGGTAGCGATAGGCCTGGGTCTGATACGGGAACGCAATGATCTGTTGATCACGCAGGGCCGCATGACTATGAATCAACTGGCGCAGCTGTCGGGCCACGTCCTCATTCTGCTCGGCAGGGAGCGCAGCGATAAAGCTCACCGACATGAAGCGCTTGATGATCACCTCCTCGGCCGTGCCGCTATGGCTGTAGCTGAAACAGCTCAACTGCGGTTCGGAGAAATAACGCCCGGTAAAGGCTTCGCGCCATTTGCCGTTATGGAAACGCGGTGTATCGCCCTCATAAGGGGTGATGATCTCGGTGATTGCAGCGACCCAGTCCACCGACTCGTCGCGCACATTCCAGATCAGCCCTAACTGCCCGGTGGGTTTGAGCACCCGATGAATCTCGGCCAGGGCCGCTTCGCTGGCAAACCAGTGAAAGGCCTGGGCGCAGGTCACGGCATCGGCGGTTTGCGGGTCGCAGGGAATCTTTTCGGCGGTGCCTTCGAGGATGCTCAGGTCCGGCAGACTCTTGACGAACTCGGTGCGCATTTCGGCAACCGGTTCGACGGCGAGGATATCGTGGCTGACGGCGCTGAGCAGACGGGTGAACTTGCCGGTGCCGGCGCCAAGGTCGATTACTGTCGAGTCGGCCCCTATGCCCAGATCTTCAGTCAGCCAGGTCTTGAGGCCCTCTGGATAGTCAGGTCGGCCCTGGGTGTAGGTAGTGGCCTGGGTGGAAAAACCTTTTTGCGCGGATTGGTGGACGCCGGTCATGGTTGCCTCCTGTCGTATCAGATCCGGGACCTGACGTGGAATGAAAACTTTAGGAGCGCCGCCCGGCCGCTCCTGTGAATCCGGTGTTTGCTACGGGACAGCACGGTATCAGCGAAATATTCGCTGGAAATCAACGATGCTTTATACACCTGCAACAAGTCCATTTGCAGGTGGACCATGGTAGAGCACAGCGTTAACCTGCTGCTTTTGATCTAAACATCCGCCCCTGCCCATCGAGACCGCTATGCCCCTGAATCTGGATACCGTCATCGACCGCCACGCCACCGGCAGCAAGAAGTGGAGCCAATATCCCGCCGACGTATTGCCAATGTGGGTCGCCGACATGGATTTCCCGGTTGCCCCGGTCATCATCGACGCCCTGCAAAAACGTCTTGAGCACCCTATGCTCGGGTACTGCGTGGCTCAGGACAGCCTGCGCCAGACCCTGGTCGAGCATCTTTGGAGTGCTTACGCCTGGAAGGTTGAGCCCCAGGAACTGATCTTCCTGCCCGGCGTCATGCCCGGCGTCAACATGGCCCTCAATGCCTTGGTTCGCCCCGGCAAGCCAGTGATCGTGCAGACGCCCAACTACTCGCCCCTGCTCCTGTGCGCTGCCAACTGGAGCCTGCCGCGGGTCGACCTGCCGTTCAGCGCCGATGCCAAGGGTGAATACCACACCGACATCACCGCCCTGAAGAAAGTCCTGCCTGGTGCCGGTGCTTTCGTCATGAGCAACCCGCACAACCCGCTGGGCAAGGTGTTCAGCCGCGAGGAGCTGCAACAGATCGGCGACGCTTGTCTGGCCCACGACACTCTGATCATCAGCGATGAGATCCATGCCGACATCCTGTTCGACGGGCGCAGGCACACGCCGATCGCCTCCCTGAGCCCGGAGCTGGCGCGACGTACCATCACGCTGATGTCAGCGAGCAAGGCCTATAACATCGCCGGGCTCAAGACTGCCTTCGCTATCGTCCAGGACCCGGAACTGCGTCATCGCTTCAATAGCGGCAGGCTGGATATGGTCGACAGCGTCAACGCCATGGGCCTGGAAGCCACGCAAGTTGCCTACGCTCAGGGCGGCGAATGGCTGGCTCAGGTGCAGACCTACCTGCAGGCCAACCGCGACTATCTGGCCGAAGCCCTGAAAACCCGCTTTCCGGGAATCCGCATGCATCTGCCGCAAAGCACCTACCTGGCCTGGCTGGATTGCTCGGGGCTGGGTCTGGTCAATCCGCAGAAGTTCTTCCTGGAAAAGGCCAAGGTCGCCCTCAGCGCCGGGCCTGAGTTTGGCGACGACTGCAAACAGTATGTCCGCCTGAACTTCGGCTGCCCGCGGCCGCTGCTGGAGGAAGGTCTGGCACGGATGGAGCGGAGCCTGCAAGGCCTGTAAAAGACCTGGTGGCCTCAAGACCTGTGGGACCGGCTTAGCCAGGAAGAGGCCGGTACATTCGCGGCATTTTCTCAATCAGCAAAGACGCCTTCCCGGCTGAAGCCGGTCCCACATCGGCGGCTCACAACCCCGCATCGTCCTCCACCGGCCGGCTTGCCCGGTAACTGCCAGGGTTCTCCCCGGTCCACTTCTTGAACGCCCGGTGAAATGCGCTGGGCTCCTGGAAGCCGACCATCACCGCGATATCGCCGATGCTCAAGCGCGTCTGGCGTAGTTTCTGCTGGGCTATGCCGCGGCGTACTTCGTCCTTGATCTCCTGGAAGGCGCAGCCTTCGCGCTCCAGTCGACGGCGGAAAGTGGTCTGACTCAGATGCAGTTCCCTGGCCATCTCAACCAAAGTCGGCCATTGGCCGTAGTGGCTATTGCGCAGGCGCTGGTAAACCTGGGCGGCCAGGCCCTGCTGGTTGCGGAAACGGATGATCAGCCAGTGCGGAGCGGTGCGCAGGAATGTTTTCAGGTTGGCCAGGCTCTGCACTACCGGCAGGCGCAGGTAGTGGCTGGAAAATTCCACTTCGGTACGATTGCCGCCAAAAGTCAGGTTAAAACCCCACAGCAGTGAATCATCGGCCATGCGCGGGCGGCCGTGTTGCAATTGCACCCGGTCCAGCGCAATACGCCGACCGCTGAGCCAGCACAGCAGGCTGACGATCAATTGCAGGAAGGTTTCCACACCGAAGCGCAGGCGCTCATCGTCCTCGCCCCGGCTGTCGACACAAATAATCGCGCGCTGGCCGCGAATCACCAGATTGCCGTGGAAGTCGCGCAAGAACAGACCGAAGTTGCCCAGGCACTGGCGCAAGGCCTTTTCCAGGTTGGGTTCCTGAATCAGCCCACGACAGATCAGGGTGAAACTGCCCCGGGGCATGCCGTGGGAGTCGAGGCGGAAAAACTCGTCGTCCAGCTCGCGCAGCAAAATCAGCCACAGTTGGGCAAATGCACTGACCGAAACCCGCCCGTCCGGCTGACCCAGTACGGCTTCGTCGATACCCGCTTCGGCCAGTACGGCCTGGCGGCGCAACGGCTGCTCGCGCAAGGCGTAGGTCACGGTCTGCACGTAATAGACCGCGACTGAATCCTTTTCCTGCATGCCCGGTTTTCCTTTTTATTTGATCAGAGCCGACCCCTGAGGGTGCCAATGGTAAAGAACGCCAGACGATCTGGACAGTTTCGACATAGGCCCCGACAGGATGCGCGCCCTAGACTGCGCCGCCTGCTATGAAAGCGTCTTTACTTTTATGTTCAACAACAGTTCCAGGGAGTCGACATGAGCAATAACGAGGTTTATATCGTCAGCGCGCTGCGCACCGCCATCGGTGGCTTCGGCGGCTCGCTCAAGGACGTCTCGCCCATCGAGCTGGGCACCCAGGTCAGCCGCGCCGCCCTGCAACAGTCCGGGCTTGAAGCCGGGCACATCGGTCATGTGGTCATGGGCCATGTCATCCCCACCGAAGTGCGTGACGCCTACCTGTCGCGGGTGGTGGCCATCGAGGCCGGGCTGAACAAGGAAACTCCGGCATTCAACGTCAATCGTCTGTGCGGCTCGGGCCTGCAGGCCATTGTTTCGGCGGCGCAAGCGCTGATGCTCGGTGATGCCCAGGCCGTGCTGGCCGGCGGCAGCGAATCCATGAGCCGTGGCGCCTACATCATGCCGCAAGCCCGCTGGGGCGCGCGCATGGGCAATATCCAGGCGATCGACTACATGCTCGGCGCTCTGCACGACCCATTCGCCAATATCCATATGGGCATCACTGCGGAAAATATCGCCGAGCAATACGGCATTACACGCCAGGACCAGGATGCCCTGGCCCTGGTCAGCCAGCAGCGCGCGGCCCGTGCCATTGCCGAAGGTCGCTTCAACGGTCAGATCGTGCCAGTGGAAATCGCTACCCGTAAAGGCACCGTGCAATTTTCGGTGGATGAGCACGTGCGTGGCGACGTCAGCGACGAGCAGTTGGCGAAAATGAAACCGGCGTTCAAGAAAGACGGCACGGTCACCGCCGGCAACGCCTCGGGGCTCAATGACGGTGCTGCAGCATTGGTCATGGCGACAGCGACCATGGTCCGTGAACAAGGCCTCAAACCCCTGGCCCGCCTGGTCGCCTACGCCCATGCCGGGGTCGAACCGTCGATGATGGGCCTGGGACCGATTCCGGCAACGCGCAAGGTCCTGGAAAAAGCCGGGCTGACCGTCGCCGATCTCGATGTCATCGAATCCAACGAAGCCTTTGCGGCCCAAGCCTGCACCGTCGCCCGCGAGCTGGGCTTCGACCCGGACAAGGTCAATCCCAACGGCTCGGGCATTTCCCTCGGTCACCCGGTGGGCGCGACTGGCGCAATCATTGCCACCAAGGCTATCCATGAACTGCACCGGATCCAGGGCCGCTATGCGCTGGCGACCATGTGCATCGGCGGTGGCCAGGGTATCGCCGTGCTGTTTGAACGGGTCTGAACGGAGGAACCATCATGAGTCTGCACAATATTGCCGTGATCGGCGCCGGTACCATGGGTAACGGCATTGCTCAGGTCTGCGCCAGATCGGGCCTGCCCGTCACCCTGCTGGATATCTCCGATGCCGCGCTCGAGCGTGGCATGGCGACGATCCGCAAAAACCTGGAGCGTCAGGTCAACAAACAGGTGATCACTGAAGACGAGGCCGCCACTGCGCTGCATCGTATCCACTGCACCACCGACTACGCAGCGCTGAACGACGCCGACTGGGTCATCGAAGCCGCCACGGAAAACCTTGAACTCAAGCTGCGCCTGCTCAAGCAGATCGCTGAGCATGTCAGCGCCGACTGTGTGATTGCCTCCAATACATCGTCGCTGTCGATCACTCAACTGGCCGCGAGCGTGAATAATCCGGAGCGTTTCATCGGCCTGCACTTCTTCAATCCGGTGCCGGTGATGGGCCTGATCGAGGTCATTCGTGGCCTGCAGACCAGCGACCTGACCCACTTCCAGGCCCTGGAAATGGCCACGCGCCTGAACAAGACGGCGATTACCGCCGGCAACCGTCCGGGCTTCGTGGTCAATCGCATCCTTGTGCCGATGATCAATGAAGCCATCCTGGTCTTGCAGGAAGGCCTGGCCAGCGCCCAGGACATCGACGACGGCATGCGCCTGGGCTGCAACCAGCCTATCGGCCCCCTGGCACTGGCCGACCTGATCGGCCTGGACACCCTGCTGGCAATCATGCAGGCATTCTACGATGGCTTTAATGACAGCAAATACCGCCCCGCGCCACTGCTAAGGGAAATGGTCGCGGCGGGTTATCTGGGACGCAAGACCGGCCGTGGTTTCCACAGCTATAACTGACTGGCCTTGTTCTTGAGAATGTCCAGCACCGCATTGGCGGCATTGGACAGCAACGAAGTCGGTCGGGCGATGACACTGATGCGTCGCTCGACCGGGATCGGCAATTGCACATAGTCGAAAGCGCCACCGGCCTCGGGCAACAGTGCCCTGGGCAGGATACTCAGGCAATGACCCTTGGCGACCAGATCAAGCAAGGTATCGACGTTGCTCAACTCGCCGCGATGGATCAGGCGCAACTGTACCGAAGCCAACTGGCTGTGCAGACGCTCGACGCCGGGATGACGCCAGGACACATAACGGATCGCCTGGACCAGTTCGTAGAAGTTGCGGGTTTGCGGCCATTTGCTGCGCGCCGCGACCAATACGTAGTCATCGCGCCAGTGATGGTGTTCAAGGTGATGGTCGTCCAGCGTGGTGCTGGGCATGATCAGGATATCGGCCGAGTCTTTGTGCAGGACCTCCAGCGAAGGGTTCTGCTCGCTGCTGTGCACGACACTCAGGTGCACTTCCGGATGCAGCCGCGACAGCGCCTCGATCGCCGATTCCAGGGTGGTCTCCTGGATATGGGTGAAGTAATGAACGCTTACACTGCCGCCGACGGCATTTTTTTTAGTTGCTCAAGGGTCGCCATGATCTGCCCCAGGGTCTGGTTGATCACCTGGCCTTCGGGGGTCAGGGTGCAACCGGTGCGGCTGCGCACGAACAGGCGCTTGTTGAAGAAGTCTTCGACCTCTTTGATGGCATAGCTGATGTTGGACTGACTGACGCCGAGAATGGCGGCGGCTTCGGAAAACGAACCTTGCAGCGCGACGGTCTGCACGACTTTGAAGAAGTGGGTTTTCATGGGGCGACTCTCACGGGAGCACGAAGGAAACCGCAGCGGCCGCCCCTTCCCGGCCCGCATGGCGACGGATGCACAGGAACGAAGCGAGCCTGTCCGGGTTACCGGATATTGTTCAGAACAGCGGTGGCAAGCCCGGCGCCCGGGCATGCTCACAGGTTCAGGGTCACGGATGGCGATCCGTGCCAACCATTACAATGCTCTGGCTCCGCAACCCCGAAACCGTGCAGCCTGCATGGCTCAGTCGTTCTCGGTCCAGTCGAAATCCATTTGCAGTGCGGTGCGCTCGGCCAGCTCTCGGCTGTGCAAGCGCTCGACCATATGCAGGCTCATGTCGATACCGGCAGAAATACCGGCCGACGTCACGAAGGCGCCCTCATCGACCCAACGCAGGGTGCTGAGTACGTCCACCGACGGGAACATCTCCTTGAGGTCGCTGATATCTTCCCAATGGGTGGTGACCTGCTTGCCGGCCAGCTTGCCCGTCTTGGCCACCAGGAAAGCCCCGGTGCATACCGCCGCCACGACACGCTCGGGTACCGCCTGATCACTGATCCAGCGAATCACATCGGGCTTTTCCAGCTCGGCATTGACCACGCCACCGGGCACGATCAGGCAATCGATGTGCGGGTGATCGGAGATCGAGTAATCGGGGTCCACTTTCAATCCGGCTCGAGCCCGTACCGGCGCGGTGCTGCGCCCTACGGTAAAGACATTGAACAGCGCGCGGTCATCGCGGCTGTTACGGGCGTGCATACGCGTCGCCGTCGTGAAAACCTCATAGGGACCGGCAAAGTCGAGAACTTCAACGTCATCAAAAACGTAGATGCCAATGTTGATCGACACGAGTGCGCTCCTCGGCCGGCTTGCGCGGCCGCCATTCATAGATAATTTGAAATAACTGGATCTGTTGCTGACAGGGATCAGGTTAACGAGTACAACTACGGCCAACCACTGTCCCAAATGCCAATATCCGGTAACATCGCGCCATGAAAAATCATCTCGTCGTTGCGTTGATCTACAACCAGCTCTGCACCTTCGAATTTGGCTGCACGGTCGAGGTCTTTGCCCTGAAAAGGAAAGAGCTCGGCGTGCCCTGGTACGAGTTCGCCACCTACCCGGTCGACGAGGGTCCGATCACCGCTGCCGGAGGCATAACCATCGTGCCCACGCCCGGCGAAGTGCTCCTGGAAAACGCCGACACCATCATCGTGCCGGGCTGGCGCGGGGTTGAGTCGGCGGTGCCGCAGAAGCTGATCGAACAGCTACAGGCCGCCCACGCCCGGGGTGCACGGATCTGCTCGATCTGCACCGGCGCCTTTGTCCTGGCGGCCGCCGGGCTGCTGGAAGGCCAGCGCGTGACCACTCACTGGCGCTACACCGATCTGTTGGCCAGCATGTACCCCGGCCTGACCGTGCAGCCCAACGAGTTATATGTCGATCAAGGCAATATCGTCACCGCAGCCGGCTCGGCGGCGGGTCTGGACATGATGTTGCATCTGGTACGCAACGATCATGGCGCCAAGGTGGCGAACATGGTTGCCCAGCGCATGGTCATCCCGCCCCATCGCGACGGCGGCCAGTCGCAATATGCCTCGCGTCAGCTGGTGTCTAGCGGTGATGGCCAGGTATCGAAGCTGATGGACTGGATCCGCAGCGATCTGCAGCATCCTCACACCATCAAGGAAATGGCCGACCGCGCCGCCGTCAGCACCCGCACCCTGCACCGCAGTTTCATGGAAAGCACCGGGCTGACGCCTTATGACTGGCTGCTGGGCGAACGCATCGCCTATGCCAAGGAACTGCTGGAGTCCTCGCACCGGCGTCTGACGGAGATTGTCGAAGCAGCGGGTTTCGGCTCGGAAGAGTCCTTCCGACGCCATTTCCGCAATCTGGTGGGGATCAGCCCGAGCAGCTATCGCAAGCAGTTCGCGAGGGCGTGAGCCGTTGGAGCATGCGATGCGGCAACCCGACATGCTCGCGAAGGCTTCGACGCGTTATTTCTGATACTTCGCGGCGCTATTCGCGGGCAAGCCTCGCTCCAACGGGTCTGGTACATCATCCGTAAATCGCAGTTACCAGCCCATCCGCCACCTCCCCCCAGGCCCCGGCAACTGCGGTATTGGTCAGACACACCAGACTGATCCCGGCCTGCGGGTCCACCCAATAGTGACAACCATACAACCCGCACCAGGACCAGGTTCCGGCGCCCTGCCGCTGCCCGGCCACTATCGGATCGGTCAACAGCAATGGCCCCAGACCGAACTTCCAGCCCGGCCCTCGATGACTGATCTCGATGTCGCCAATGGCATTTCCCAGCAACAGCGCGCTACTGGCCGGTTGCAATAACGGCGCACCGCCCATGCGCAGACATTCCAGCAGACGCAGATAATCATCAGCGGTACCGATCAAGCCCGCGCCCCCCGAAGGATATCCGCGGCGATCAGGCGTCAGCCGGGCCTGACAACCGTCGATGTCCAGCACCTCATCGGCCGTCATGGGCAGGCCACCATCCGCATAGCCCATTGGCAGGATTTGACCGGTTTTCAGTTCGAATGAGGTGGCCGTCATACTCAATGGACCGGTTACCCAACGGTGGATGGCGTCAGACAATGCCAGCCCGCTGGCCACTTCGATCACAGCGCCAAGCACATCGGTGGCCAACGAATAGCGCCAGGCGCTGCCGGGGTCGAACAGCAACGGCACCTGCGCCAGACGCCGCAAATTCTCGCCCAGACCGAACGCCACCTGGTCCAGCCCATCCGACACCCCTGCCCGCCCATAATCATTGCCCGGCGGCATTTCGAAGCCATAGCCCAGGCCTGCCGTATGGGACAGAAGATGGCGCAGGCTGATGATCGCTTCGCGCCCATCGGCCAGTCGGGGTCGAAAGCCCGGTAGCCAATGGCTCACCGCCCCGTCGAGCTGCAACAGCCCCAGCTCGCACAGACGCAGAACGCAGACCGAGGTCAACAGCTTGGTCAGGGAGGCCAGGCGAAAGCGCATATGCCGCGTGACCCGCCGCCCGGCCTCACGATCCGCCCAACCGAGGGCACCGGCATAACGCAACTCGCCATCCTGGGCCAGCAACAACACGCCGCCGACAATCTGGCCGCGAGCGGTCACCTCGCGCCAATAATCAGCGACACGCCCTATCACAAGTGGATTCAACGCTATGGGAGCGTGCGGTGCGGTGATCCGACTTGCCCGCGAAGGCCATGGGTCGGGTTCAAAATATCTGTCCGATGTACCGGCCTCTTCTCGGGCAAGCCTCGCTCCCACCGGCTTAGAGCGCACGCAGGAATATCTCGCTATACACCTGCGCCGAATGCCGGATCGGATTGGTATGGGAGCAGCCATCGGCAAACGCCATGCGCCCGACCCGTTCGGCGTCCCGGTCATCGATGCCCAGGGCACTCAGGCGATGGGGAATGCCGATCTGTTCGCGCAGGCCCAGCAGCCAGTCCATCACCCCGCTGAAACCGGGGCGCGGCAGGTCGAGAAGGCGCGCCAGGTCGCTCATCTGCGGCCCCAACACAGAAGCGTTCGCCTGCAGCACATAAGGCAGCAGGATGGCGTTAAGCAAGCCGTGATGGTGGTCGTACAGGGCGCCAAGGGTCTGGGCGATGGCGTGGACGCCGCCCAGACCTCGCTGGAACGCAGCCGCGCCGAGACTTGAAGCCACCAGCATCTGCTGTCGCGCGTCGAGATCGCTGCCATCAGCCACGGCCAGGGGCAGGTACTGCTTGATCAACTGCATGCCCTTGACCGATACCGCTTCGGCCATGGGGTGATACATCGGCGAGCAGTAAGCCTCCATGCAATGAGTCAAGGCATCGACGCCGGTGGCGGCAGTCAGATGTGCAGGCAGTTCCAGGGTCAGCGTCGGATCGAGAATCGCCACCCGCGGCATCATCCGCGCGTGCAGGATGGTGCGCTTGACCCGGGCTTCTTCGTCGGTGATGACCGAAGCGCGGCCGACCTCCGAGCCAGTCCCGGCGGTGGTCGGCAAAGCCACGATGGGCGCGATTCCCAGTGGATCGACCCGCAGATGGTTATCGCCGATATCCTCGAAATCCCACAGTGGACGGTTTTGCCCTGACATCAATGCCACAGCCTTTGCCGCGTCCAGGGCCGAGCCACCACCGAAAGCGATGACGCCGTCATGCTCGCCCTGCTGATAGGCCAGCAAACCCTGGGCGACGTTATGCCCGGTGGGGTTGCCCTTGACCTGATCGAACAGGCCGCAGCTACCAAGCGCGTCAGCGCAATCGGCAACGGCTGAACGAATCATCGCCGTGCCGCCAAGAAACTGATCGGTAATCAGCAAGGGCCGCGTGATACCCGCCACCCGGCAGGCGTCGGCAAGTTCGCGAACGCGGCCAGAGCCCACGCGAATGGCGGTCGGGTAATTCCAGTTAGCGTTATCCATGGGTTCAGCTCCAGGTGATCAGGCCGACCGGCAGCAGGCCGATCAACAGACGAATGCCGAAGGCGACCATGAACAGCCCGGTGACGATATCGATGGTCTTTTTCATGCGCGCATAGCGCTGCTGCACCGAAGGAATCGAGAACAAAGTCGCCAGCAGGACGAACCAGGAGATCGCCAGCACGGCAATGATCGACACCCCGGCGGTACGCACCCACATCGGCATGCCCGGCGTGGTCACGGTGGTGAATACACTGGTGTAGAAGGCCAGGGCCTTGGGATTGGTCATATTGGTCAACAGACCGAAACGATAGGCACGACCCAGGTTCTGGATACCCAGCGAGGCAATATCCCGAGGCTTGGGCTGGCTGCCGGCATTGCGCAGGCTCTTGGTACCCAGCCAGGTCAGATAAGCGCCGCCAAGCAATTGCAGGCCCGGTTGCACCCAAGGCAGTTGCTGGAATACCAGGCCCAGCCCGGTGGCCGCCAGCAAGGCCCAGATGATGCTGCCTGAGGCGACCCCCAGGCCGGCGCAGATCCCCTGCTGCCGGGATTGGCTGAACGACAGTTGAGTGATGACCAGAAAGTTCGGGCCGGGGCTGATGATCAGCACGATAAAGGCGCCGGCCAGGGCTGTGAGCAAAGTGATCTCGGACATCAGTAGTTTCCTTTCAGTTATGGAGTTGAGTGATAGCGAAAAGGGTTAACCGGCCAGGGCGGGCAGCATCCTGGCGCCCCCCAGCGCCTCAAGACACGACTGCACCGCGGCCCTTGCCTGCAAGGGTGCGCGGCACGTCGGGTCGAGGGTGGGTACGTAATGGTTGTAGAAAAGGCAGCCTTCCACCGCCGGGCCAAGCACCCACAGACGCTCATGCACCGAGCCGTCACTGCGTCGGGCACGGTTATGCCGGTCGATGTCGATGCCATCGGCGGGATAGTCATGGGCGCTGCGCAACTGGCCCTGGCGCAGCAAGTCGTCCAGCAACGGATGACGCTGGCAGGACAGGCCGCTATGGGCGTTGCGCGCACGGATCAGGCTGTCCACCTCCACCGTCATGGCGCAGTGTTCGGCCATGGGCCGCAGCTCGTAGCCCATGGCCCGCTCGATCATCCGCATCGGTGGCAGAACCTGCACCACACCGGCATCGATCAAGGCCAGCAGGTCTTCGTAGCGTTCCTTCTGTGGACCGCCTACCAGGCGATTGGATACCCCGGCCCAGTTACCGTAAAAGTCCAGGGTCGAAGCCTCATCGAGACCGTCGTGATCCACCGCCAGGCGCAGCAGATCGCGATAATCGCGCCAGACTTCCAGCGCCTGTTTGAGCGGGCTTTGCCGGGTGCCGAGACGGCTGAGAGCCAGGTCGCTTTCGATCCACTGACGAAACCAGTCGCCATAATCCCTGGCATCGCCCCGCCAGGGTTCGGTACCCATCCACTCGCCCGGATCAAAGTCGCCATAGATCTCGGCCAGTTGGGCGAACAGCGCATCCCGCACTGGCTTCTCCATGGCCCCGCACAAACGGACTTGCAACTGCGCCAGATGTTGCCCGCCGAACTGCCGGGCCTTGGCCTGATAGAACCGCGCGCGCATTTCGTCTTTGATCAGAGGCAACAGGTCGCGGCGAAAATCCAGGCGCCGGTCAGCGCGCCGTTGACGCAAGGTATCGATGGCTGCGGCCGTGAAATACAGGCGCGGGAAGCCCGGTTTTTTGCCCTCCTGCCACTGCGGCCGGGCATGAAACGGCAGGCCGCTGCGGGAGAACAGGAATAGCTGCGGCTCATTCCCCGACGCCTGGTAACGCCAGCGCTGTCCGTCCCGCACATAACGCCCGCCCCTGCCCTGGGTCAGGGCCGCCAGGGTATCCATGGCGGTCAGACCCAGACCCTCGATAGCCACGCGCTGACCGGTAGCCGGCCCTCCCGTCATCATCAACGCGTCCTGTCCGCGAGGATTATGGCCGGTGGTCAGAAACAGCCCGTCAGCTTCGTAGCAATCCCCCTTTTCGCTATGCAGGATATAAGCCTCGCCGCGGGGACGGCAGGCGACGATGCGTTCAGCGTGATGGCGAATGTCGATATGGGCCGGGCACAGCTCCAGTAGCAGCCGATAGCTGGCCTGCAAATAGCGCCCCAGCAGCTTGCGTGGAACAAAGTCGCCGTAAGCCACCGGCTGACCGCAGCCATCAGCGCTCAGGTGGCCGCGTTCATCCAGCAGGACCCCTTGGGCATGACACCACTGCAGAAACCCCGGCATCGGCGCCGCACTGGCAGGAAATGCGGTAGAAAATGCAGTCAACTGCCCGGCCATGGTATTGAGCATCAGATAGTCCGGCTGCTCGGCCCAATGCAGGCCGCCGCCCGGCTCCTGCGGGTCGAAGACTTCGATCCGCAGACGCTGACCGCTCCAGTCCCGGGCCAGGCCCAGCAGCTGTTCCAGCACGCTGAGGCCCCGGGAGCCCATGCCGACGATTGCGATTGTGTGCATGACTTGTTCCTTGTCCATGAGCATCCTCACCATCGGTTCGATTCGAAAAAGAACTGCGGCACCGGCACTGCGCTGCCTTCGGCAAGGGCCTGGCGATACAGGCGCTGCCCCACGGCAAGGTCGAGCACGCCGAGGCCGAACGGCGAGAAGATCGTCGGCAGGTCCGGGTCGAGGGTCACTTCGCCGAGCATTAGCTGCGCCAGGGTCCCAGTGATAAAGGAGCGGTCCTGATAGCGCTGCACGGCCAGATCCGGCGAGGTATTGGCCTTGAGGCAGTGCTCGACGTCATCCAGCAGGTTATTGGCGCGAGCGATGATTTCCGGGCCCAGGTCGCGCAGAGAGATATTCAGCAACAACTGATCGGCACGGAAACGCCGATCCAGCACGTAAGGACTGGGCGCAGTGGTAGCGAACAGCACAACGTCGGCGTCCAGGGCTTCATCCAGTTCGGCCAGACGGGTTTCCAGACGTTGCCGTTCGCCGTGGGCGATCAGGGCATGGGCTGATTCCAGATGCGGGTCATGGATCATCACCTCGCTCAGTTCCCAGCCATCGCTGACGAACAGATCGACAATGCTGCGGGCGATAAACCCGGCACCGATAACTGCCAGGCGTTTGATCTGTCTACGCTGACCAAGAATCCAGCGCGCCGCCAGCACCGCCGATGCCGCCGTGCGCAGGGCACTGATCCGCGACGCTTCCAGGCAGGCGTAGGCATAACCGGTGTGGGCATCGTTGAGGATCAAGACCGCTGAAGCCCGTTGCAGCCCCGACTGAATATTGCCGGGAAAGCTGGAAATCCATTTGATCCCGCTCACCGCATGCTCGCCGCAAAGGCTGGCGGGCAGCGCGATAATCCGATTGGCCGGGGCCTCGGGGAAACGCAGGAAATAGCTGTCCGGGTTGATCGAACGCCCGGCGTGATGTTCCAGATAAGCGTGACGCACGTCCTCGATACAGGCATTTGGATCAGCTGCCAGCAACCGCGCCACGGTCTGGCCGTCGACCACATGGAACGGCGCCTTCTGCTGCTCAGCATGCAACCACGTGGTGCGGGTTTCATCGATGGGCATGTCGTCCAGGGTCATGCCCAGTACGCCGCGACCGAAGCGCTGTTCGACCCAGTCATCGTCGTACAGCGTGTCCAGATAGCGATCGCCCCAGTCCGGCGACAGTGCTACCACCACCGAACCCGGTGCGATGCGCTCACGCCAGGCATGTACCGCCGAAATCACCGTGGCCGTGGAGCCGCCCACCAACAGGCCTTTGTTGCGCGCCAACAGCCGCGACATCGCCACGGTATGGGCTTCCGGGACCATTTCCAGGGCATGAATGCCTTCGACATTGAAGATCGGCGGCCGCTGGCTGGTGCCCAGCCCGGGAATGAAACGCTTGCCCGCCGGGGTGCCGAAGGTCACCGAACCGATACTGTCCACCGCAATGATTTTGGTCTGGGGGTGATGGCGCTGGAAATACTGCACACAGCCCATCAGCGTGCCGGTGGTCCCGGCCCCCACGAACAGGTAGTCGACATGGCCGAAACGCTGGCCGATGGAGCGCGCCGTGGTACGGGCATGAGCCCGGGGATTGGCGGCGTTTTCGTACTGGTTGAGCCAGACATAGCGTGGATCGGCGACGATCTTGTCGCGAATCAGCGCGATCCGCGTGCCGAGGAATCCGCCATTGGCATCGGCGGTCTCGACCTTGATCACCTCTGCGCCGTAGCTGTGCATCATGCGGATGTTATGGGCCGAGCTATTGGGATCGACCACACAGGTAAAGCGAATGCCACGCTCGGCGCAGATCATCGCCAGGGCCACCCCCAGATTGCCGGAGGATGACTCGATCAGCACGGTATCCGGCTTGATCAGGCCACGGCCTTGCAGGTCGTCGACCAGGCCTACGGCGGTCTTGAGCTTGATGGAGCCGGCCGGATTGAGGGATTCCAGCTTGAGGTAAAACTCATGACCCAGACCGGCGACTTTGAGGAAAGCCTGGTCGTGAACGATATCGGAAAGCTTGTCGTACATGATCAGCGCCTCACTCGGCCAGGGCCGGCCGGGGCTGGGCGATCTGCACCGCACGGCCGAGAGCATTGGCGATACGCTCGGCGCGCAGGGCCATCAAGGAAAACGACTGGCTATCGCTGATGCCATGGCTGCGCTCGGACAGGCCGTTGACCCACAGCTGCACATCGCACTCGCCCTGGGTCGCCACGTGGTAGTCGCGATCAATGACCAGGCCGCCGTCGATATCGGCCTGCAGCCAAGGTTGCAGGTTGCTCAGCAGCGGCGGAATCAGGTGCTGCTCAAAGCCGGTGCCCAACACCACCACATCCACTTCGACCACTTCGCTGCGCTGGCTGAAACTGTCGGTGAGGGTCACACGGTAGCCCTCGGCAAGCGGCTCGATGGCGCTGATCACCCGGTAGGCATAGGTGCGCAGACGCTCGCGCCCGGCGATGCGGTCCTCGTAGATCAGAGAAAACAGCTTGCTGCTTTCGTCCGGATCGATGCCCGCATAGTTGGTCGCACGGCTCCAGTCGAGAAAGGTGTGGCGCTCGGAGTGGCTGAGGCTATGAAAATAATCGACATGGTCGGGGGCGAACACCCGATTGGGGAACTGGCCCAGTTGGGTCAGCTTGAAGCCGGCGGAACGGTGTACCGAATGGACCTGGATATCGCTGCGACGGCTGAGCAACTCCAGCACCGACTCACTGGCACTCTGCCCCGAGCCCACCACCAGCCAACGCTTGGGCAGTTGCTCGCCAAATGCGTGCACGCGGCTCAAGAACTGCGAGGTATGAAAAAAACGCGGCCCGAGCAAAGACTGAAAAACGTCGGGCACTCTGGGTACGCTGCCAGTGGACAACACCAGATTGCGCGTAGTGAAGCTGCCTTGGGCGGTGTCGATGCGCACCTGACTCAGGCGGCCGTTGCGGATGATCGGCAACACTTCAGTGACCGGTGCCGAGAAGCTGGTGTGCTGATCGACCTGCTGCGAGACCCAGGCCACGTAGTCCGACCATTCATGACGGCTGGCCGGACGCCCCAGCAGGCCGAAGTCGAACAGGCGACCCCGGCTCTTCAGATACATGGCGAAGGAAAAACGGCTGCGCGGGTTGCGCGGGGTTACCAGATCGCGGAACACATGGTGATTGATATCCGTGCCAGCCAGCAGCAGCTCGCGGTGCCACTGGGTATCGGCAGCGCTTTCCAGATAACGCACGGACAGCCGTGCCAGTGGTGTGTTGTCGTCCCGAGCGTCCTCGAAGACACAGGACAGGGCAATGCCGGCCGGCCCGAAACCAATACAGATTGCATCAGAGTGTTGCGCTGATAAGTGTTCCATACAGAGGTCATCCATCGTGAAGTAATTGGCAAACAACAGGTTCAATCAGCCACGGGCAGCAGCCCGTTCGGGCCCAGGTGCCAGACCCGATTGCAGGCACCTCGGCATTCGCCCTGGTCGAAACCGACATCACCCAGGGGCGTTCGCCAGGTCGAGTGATTCAGGGCGTCGAGCAGGCGGGTACGGCGCAGCCCACGTCCGGCCAACTGGCCGAGCACTTGAAACAGCAGCAGGCTTTCTCGGTAATAGCTCTGCGGCAGGCCGTCGAACAACGTCAGGTGCCAACGCGTCGCCGGACAGGCATCGGCACCCTGCCCGACCGCACCGAAGCCGATCACCCAGGTGTTCCGGTCATCGCTGGCTGCAACGCCGAGATAGGGAGAAGCCGCGTCGTCGGTGAGGATCAGCGGCCCCCGACTGCCAGCGGCCCGGCGCCCCTGCCAGTGCTCGCGGCTGGCGCGCAGACGTCCGGCGAAGACTTCCACCTCGGCCTGATCACACCCGGCAAGCTGTCGCAGACCGGCCTTGCTGGCGGCCGCTGCAATGGCCTGGGCCAGGGCCTGACCATGGGCGCTGCCGTCAGCATCGATGTGCACGGACTGCCAGCCGCACTGGCGGATAAAGCGCAGCAGGTCCCTGGCCAGTTGCCGGTCTGAAGGGCAAAAACGAAAGACGTTGTGATGGTCCAGGGTCAGCCGATCCAGGGTTGCCGCCGGGGTCAGCAAGGCAATCCCCGCCGCCCGGTAGATTGGCACCGCGCCCAAGGCCGCATCGGAGGAGAAATGCCCGACAACGATATCCGCGCCCCACTGCACCATGGCCCGCGCCACATCGGCACCGCGTTCACGGTGGGCGCCATCGTCGAGAAAGTGCCACTCCACCTGCGCCAGTGCCGGCAGGGTGTTGCGCGCCGTGGCCAGGGCCCGCATGAAAGTTCGGGCGTGGGGTGTGTCGGCCGGATCGAACAGCGCCGATATTCCGACCTTGAGGCGTCCATCGCTCATGGCTGTACCGCCGCGAATGCAGGGATCGTCGCGCCGATCCGCTGCGGCGAAAACATCGACCAAGCGCCGCTACTGGGCCAGGCGCCGGCCAGATGCTGCTGCACCTGTTCCAAAGCGATCTGCGCCACACCGGGAGCGAACTTGAAACCCAGCCCGCACATGCCGCTGGCGAGGAATACCGGACTGTCCTCGTTGCAGAAGCCGATCAGCGGGCGACCGTCAGGGCTATAGCTGTCGAAACCGGGCAGGACATCCAGCACCGCTGGCTGGGCCGCAGCCCCCAGCAGTCCTTGAATCCTGCTCCGGGCATCCGCTTCGTGACGCCGGTCAGGCGCCGCCAGTTGCTCGGGATAACGGGCTTCATCACGCAGGCCGCAACCGCTTTGAACAATGTCCGGAGTCAGGGGAATGGCGTAGGACTGCGTCACCGCATCGATCAGCGGCACGGAGCAGCGCAACGCCGTGCCGACCCGGGCCAGGGGAATCGAACGGCTATGCAGCGGCAGGTCCGGCAACAGGCGCCGGGTCCAGGCACCCGTAGCGACGACCACAGCACGACAACGCAAAGTGGTCTGGCCCAATGCCAGGCGCACCTCATGCCGGGATACGCAATCGATGGCCTCGATCTGGCAATGCTCCAACAGTAAGCCCCGTTGGCGCACTATGTTGGCCAAGGCGCTACTTGCCTGGCGCGCATTGCCCACACTGGCGTGGGGCTCGAACAGATTGATTCGTTGGTTATCCACGCGGCTGTCGGGGCTCATGGCGGCCCACTCACGGGCTGACAACAGGCGCATAGGGTAATCCGGCCGGGCAAAGCGCCGGATCGCCGCGTCAATCGCCTCGGCCTGATCCGTGGCCGCTCGATAGATCACCCCGGTACGACACAGGGCTTTGGCATAGGTCTGGGCAAACACACCCTCGGCCAGTTGACCCAGGGACAACGCCGTCAACGTCATCAGCGTCGGGTCGGCGTCATACAGGCGCAGCAGCCCGCCGGAGTAGCCACTGGCCCCCGACGCGCCTGCCGCGCCCTTGTCGATCAGCGCCACGGCAAGTCCGGCGCTGCACAGTCTGGCAGCGATACTGGCCCCGATAATCCCGGCACCAATCACCGCAACGTCATAGTCGATATACATGCATCGCGCGTCCGTTCAGATGGAGTATTCGGCTGCCGAGCCGGTCATGATGGTGGCCGTGACCCGACCTTCGGGCAGGTTGAAAGCCTCTATCAACCGTGCCGCCATGTCCGGGATCAACGACTGTCCGGTAATGGCCATGAACGCAGCGAAATGGCTGACCGGCCGCCCCTCGGCCAGGCGCGTGCGGGTAATGGCGATCACATCCAGCAACACCGCCGCCATGGTTTTCATGGAAAACTGCGCCGGTTCGCTGGCTGCTATCCATTGCAGGCGCAAGGCTTCCAGCAGCCCGGCATCAGCGCCACACAGGCCGCTCCACCAGTCGCCGCCCTGCTGCCCTGCACTGACCAGCAGCGCCGGGAAGAAGCTGCCGAACACCTCTTCACGCCATTCGAGGAAATGCTGCAGGCGAAAATCGCCTTCGCTGTCTTCCGGGGCAATGCTGGCCAGGTACAGCCGCGCACTGTCGGCACAGGCCTGGCGCGCCAGATCGCCGACCCAGATGGCATGGTTGCGGCTGGTGGACAGGTTCAGGCCATCGAGCTTGAGGAACTGGTTGGGCACGAAGCGTTGGTCGATCTTCAGGTGGTCCAGCACCGCCAGTTGCGCCGGGTAGACCACCGCATGACTGAACACGCAGTCGAAACCGAGGAAATGCACCAGGCTGCCCTGCCCTGACTGCCAATACTGGCGGAACAGCTCCGGCCGGCCGATGCGGTCGGCGTATTCACGGAACGCCGCCATATAACCGGCCATGCCCATGAACCAGGTATGTACCCGGCAGGAACCGTCCGCCGCCAGGTCCAGCCCAGCATCCCCCGGCCGGGTCACACCCCAGTCGTGCAGGTGTTCCAGGGTTTCGTGCAGCCAGCTGTCCAGGGGCTTGCGCCACTTGCGATTGAGCAAGGTGTCGCGCAAATGCGGCTTGAACAGCTCCAGTTTGAGAAACGCACGATTCGTGCTTCGCCACTGCGAGGGCTGGCGGCACAGCTTGCAACGCAAGTCGCCCATCAACTCGGCATCCGGGGCCTGGGCACAGTTCTCACACTGGCTGGCATCGGATTCGGCACCGCAGTAGTTGCACAGGCCACGGGCGAAGGCTTCGTAGCCCCAGCGGTCGCAGTCCGGACAGTACGGCTCCATGGCGTCGCGAAACTCGATAAAACCGGCCTTCTGCGCCTTCTCGAAGACTTCGCGCACGGCATCGGCGAAATACGGATTGCGATAGGGCCGCATCCAGTTATCCGGTCGGATATTGATCGCCGCCAGGGATGCTTCAATGCGATCGGTATTGCTACGGGCCAGCTGTACCGGATCGGTGCCGGTTTCCAGGCCCTTGCGCAACATGTACGACTGATAATCATCGGAATAGGACAGCAGCACGCAGTCGTGACCGCGCTGACGCTGGACTCTGGCAAACACATCGGCACCGAGAAAGGGTCCGGCGATATGACCGATATGCAGGTCGCCATTGGGCGTGGGTGGCGTGATGGTAACGACGAACTTAGTCATCAAGGCACCCCGTTTTCTCGTCGTGCCGGGCAACGAAGTCATTGACGTAGTTCATGTCCCACCAGACCACGTAGAAGTGAAAGTCCTCGTCCGAGTCATTGATCACGTAGTGGTTGGTGTGCTTCGGGATCGCCGCAATATCGCCGACCGCGAATTCCATTTCACGCTCCCCGACCACCAGCTTTGCCCGCCCTTTGATGGCGATAAAGATTTCCTGATCGATCTGGGTGTGAGCCTCGCTGGAGGTGCCTGGGCGCACGACGCACCAGCCTCCGGCAAATGGCATCGGATAGCCCTGCCAAGGCAATAAGCGACTGCCATCAAGTCCATATTCATGGACCAGCCCATCGAAGTTTGTTTTGCGATGTATCTCGAACTTTTGCATTTTCAAGCCCGTGCGCTGTTGGTGGGCTGGAGGATGCTAGTTGCTGATAGACCGCGGCTATCCGATTAATAGTTATAACCGATGACTTGCATCGAAATTTTCGATACCCCCAGGCAGGACAGGGCCTGCAGGGCTTTTTACTGTCTTTTTTGTTATGGAACGATCGGCGTTAAAAGAGGTATTCGCGAGTATCACTTTTGATGATGGCGCGTATCACCAAGTACCATTTCATAACTTGTCCGGCACCGGCCTAAAATTATCCCAACAGCGAAGAAACATAATGACTTCGCACCTTGCCTGCAGAATTTGGTAGTACCGGAGAATCCCATGAAATATGTCATGTTTGCCGCCCTGTCGATGTTCAGTCTTTTCGCTGCTGCAGCCGAGGCTCCAGCTGCTGCAACCGCCCAGAGCGAGCAGTACAACTACTCACAGAATCTGGATATCGCCAAGGTGATCAGTATCACCAGCACCAATGCCAACCAGGCGGCCAGCAGCTGCGGCCCGGAAGAGGCGCATATGGTCTATGTCGATAGCAAAGGCGCGCGTCATGACCTGCAGTACACCCGCATGGGTGAAAATTGCGAACAGGGCTGATCAGGTTGTTGTCGACCTCATTGGAGCCAGGCTTGACCGCGAATGCTGTGTTTACCGAGCTCTTCGCGGGCAAGCCTCGCTCCAACTGGTTCAGACTCAACTTTTGGCTGGATGCAACCGCGCCCACATCGCCCGACTGAAGATCCACAGCATGGTTACGGTCGCTACCACGGCAATCACCATGAACACGTCGTTGTACGCCAGGATATTCGCCTCCCGGGTCGCTGATGTGGCAATGGATCGCAGCCCCGCCACCTGCTGCGCAGCGGGGTCGGCCAGCACTTTTGCATAAGCGGACGCCGCCTGCTGCACCCTCCCCGCCACTATTGGATCAGTGCCCGCCAGATGCTCCACCAACTGGCTGGAATGAAATTTCTCCCGCAGCGTCTGGAAGGTACCGAGTGCCGCCGAACCTACCAGGCCACCGACGTTCTGGGTCATGCTGAACAACACCGTGAAACTCACCAGATTGCGCGAGTCGGCAATGACTCCGCCGAGCCCGGTGATCAGGGTCGGGCCGAGAAAATAGGCACCGCCGAAAGCCAGGAGAAACTGGCTGATATACATGTTCGAGGCTCGAGTCAGGTTAGTGGCGCTACTGTCCATCCAGGCGCCGACGGCCATCATTGCCAGGGAGATCACCAGGGGCTTCATGAGGTGCGCCGGGTCGATGGTCAGGGCGCTGGTGACCAACCCGGCGATACTGGCCACCAGGATCACGGCAAACAGCGTCTGCAACTGGTCATTCTGCAGATCGAACAATTGCAGAAAGCCCACAGCACCAATAGCCTGTTCCGATAGCACCACGCGAATCAGGATGACAGCCAATGCAAGCTTGACGATATCGGCACTGCCCAGCCATTTCAGATTGAGCAATGGCCGGGCGCGGTTGCGCTCAATGGCCAGACCGGCACAGAAGCACAGGATCGAACCGGCGCTGGCCAGGCCGATCCACGGTGCCTCAAACCACCAGTCAATCCGCCCCAGGGACAGCACCCCACAGAACAGCGCCGCCCCGGTAGACAGCAAAATAAACGTGAGGAAATCCATTTTCTCGAACACTTTGCTGCGATCCCCCGGCGGCAGTTTGAGAGCAAATACGCAGGCGAAAGACAGCAAGGCCAGGCCCAGCTCAAATACATACAGGCCTCGCCACTCGTCGATTTGCAGCAGATTCATGGAGACCATGCGGGCGATGGGAATCGCCAATTGCGACGAGCCAAAACCCAGCACTACCGCGCGCAGGCGCCACTTCCCCGGAAACGCCTGAATCATATAAAACAGCCCCAGAGAAGTCAGGGACGCACCGACCATGCCATGCACAGCGCGCACGGCAATTGCCGAATCCAGGGTATTGACGAACAGATGGGCAAAGGTCACCAGCACGTACAACAGCAGAAACAGCTCGGTAAAGAGTTGCAGACCAAACTGCTGACGGAACCGCACCAGGATCAGATTCATCGACACGTAGGTCATGTAGTAGGCCGCAGGCAGCCAGGCGATTTCCGGGGTATCGGCGGCCAGATAACCCTGCAGATACGGCAGGTTGACCATGACCATGGCGTTGCCCAGACCACCGGTAATACCCAGCAGCACGCTGATGAAGGCAAAAGCGAAACGCTCCGGCGTGCTGTGCTCGGGGGTCGAGGGCGAGCCAGGGACGAATGGCTTTTCCGAGGGCAGCCATTGATGAGGGGCGTATTTATCCAACGGGTTCAACTCCGGACACGGGCCAATGCGGCTAGATGCCATAGGGCGCAAGCCCGGTATTGCATCCTTGTGCGGACTTCGCCGCCAGCCATACCCAGGTATGACAGGCACCACCCAAGGGTATGGCTGCATGAGCCGAAGATAGAAGTGTTCCATGAGTCTGACTTGCATAAGGTGGCTTCACCGCCAGTCAGGCATCAGGCTCGCTCAGGAAACATCATGGACATCAAGCAGCTGAAGTTTCTCATCGCACTGGAAGAGACCCGTCATTTTGGTCGCGCAGCCCTGCGCTGCCACATCACCCAGCCGACCTTTTCCATGCGTATCCGTAACCTGGAGGCCGAGCTGGATCTGCTGCTGGTCAATCGCGGCCAACGCTTCGAAGGTTTTACCGGTGCCGGTGAGCGAGTACTGGCCTGGGCCCATACTGTCCTGGCGGCCTACGACGGGCTGAAGGCCGAAGCCGAAGCCTGTCGTGGTCATCTGATCGGCACGCTGCGCATCGGCACAGTGGCGATGTCCGGCTTCGATACCATGCATCTTTTGAACCGTATTCGTGTCGAGCATCCGGAAATCAATTTCGAACTGGCGGTATTGCCCGCCGAGCACATCCTGGAAAAACTCGGCAGCAATACCCTGGATATCGGTGTGTCCTTTATTGACGACCTGGACACCGCCCGTTTCGACGTCCTGCCGCTGGCAGAGCCCGGCCTGGGACTGCTGCATGACACCCGGCGCTATCATTTCGACGGGCGCAACCTGAACTGGCAGCAAGTGGCCGACCTGCCCCTGGCGGTCATGAGCCCTGGCAGTCATTTGCGCGCGGTGATCGATCATAATATGTGCAGCCGCGGCCTGAGCCTGCATCCGCTGCTGGAGGCCGATGAGATTTACCCGTTGCTGCAAGCGGTCGACAGCGGCCTGTGCTGTAGCCTGATCCCGCTCAACAGCGACTTGGCCCGACAAAACACCCACTTGCGCCTGATCCCCCTGCTCGACACCCGCCCCCTGAGTAGCCTGGGTCTGATCAAGCGTCATGGGAGCAATCGCTCGCCCTTGGCCGAAACCTGTTTTGCGCTGTATCAGAGCAGTTGCTCGGGTGAGAGCTTGCGAATGGTGTCTTAGGTGAATCCATAGAGTTGGACACAACCATCTGAATGGGATGAGGCTCCACAGCAGCCGCCTTGGTGGCGATCGAGTGTGCAGCACTTGCAATGAGCGCCAATACTGACCAAATGCCATCGCCAGCAAGTCGGCACCCACGAAAGTAGCGCCCTGCCCCCATCATCGCTACTCTGGTCAGGCCTTCATTCATCAGCCTCAAGGATGCGCTCGCGTGAATCAATCGTCTCTTGCCGCACTGCTCGTCGATGCCTACCAGAACCGCCGAACCATCAGCCCGGAACAGATCCCCGCCGACAAACCGGCGTCCTATGCCGTCCAGCAGGAAGTCCTGCGCTTGCGCGGATCTGAGGTTGGAGGCTGGAAGCTGGGGTCGAAATCGTCCACAGGGCCGATCCAGGGCGCGATGCTGCCGGCCGATTGCCTGCTGGCCAGTGGCACTGAACTTGAGTTCGGCGCTTATGTGAAACCGGCCGTCGAACTGGAGATCGCCTTTCGTCTGAACCGCAGCTTCATCCCGCGTGACGAACCTTACAGCGATGCCGAAGTGCTCGGCGCCATCGGCTCCATGGGTACCACTATCGAAATCGTCGCCAGCCGGATCAATACCTGGCCGAAAGTCGAGCCGCTGCTGTCCCTGGCTGATCTGCTCAACCATGGTGCGCTTATAGTGGGTGATTTCATCGATTACGACGCGGCGTTCCCGTTTATCGAGCCCGCGTTGAGTTTCACCTATGCTGGCGAAGACATCGTGCCTGGCGATGGCGTCAACCCCGCCGGCGATCCTCGTCGCCTGCTGCCGTGGCTGGTCAATCACTACACCGGCCAGGGCCTGACCCTGACGCCGGACATCGTCATCACCACCGGTTCCTACACGGGCATGCACTTCCCTGCAGGTCCAGGTGTAGCGGTGGCCGAGATCAGAGGCCTGCCGGGTATCGGCTTCAGCTTCATCTAGCCCGACAACGCCAGGCAGTCATTGCGACTGGCCTGGCGCCCACCTTCACATCAGAAGATATTGATCGGGTAGTCGGCGATCAAACGGAACTCGTTGATATCGCCTTCAGCCTGGTCGGCATTGGCGCGGTGCCAGGACTGACGCATACGCAACGCAAGATCCTTGACCGGGCCGGATTGCACGACATATTTGGCTTCAAGGTTGGTTTCGTGGTGTTTGCCATCTTCGCCATAACCGTAGTTGCGATAAGGGCTGTTAGCGGCCATATGGCTGCCATCGATATCATCGCCATTGATATAACGCGCCATGAAACTCAGGCCGGGAACACCATAAGTTGCCATGTTCAGGTCATAACGCAGTTGCCAGGATTTCTCACCCGGACCGTTGAAGTCAGAATACTGCACGGAGTTAGCCAGGAAGATCGAATCGCCAGTATCACCAGGGCCGTTATGGCCAAATGCCACATAATCAAATGGCGTATCGCCATGAACTTTCTGGAACGCCAGCGTTACAGTGTGAGCACTCAAGAAAGAGTAAGCCGCTGCCAGGGACCAGGTCGTGTTGCTGATGTCGCCAGCCTTGGCTGAGCCGGTATCGTTGGTGCGATAGATATTGAAATCGAAGTTCAACGATTGCAGATCGGAGATCGGCAAGGTCCAGTTGGTATTGGCGTAGTACTGATCCCAGATATCTTCGAGTTTCGACCCGTACAGGCTGACGGTCAGGTTGTCCGAAATCGCGTACTTGCCACCGGCATAGTCGATGCTGTTGGCCGCCACGTTGGCATAGGAGGCATACAGCTCCTGATCGTGGTTAGTGGTCACCGGGCCGTTGCTGCTGGTGAAATGGCCAGCATCGAGGTCAAGACCGGCGATCTCGCTGCTCAGCAGGTTGAAGCCGGTTGCGGTCTGCGGGAACAGGCGCGAGCCACCTGCGGCAAACACCGGCGCCGTCGGTTGCAGGTCGCCGTAATGCAGTTCGGTCTTGGAAATACGCACTTTCACCGAACCGCCAGCCGTGCCGTACTCGTCTTCAGGCTTGCCATTATTGCGTACCGGCAGGTTGCCGGTGCCGCTGGTGCCTGCGCCGCCATCAAGCTTGATACCCCAGTAACCATAGGCATCAACGCCAAAACCGACGGTGCCTTGAGTAAAGCCGGAGCTGAAGTTACCCAGTACACCCTGAGTCCAGTCCTTGCGATCGCCACCGCCGTTCTTGCCGTCGCGATTGAAGTAGTAATTCTTGAGGTGGACATTGAGAGTGCTACCTTCGACAAAACCCGTGGCTGTCGATTGGTCACTGACCACCGCGGCCATGGCCATTTGACTCACGCCCAGAGAGACGGCGAGCGTGACGAGATTCCACTTCATGAACGTCATTGTTTTCCCCTGTTTCAAATGTGTACCAATAGCCGTTAGTGCCGAGAAAAAGGGCATTGCCCGGAACTCTGACAACAACGAAATACTGGTAGAAGAACGACGGCAGATGAAAAAAAATTTAATGAAGCCGTTATTGAAATGCCACGGCTATACCACAGGTCTTTGACCCGATTCTTATATTCGCTACGGTCGATCCGTATAGGGTTTGCTCACCCTTGCGACAATTTTGTAACATTTTCTATCCGATTTGATCTTGTCGAATTAGTGATAGTCACTATCGATCTTCGTAATAGTTTGATTCTGCACTGCGATGGTAACGTGACTCCCGATGAATTCAGCAGCTCAATTGCTTTCTGCTATCCGCATCAGATAAGCGGTTGAGCAGTTGCTCCACTTCATCATTCCTTTGGTAACGCCTTTATAGCCACCCCATTGCTCAGTGAGGTGGCTTTTTTTATGCCCGCAACCCTGTCTACAGCCCGCCGACAAAGGCTTTGATGCGTTCACAGGCACGTGCCAGATGCGCCTCGCTGAGGGTAAAGGAGAGGCGCACAAATCCCTGGGCCGACTCACCGAAGGCAGCAGCATCGAGCACCGAAACACCGCCTTCACGATACAGCCGCCAGGCGAAATCCAGAGAGCTGAGGCCTGTGCCGCGCACATCCACGAGCACGAACATCCCGGCATCGGGCTTGATGACCTTCAACTGCGCGCACGCTCCCAGGCTCTGTACCACCAGGTCGCGGCGACGCCGATAGACCTCGCACATGTCACGGGTCACTTCGTCATGCGCCAGAACCGCCGCCAGGGCGCCCTCCATGACAAATCCGGGCAGGCCATAAAGCATGCTCAGCGACAGGTTCTCGATATGGGTGACCAACACCGGTGTCGCCACCAGCCAGCCAATCCGCCAGCCGGTCATGGCATGGGACTTGGACAGACTGCAGACGATCACACAGCGATCTTCCATGCCCGGCAGGCTGGCCAGGCTGACGTGTTCGCGCTCGTAGCATAGGCTTTCGTAGACTTCGTCCACCACTACCCATAAATCATGGGCAATGGCCAGTCGGGCGATGCCTTGTAACTCCTCGGCATCGAGGACGACACCGGTAGGATTGTTCGGATTGGACAGAAAGATCGCTCGAGTGTGGGGGCTGATCGCCGCTTCCAGTCGTTGCAGGTCAGGACGAAAGCCGGTATCGGCATCGCAGGCCACACGCACCAGCGTTGCACCAGACGCCTTGAGCGTGGCCTCGTAGGTAACGTACATCGGATCGAGTACCAGCACTTCATCGCCGGCCTGCAACAGGCACAGGGACGCAGCGAACAAGGCATTCTGCGCGCCGGCCAGCGTGATCACGCCGGATGCTGTGATTTCCCGGCCCAGGCGTTTGCTGTAACGCCCGGCAATGGCCTGACGCAAATCAGGACGCCCGGCGATATCCGTATAATGGGTATCCCCTGCCTGCAACGCTCCCACAGCGGCCTCGGTGATGAAGTCGGGAGTGGCAAAATCCGGATCACCGACGCTGAGAATGAGCACATCACTGCCCTGACGCTGGGCCTCAAAAGCTTCGTGGTGAATGTCCCAGGCGGCCACACCATGCCCGGCGATTCGGTCGACAAAAGGAGAAAAGCGCATGCCAGAGCCTCTGCAGAGAAAAATCGGTCTTGCCACACTACACCACGCGACGCTCGTCACGGGTCAACATAGGCAACGAATCACGTTCGATCAATTGTAGATAATGTCGAATCGATGGCGTTGATAGTTAAAAACAGCGAGCCGATCTTCACTTGACAGTGTAAAAGAGCGACAAAGTGATGGCTTAGTAGAATCACCCACTCTCTCCCCTGTCGTCCGGAAGGCTTTATGTCCAAACAACTTACAATCGCCAAAAGACTCGGGCTGGGTTTCGGCCTGGTCCTGGCCCTCATGATTGCCGTCGCCGCCATCGGCGTGCAACGCGTCGGATTGATCGAAAACACCCTGAATGGTGTCAGCGAAGACGCCTCAATCAAACAGCGCTATGCCATCAACTTCCGCGGCAGCGTGCACGACCGCGCCATCGCCATCCGCGATGCGGTGCTGGTACACAGCGAAGAGAACCTGGCCCTGCACCTGCGTGATATCGAGCGGCTCAACGCCCTCTACCAAGCCTCGGCAACACCGATGGATCAGATATTCCAGAGCAAAGGCGCCAGCGGCGAAGAACGAAAACTTCTGGACGACATCAAGGCCAGCGAGCGTGCCACCCTGGCGGCCACTGACGCGCTGCTCAAGCTGCGCCAGCAAGGTGAACAGGACAAGGCGCAGACGCTGCTGATGAGTCAGGTTTCCGGGCTCTACAAGGAATGGCTAAATCGCATCAACGCCCTGATCGATCATGAAGAAGCGTCGATCGGCAAAGACGTCGGCTTTGTCCGCGAAACCGCCTCGCATTTCGCCCTGCTGATTTCCCTGGCCACGGCCGTGGCGGTGATCATTGGCGTGATTGCCTCACTGCTGATCATCAATAGCATCAAATCGACCCTGGGCGCAGAGCCCCATGAAGTCGCCCGGCTGATTCGCCGTCTGGCCAGTGGCGAGCTCAACGACACCATCGAAACCAAGTATCCGGACAGCGTCATGGGCGCCCTGAAAGCCACCACCACGCATCTATCCGCGACCATTACCCAGGTACGTACGGTGGCCATGGAATTGATGGGCTCCTCGTCGCAGCTGCGCGCCAGTTCCGACAGCAACAGCGAGCAGATGCGCCTGCAAACCAGCGAGACCGAGCGCATGGCTACGGCCATCTCGCAGATGAACGCTACCGTGCATGAAGTGGCCGGTTATGCCAGCCAGGCCGCCAACGCCACACAGAACGTCGACCTGGAAGTGGAAAAAGGCAAACAGGTGGTCGAAGGCACCGCCAGCGCCATGGGTGAATTGGCCCAGACCCTGGAAGCCGCCGCACAGTCGGTGGGCCAGGTCGCTCAGGACAGCCAGCAGATCGAGGGCATTGTCGATGTAATCAATTCCATTGCCGAACGCACCAACCTGCTGGCCCTCAACGCCGCCATCGAGGCTGCGCGTGCCGGCGAGGCCGGCCGCGGCTTTGCCGTGGTTGCCGATGAGGTACGCTCCCTGGCGACCCGGACCCAGGACTCGACCCGGGAAATTCGCGAAATGGTCGGCCAGTTGCAGGCCGGCGCCGGAAAAACCGCCGGACTGATGCATGACAGCCGGCAGATGGCCCAGCGCACCGTGGAACAGACTCGCCTGGCGGAAAGCGCCCTGAGCCAGATTCGTCACGAAGTCAGCGCGATCAACGGCATGAATGCACAAATCGCCACGGCTTCCGCGCAGCAAGGCGTCGCGACTCAGGATGTCAGCCTGAATATCCACCGCATCCACGACTCGGCCATGGAAGCAGCCGTGGGTTCCAATCAGGTCGCCCGCTCCAGCCTTGAGCTGTCGAACCTGGCGGATGTACTGACGGATCGGGTGAGTTTCTTCAAGGTGTAAATGAGTGGAGCGAGGCTTGCCCGCGAAGGTCCTGACTCGGTATGCCTGGTGTATCCCGTCGTTCAATTCGCGGGCAAGCCTCGCTCCTGCATGCGACCTGCGTAAATATTTACAGGCCACACTGAATAAACCCTCCCCCTGCGGTGTTCACACTCAGACACCACAGAGGGCTTCCCATGAACGAACTGCACTCCCCCGGCCACGATCGCTACGACCGTCTGACCCAATGGTTCCACTGGCTGACCGCCGCAGCCGTGATATTCCTGTTTGCCAGTGCCCATATCTGGGAAAACCTGGCCAAGGGCACAGACCTGCGCCGAGGCCTGCAATCGGTGCATATTTCCCTGGGCATCGCCCTGGCCGCGTTGATCGTATTGCGGATCGTATGGCGAGTGTTCGTCGGTACGCACTTGCCCGCCCACGGCTCTCCCGCGACTCGCCTGCTGGCCAGACTTGGCCATTTGGCCCTGTATGGCCTGTTGCTCGCACAAATTGCACTAGGCTTTCTGTTCCGCTGGGCTCAGGGTGAGCGCTTCGAGTTCTTTGGCCTGTTTGCCATTCCTTCGCCGTTGACCACCGATCACGATTTCGCCCATGTGCTTGGCGGTCTGCACGACAAGGTGGCCTGGGTGATCATCATCCTCGCCGGCCTGCATGCCTGCGCTGCGCTGATTCATCACGCCGTTCTGAAGGATCCGACCCTGCGCCGGATGCTGCCGGCATCACGCAGCTGATTTTTTTCGGGACCAATGAATAAAACCGCGAGCCGGGGTGTTTACCTCAAGTACAAGCCCGACTCCTCAGGAGATATGCCGATGAATACTTCATGCTTTAACCGCACCCTGCTGCTGGCCGGTTGCCTGACCGCTGCAATGTCCAGCTTCCAGGCCCAGGCCTCCGGCGATGAAGATGCGCCACCCAAGCCTGACTGCCCCAAAGGCCAGGTCCGGGACAGCAAGACCAACAAATGTGTACCTCAACTGAGCAAGGCCGCCTCCGACGCCGACCGCACCGATTACGCTTACCGCCTGGCCAAGGCCGAGCGTTATGAGGAGGCCTTGAGCCTGCTCAATACCCTGCAGGAACCCAATACCGCCAAGGCCCTTAACTATCGCGGTTATGCCACGCGCAAGTTGGGTCGTACCGATGAAGGCATCGGTTACTACCTGAAATCAGTGGCTCTAGACCCCAACTATGCGCAGGTTCGCGAATACCTCGGCGAAGCCTATGTGATCAAGGGGCGCAAGGATCTGGCCCAGGAGCAGTTGCAAACCATCAAGACTCTGTGCGGCACCGGTTGCGAGGAATACCGTGATCTGGCTGAAGCCATCGATAACGCTTCACGCACCTGAAGCCTCCCTGAAAAACCTGCGCGCCTGACCGGAGGTCGCCATCGCCAGCGATGCACAGCTCAGGACAGAACTGGGCCGATTCCTGCCACGCCTGTGGCGCTACGGCCTGTTGCTGTCACGCCAGCGCCACGTCGCCGATGATCTGGTCCAGGCCACTTGCGTGCGCGCTCTGGAGCGCGCGGCGCAGTATCGGCCCGACACCCGGCTCGATCGCTGGCTGCTGGCAATCCTGCATTCGATCTGGCTCAACGAGATCCGCTCACAACGTGTGCGTCAGGGCCAGGGCTTTGTCGATATCGACGACGCCCTGGCCGTGGATGGCGAACATATCGCCGAACAACAGGTGCTGGCTCGCCAAGTGATCCGCCAGGTCAACGCCCTGCCTGAGGCCCAGCGGGAAACAGTCTTTCTCGCCTACGTTGAAGGTCTTTCCTACAAGGAGGTTGCCGAAGTGCTGCAAGTGCCGATCGGTACGGTCATGAGCCGCCTGGCCAGCGCCCGCCTCAAGCTGGCCCAAGGCGCACCTACCCATGCGTCCGTGGACGGTTCGCCGAATGTATTGGCAGGAGAACGGCCATGATTGATCTGCCTTCGAATCCGCTCGCCGATGAACATCTGGTGGCCTATATCGACGACGAACTGAGTCCGCAACAGCGCGCCAGCGTCGATGCCGCGCTGCAACAGCAGCCGCAACTTGCCGAACGACTGGAACTGTTGCGCGGCAGCGAGCTGCCATTTCGCCAGTCTTTCGACAGCCTTTTGGCCGAAGCCCCCCGCGAGCGATTGCAGGCCATGCTCGATAACCTGCAGCCGTCGAAACCCGCCGCCAGGCCTCTGGGTCGACGGCGCTTTCTCGCGGTGGCCGCCAGTTGCATGTTGGCCGGCGTGCTGGCGGACCGCCTGTTCCTCGCCTTGCGCACGCCTGCGCCGGTCAGTCGTGGCTGGCGCGGTGTTGTCGCTGAGTATATGGCGCTGTACACGGAGCAGACTCTGGAAAACCTCAGCCCTGACATCGCTGCGCAAAACCGACAACTGGCCTCCGTCGGCCAGCGCCTGGGCCTGCCCCTGGATGCCGAGCGGGTGGATCTGCTCCGGCCGCAACTCAAGCGCGCGCAGATCCTCGAATATGACGGCGTGCCGATCGCCCAGATTACTTACCTGGACCCGCAATTCGGCCCGCTGGCCCTGTGTATCACCGGCAATGCCCAGAGTACGCCCACTCAAGGCAGCGAACAGCGCCTGGGCATGAACGTAGAGTTCTGGTCCAGCAACAGGCATGCCTTCATGCTTATCGGACACAACCCGCCTGACGAGCTACGCAATCTGGCCGAACGCCTTCGACAACGTCTTCCTACGTGAAAAAGCGTCATCTGACGCTGGAGTCACGCAGCTCTTTCTGGTCTAGTAGCGCGCTTGCTTCTGCCCATTGGTTTTAAAAAGGTACCCGCATGTCTGCTCAACGCCTCAAGCGCACCCTGGCTTCCCTCACCCTGTTCGCAACCCTGGCCGCCGCCCCGTCGGTGTTCGCCCATGCGCACCTGGAAAGCCAACTGCCTGCCGCCGACAGCACCGTCCCCGCCGTCAAGGAGCTGCGCCTGAACTTCTCCGAAGGCGTCGAGGAGAAGTTCACCAAGATCAGCATTACCTCCACTGTCGGCGGCAAGACAGAAGTCGAGGCCACGGCCAATGTCAGCACCGACCCCAATGACAAGAAAATCCTCATCGTCACCCCTGCCGCTCCCTTGAGCGCCGGGGCTTACAAGGTCGAGTGGCACGCCGTCTCGGTCGACACCCACAAGAGCGAAGGCAGCTACAGCTTTACCGTCGCTCCGTAAGCGCATCCATGCAAGACGCGTTGATCCTGTGCCGTTTCCTGCACTTTTGCTCGGTGCTGGTGCTGTTCGGCCTGTGTTTTTGTCGGCATGTGATTTTCGTCGGCTTACTGAACCGCGGCGACTCCAGTCCAGGCGATGTTCGATTGAACAGGATTCTTCGCTGGCTCGCTGCTTTGGGCCTGCTTACCGGCCTCACCTGGCTATTGCTGACCGCCGCGAGCATGGGCGGCAACTGGCAGGAGGGTCTCGATCCGCAGACCCTCCTGCTGGTGCTGGGCAATACCTTCTTTGGCCATGTCTGGAGCTGGCACCTGGGGCTCAATGCGCTGTTGCTGACTGCATTGCTGTTTGCACTTCCGGCCGCCTGGCGATTGTCGCTGAGCACCCTGCTGCTGGTGACCCTGGCACCTGTGGGCCATGGCGCCATGTTCGATGGTGGCAAAGGCCTGCTGCTGATCCTCAATCAGGCCGTGCACCTGCTGGCCGTGTCCACCTGGCTCGGCGCACTGGTCCTGCTGATGCTCCTGGCGCGGGCTCGCGATACAGACAAACGCGGCCTGCTTCTGCGGTTCAGCGGTATCGGCTATGGGCTGGTCGCGGCGATCATCCTGACCGGCCTGATCAACGTCCGTGCCCTCAGCGGCGCGCTCTGGCCCAGCCCGGCATTCGCAGGCTTCGGCCTGATCCTGTCGATCAAACTGGCCACGGTCCTGTGCATGCTGGCCCTGGCCCTGTTCAATCGCCTGGTCTTGCTCGATCCGCAGCGCCCCATCGGCATTCTCAAGCTCAGTATCGCCGTCGAGTGCCTGTTCGGTTTTGCGGCGGTGGCGGCAGTATCGCTGCTGGGGACCCTGCCACCGGTGCTGACGGGCTGATCAGCGCGCCAGATTGACCACCACTCGCCCGCGCACTTTGCCTTCAAGAATCTGCGGCGCCACTTCCAGCACCTCACTCAAACCGATTTCATGGCTGATCAGCGGCAGCAACGCCCGATCGAGATCCGTGGCCAGACGCGCCCAGGCTTCCAGGCGGTCTTCCCGTGGCCGATTGACGCTGTCGATCCCGGCCAGGGTGACGCCGCGCAGAATAAAGGGCGCCACCGAACCAGGGAACTCCATGCCCTGGGCCAGGCCACAGGCAGCCACGGTGCCGCGATAACGTGTGCTGGCGCAAATATTGGCCAGGGTATGACTGCCCACTGAGTCGATGGCGCCGGCCCAGCGTTCCTTGGCCAGCGGCCGCCCCGGTTCGGACAGGGTGGCGCGATCGATGATGTCTGCAGCCCCCAGTTGCTTGAGGTATTCGCTTTCAGCCATGCGACCTGTAGACGCGACCACCCTGTAGCCCAGCCGGGCCAGGATCGCGATGGCAAAGCTGCCGACGCCGCCATTGGCGCCGGTGACCAGAATTTCGCCCTTGTCCGGGGTGACGCCGTGTTTTTCCAGGGCAATCACGCTGAGCATGGCCGTGTAGCCCGCCGTGCCGATCGCCATGGCCTGGGCCGGAGTAAACGCGCTCGGCAGCGGAATCAGCCAGCGGCCCTGCAGGCGAGCTTTCTGCGCAAGACCGCCCCAATGCACCTCGCCTACGCCCCAGCCATTGAGCAGTACCTGATCGCCGGGCTTGAACTCGGGGTCGCGGCTGTCCTGCACGGTGCCGACCAAATCAACCCCCGGCACCATGGGAAAGCTGCGTACGACAGGGCTGGCGCCGGTAATAGCCAGACCGTCCTTGTAATTCAAAGTGCTGTAGGAGACGTCCAGGGTGACATCACCTTCCGGCAGTGAATCTTCGTTGATATCCGTCAGCCGGGCGTGATAACCGCTGTCGTCTTTCTCGATCAAGATGCCTTTGAACATAACGCCTCCGATAATTTAGACCGATCGTCTTTTAATAGGCCAGACAACTTATTGCGGCAGGCCACGCAGGAACCCCGCAATGAAGGTATTCAGTGGGCCATCGCTTTTTACCAATCGGGCGCGTAGCACTGCGCCTTCCCAACCAATCCAGAAATAGGCAGCCAATTCGACACAATCGGCGCTCCTGGCCAATTCGCCATGCTCCTGCGCCGCTTCGAGACAGACCGTCAGGCGTGTCTGCCAGTCGAGAAAAATCGCCTCCAGTCGCGGGCGAAAGACTTCCGGCAGGACACTGACTTCCTGCCCCAGATTACCCACCAGGCAGCCGCGCCGATATTCGTAGCGAGCCATGCCGGCCTTGGCCTGCTGAACAAAACCCACCAGCCGTTCCAGGGGCGTCAGGCTTTCATCCAATAGCCAGCGGTCCAGCCTGCGGGCAAAGAACGTCGCGTAGTTTTCCAGCACGGCCTGGCCAAAGGCTTCCTTGCTGTCGAAGTAGTGATAGAACGAGCCCTTGGGCACGCCGACGCGCTTGAGGATGAAATCCAGCCCGGTGGCCATGAACCCCTGCTCGGTAAGCACCTCGGTGCCGCAGCGAATCAGCAGTTCACGGGTGTGCAGGTTGTCCCGGTCCACGCGCGGTGGTCGGCCGGGTCGACGAGGCAAGGGTGGTGTCAGGAGGGCTTCTGTTGTCATGTTTTGAATAATAGACTGATCGTCTCTTAATTCAAGTACGACTAAAGAATGGCACGCTGTTAACCTTGTGCCGTTGCTCAACCATCCCCCACAATCATGGAGAGAAAACAATGACTGCCTGGCCCGATACCCGCATCCTGACCCTGTTCGGTATTGAACTGCCGATACTCGAAGCGCCCATGGCCGGACCGTCCGGCTCGGCCCTGGCCATTGCGGTAGGCAACGCCGGAGGCCTGCCGTCCCTGCCCTGCGCGCTGCTGACCGAAGAACAGATTCGCAGCGAAGTGGCCTTGATCCGCCAAGGCACCCGGGCGCCACTGAACCTGAATTTCTTCTGCCATCAACCGCCGGAGCCGGACGAGCGCCGCGCTTTACAATGGAAATTGGCACTGCGCCCGTACTATCAGGAACTGGGTGCCGATTTCGACGCGCCTACGCCAGTCTCCAACCGCGCGCCTTTTGAAGAAAGCAGCTGTGCCCTGGTGGAAGAACTGAAGCCGGAAGTGGTCAGCTTCCATTTCGGTCTACCGCCCAAGGCATTCATGGATCGGGTAAAGGCTGCCGGCGCCAAAGTCATTGCTTCGGCGACCACCGTGGATGAAGCGGTCTGGCTCGAAGAGCGCGGCTGTGATGCGATCATCGCCATGGGCTATGAAGCCGGTGGGCATCGCGGCATGTTTCTCAGCGATCGCCTGGAAACCCAGGTCGGCCTCTTTGCCCTGATCCCGCAGATCGTCGATGCAGTCAGCGTGCCGGTGATTGCCGCAGGCGCCATCGCCGACGGCCGTGGGGTCGCCGCTGCCTTCATGCTCGGCGCTGCTGCGGTGCAGGTTGGCACCGCTTATATGTTCTGCCCGGAAGCGAAAATGACTGCTCCGCATCGCGCCGCCCTGGGCAAGGCCAAGGACAGCGAAACGGCGGTGACCAATATGTTCACCGGCCGCCCGGCCCGGGGCATCATCAATCGGGTGATGCGCGAACTCGGCCCCATGAGCGATCTGGCGCCGCGCTTCCCGCTGGCGGGCGGCGCCTTGATGCCGTTGCGGGCCAAATCAGAGCCAACGGGCAGTGGCGATTTCATGAATATGTGGGCAGGCCAGGCCCTGGGCATCAAGCATGAGCTGTCGGCAGAGACGCTGACCCGGCAAATGGCCATCTCAGCACTGGAAAAGCTCTCGGGTCGTTGAAACCGGGCTTCCGCGAATCGTGCCAGCGCTATATATTCAGCTATATAGCCATATGCTGGCGCGATTCCCCCCAAACAACATCATGGAGCTGTTCATGCGCTTGTCTTCCCGTCTGTCCCTTGCTGCCGTCGTCGCCACCCTGGCGACAAATCCGGCTTTTGCCGATGAAGTCCAGGTCGCCGTTGCTGCCAACTTCACCGCGCCGATTCAAGCCATTGCCAAGGACTTCGAAGCAGACACCGGCCACAAACTGGTCGCCGCCTATGGCGCCACCGGGCAGTTCTACACCCAGATCAAGAATGGCGCACCGTTCGAAGTATTCCTTGCCGCCGATGACACCACCCCGGCCAAGCTGGAGCAGGAGGGCGATATCGTCAAAGGCTCGCGCTTCACCTACGCTGTCGGCACTCTGGCCCTATGGTCGGCCAAGGACGGTTACGTCGACGATAAAGGTGAAGTGCTGAAGAAAAACGCCTACCAGCATCTGTCCATCGCCAACCCCAAAGCCGCGCCTTATGGCCTGGCAGCCACCCAAACCCTGGCCAGACTGGGCCTGACCGAAGCCACTCAGGCTAAAATCGTCGAAGGCCAGAACATCACCCAGGCCTATCAGTTCATCTCCACCGGCAATGCCGAGTTGGGTTTTGTCGCCCTGTCGCAGATCTACAAGGATGGCAAGGTCACCAGTGGTTCGGCGTGGATCGTCCCGGCCAACCTGTATGAACCGATCAAACAGGACGCGGTGATTCTCAACAAAGGCAAGGACAACGCCGCCGCCAAGGCCTTGGTCGAGTACCTGAAAGGCCCGAAAGCTGCTGCCGTGATCAAGTCCTACGGGTATCAGCTGTAAATGTTGAGCGGGGCCGACTTTGCGGCGATAGGACTGACCCTGAAACTGGCGTCCCTGACTACTCTGATTCTGTTGCTGGTCGGTACTCCCATCGCCCTGTGGCTGGCCCATACGCGCTCCTGGCTCAAGGGGCCCGTCGGTGCCATCGTGGCACTGCCACTGGTGCTGCCGCCGACGGTGATCGGTTTCTACTTACTACTGCTGTTGGGCCCCAATGGCGCCGTGGGGCAGCTCACTCAGTCCCTGGGGCTTGGCACCCTGACCTTCAGTTTCACCGGGCTGGTCATAGGCTCGGTGCTCTACTCCATGCCCTTTGTCGTGCAACCGTTGCATAACGCTTTCGCGGCCATCGGCACTCGTCCGCTGGAAGTCGCCGCGACCTTGCGGGCCAATCCGCTGGACACTTTTTTCTCCGTCGTGCTGCCCCTGGCCCGACCGGGCTTTGTCACTGCGGCCATTCTCGGCTTCGCTCACACCGTCGGCGAGTTTGGCGTGGTGTTGATGATCGGCGGCAATATTCCCGACAAGACTCGCGTGGTCTCGGTACAAATCTTCGATCACGTCGAGGCTATGGAATACGCACAGGCTCACTGGCTGGCGGCGGTCATGCTGGTCTTTTCATTTCTGGTGCTGCTGGTGCTGTATTCCAGCGGCACGCGCAAGGCCGGCTGGAGCTGACTCTTGACCTCACCCATCGAAATCCGCCTGCGTGTGGACTATCCCGAATTCAGCGTTAATGTCGACTTGAGTTTGCCGGGCCGTGGCGTTACGGCGCTGTACGGTCATTCGGGCTCGGGCAAGACCACCTGCCTGCGCTGTGTCGCGGGTCTGGAAAAGGCCGGGCAAGGTTATATCCGTATCAACGACGAAGTCTGGCAGGACAGTGACCGGGGGATGTTTCTGGCGCCGCACAAACGCGCACTGGGCTACGTGTTTCAGGAAGCCAGCCTGTTTCCCCATCTGTCGGTGCAGAGCAATCTCGAGTTCGGCCTGAAGCGTATCGCCGCCAGTGAACGGCGTATTCAATTGAATCAGGCAGCTGAACTGCTGGGCATCAATCATTTGCTGGGCAGGCGCCCGGACAAGCTCTCCGGTGGCGAGCGCCAACGGGTCGGCATCGCCCGCGCCCTGCTGACCAGTCCACGCCTGCTCTTGCTCGACGAGCCTCTGGCGGCGCTGGATAGCTTGCGCAAGAACGAAATCCTGCCGTATCTGGAGCTTCTGCATGACGAACTGCAGATCCCCATGCTTTATGTCAGCCACTCACAGGATGAAGTCGCGCGGCTGGCTGATCATTTGGTGTTGCTCGAGCAGGGCCAGGTCATTGCCAGCGGCCCCATCGGCGAGACCCTGGCGCGTCTGGACCTGCCCCTGGCCATGGGCGATGACGCGGGTGTGGTGATCGAGGGCGTGGTCAGTGCCTATGACGACAAGTACCAACTGGTGAGCCTGACACTACCCGGCAGCGCCCTACAGATGCGTGTTGCTCATGCCGCGCTGGCGGTTGGCAAGGCCTTGCGTTGCAAGGTCCAGGCACGTGATGTCAGTTTGAGCCTGCTGGGCGACGAACCCAGCAGCATCCTCAACCGCCTGCCGGTGACGGTGATCAGCCAGGTCGCCGCCGACAATGCCGCCCACGTCCTGCTGCGTCTGGACGCCGAAGGCACGCCGTTGCTGGCGCGGATTACCCGCTACTCGTTCGATCACTTGCAGATTTGCCCAGGCCAGCAGCTATGGGCGCAGATCAAGGCGGTGGCGGTGTTGGCGTGAGTCCCATAGAACACATCAGCGCCTGGTTGTCGCCATCGCTTCGGTAAACGCCCGCACTGCCACCTCCACTTCCTTGAGCAACGTATCCTGCGGGGTGACGACCGTGTCGGGATTGCGCACAGCGTGATCCAGCCGATCGGTCAGCACATACAGCACATCTACCCCGCCCTTGGCCAGCGCCACCAGATAGTCCGCCTTGGGCAGACGCTCGCCACTTTCGTACTTGCCCTGGGCATTGGCTGCCACGCCGCCCATGGCGCCGAGTACCTGCTGCGACAATCCCAGACGCTTGCGCTCTGCCCTCAATCGCATACCTAGTTCTTTCATGGACCTGTCTGCTCCGCTTGTCTTGGGCGCGCAAGTCTCGCAAAAAGCGTCGGGGCCAACTCGTCTCCAGACCACCCGGTCGACCTTTCAGTAAAAACAAAGAGACTATTCCTACAAAAAACCGTCAGAACCCAACAGCATTTGATACAAAACAGCCACATGACACTTATTGACTCCTGACGTAGGCCGCCAATGACTTCACAGCATGACGCTCCCGATGACGCCCTCCTTGCCAGCCCGATCAGCCGAGGCCTGGTCAGGGTGCGCGGCGCCCGGGAACACAACCTGAAAAATGTCGACGTGGATATTCCCCGGGATGCCTTGGTGGTGTTCACCGGGGTGTCCGGTTCGGGCAAGTCGTCCCTGGCGTTTTCCACCCTGTATGCAGAGGCGCAGCGACGCTATTTCGAATCCGTGGCGCCTTATGCGCGGCGCCTGATCGATCAGGTCGGCGTGCCGGATGTCGACTCCATCGAAGGCCTGCCACCTGCCGTGGCCCTGCAACAGCAGCGCGGCACACCGAGCACGCGCTCGTCGGTGGGCAGCGTTACTACGCTGTCGAGCCTGATCCGCATGCTGTATTCCCGGGCCGGTCACTACCCGGCCGGGCAAGCCATGCTGTACGCCGAAGACTTCTCGCCCAACACCCCGCAGGGCGCCTGCCCGCAGTGCCATGGCCTTGGCCGGGTGTATGAGGTTACGGAGCAGACCATGGTCCCGGACGACTCTCTGACCATTCGCCAGCGCGCAGTAGCCGCATGGCCTACGGCCTGGCAGGGGCAGAACCTGCGCGACATCCTCGTCACGCTCGGCTATGACGTGGACATTCCCTGGCGCGACCTGCCCAAGGAGCAGCGCGACTGGATTCTGTTCACCGAAGAACAACCCACCGCGCCAGTCTACGCCGGACTTACCCCGGCCCAGACCCGCGAAGCCCTCAAGCGCAAGCTCGAACCCAGCTACCAAGGCACCTTCACCGGCGCTCGACGCTACATCCTGCACACCTTCACCCACTCGCAAAGCGCGCTGATGAAGAAACGTGTCTCGCAGTTCATGATCGGCAGCCCCTGTTCCCTGTGCGAAGGCAAACGTCTGACCCGGGCGGCGCTGTCGGTTACTTTTGCCGGTTACGACATCGGCCAACTGGCGCAAATGCCGCTGCTGCAACTCGCCGAAATCCTGCGTCCCGTGGCGCAACAAAACACAAACACTTCGGATTTGTCCGTAGAAAAACAGTTGGCAGCACAGCGCATCGCCCAGGACCTGTTGGCCAGGGTCAGCACCCTCACCGATCTTGGCCTGGGTTATCTGGCCCTGGAGCGCAGCACACCGACTTTATCCTCAGGAGAGCTGCAACGGCTGCGTCTGGCCACGCAACTAGGCTCGCAACTGTTTGGGGTGATCTATGTACTGGATGAGCCGTCTGCCGGGCTGCATCCCGCCGACGGTGAGGCACTGTTCAATGCCCTGCAACGCCTCAAGGCTGCCGGGAACTCACTGTTCGTCGTCGAGCACGATCTGGAAACCATGCGCCGCGCCGACTGGTTGATCGATGTAGGTCCCGCTGCCGGTGAGCACGGCGGCCAGGTGCTGTATAGCGGCCCGCCGGCGGGACTGGAGCATATCGAAGCCTCGCGGACTCGCCTGCACCTGTTCGCCCAGTCCGATACCCGCCAGCACACTCGACGCGAACCCAAGGACTGGCTGCGCCTGGAGGGAATTACCCGCAACAATCTGAATAACCTAAACGCCGAATTCCCCCTGGGCTGCTTTACCGCCGTGACCGGGATTTCCGGCTCGGGAAAATCCAGCCTGGTCAGCCACGCGCTGCTGGAACTGGTTGGCGAACATCTTGGACAGACCCGCGCCAATAGCGATAACGAAGCACCGAGCCTGGAAGACGATGCACCCCAGACCAGCAGTGGCCATGTGGTGGCCGGGCTCCAGGCGATTCGCCGTCTGGTCCAGGTCGATCAGAAACCCATCGGCCGCACACCGCGCTCCAACCTGGCAACCTATACCGGGCTTTTCGACAATGTGCGCAAATTGTTCGCCGCCACCGCCGAGGCACAGGCCCGGCACTATGACGCCGGGCAATTCTCCTTCAACGTCGCCAAGGGCCGCTGCCCGAACTGCGAAGGCGAAGGCTTTGTCAGCGTCGAACTGCTGTTCATGCCCAGCGTCTATGCACCCTGCCCGACCTGCCACGGCAGCCGCTACAACGAAGAAACCCTGGCGATCCAATGGCAGGGTCTGAACATCGCCCAGGTGCTGCAACTGACCGTGGACGACGCGCTGCCGGTCTTCGCCGACGAGCCCGGCATCCTGCGCGCCCTGACTGTGCTCCGTGACATCGGCCTGGGCTACCTGCGCCTGGGCCAGCCCGCCACCGAACTGTCCGGCGGCGAAGCCCAGCGCATCAAGCTGGCCACCGAACTGCAACGCAACCAGCGCGGCGCGACCCTTTACGTACTCGACGAACCCACCACCGGCCTGCACCCCAGCGATGTAGATCGCCTGCTCAAGCAGCTCAACCAGTTGGTCGATGGCGGTCATACGGTAGTGGTGGTCGAGCATGAAATGCGCGTTGTGGCCCAGAGCGACTGGGTTATCGACATTGGCCCGGGGGCCGGGGATAAAGGCGGCAGGATTGTGGTGAGCGGTACGCCGGAAACCGTGGCGGAGAGCAAGGAGAGTCGAACGGCGCCGTTTTTGCGCAAGGTGTTGGCATGAGAAAATCGGCCCACGTTACGTAGATTCATGATTTTTCGACATTTTTGCAAACACGTGCATGCAGGATTTTGTCGCACTTTCCTGGACAGTCGGCTTGCTTCACTGGGGAGGGATGTATATATTCCCTGCCTTGGCGCTACCGCCCCGATGGCGAAATTGGTAGACGCAAGGGACTTAAAATCCCTCGTCCTTTGGACGTGCCGGTTCGACCCCGGCTCGGGGCACCATATATAGATCAAGGGCTTGCGTGAGGTTTTCCTCCGCAGGCCCTTGTTGTTTCTACCTTCCGATTTTGCCGCCCTCCCCTGACGACGCCCCTCAGCAGGAATGCTAAAGTGCGCGCACCGGGCATATGCGCAATCAAAAAGCCACTATCCCGCGGGTTCAGGCTTACACTTCAACACAGTCATCAATCCCTCTTCATCGTAATCCCGAGGTTCATATCATGCGTTTGACATTCCCTGCCCTGGTTCTTGGATTGCTGGTCGCCCAAGGCGCGCTGGCGGGCGAGGCTTCTACAGCTGTGGGTGGTGGTCTGGGCGGTGCGCTGGGCAATATCGTCGGCCAGAAAATGGGCGGCAGTACCGGTGCTGCACTGGGTGCCGGTGTTGGTGGTGCAGCCGGGAGCGCAGTCGGTGCCAAGAAAGGCAGCAAGGTCAAAGCAGCCATCGGTGGTGGACTGGGCTCGGCCGGTGGTTCGTTGCTGGGTAACAAGCTGGGCGGCAGCACCGGCGGAACCATCGGCGCAGGTCTGGGCGGCGCTGCGGGTGGCGCGATCGCTGGCAGCATGGGCGATGGCAAGAAGTCGCACAAAAAACACGACAACTGAGTCAACCGCAGACTCTCTTCCATTGGCTTTGCAGCCCCCCCCTGCAAAGCCGTTGAACGGGCTTATTTACGCGAAGAAATCAGCAACAGCGTCAACAGCAGAAGAAACCCAACACTCAACCAGTCCGCGACACCACGTTTGCGCCCTGCCCGTTGCAGTACTCTCTGCTCCAGACGCAAGACTTCCTCGACATACATCCTTAGAAATAACAGCTTTTCGTCTTCCGGCCAGGACGCTAAAAACGTCTGCAGCGCCTCCATCTGTACATCCTCCAGGCGCAGCACGTCCCCGCCACGTTCAAGCACAACCCGCCTCTCGGTAAAATCACGTAACGCCCTGCTTTTGGCCACGGTTCGGTGAGTTCTTCTTTCAATAGCCATATGCCCTCCGAATAAATCCGGAGGGCCTTTCAATGATTGATATCGACATTCCATTCATGCCCCTGACCCCAAGACCTTTGGGGAGCGGCTGAAAGCTAGCAATTCGCTAGTTGTCATGGGAGGTTCGAGCAGCAATAACAGAAACTTCCCACATAACAGCAAGAGGAGGACTACAAGAAGCTATCTATTTGATTAGCTTTAAATTATAGATTCAACCTGTCCGGATGGCCGCAATATCTCTTCAAACATATCGCCAAGGCTCATGGCAGTGAATCCTGACGTCTGCTTCATTGCGGTCCTGGCCCCTCACCGCCTGCTGAACGGCATTAAAATAAATTCTATCGATGACGACAATTCATGAAAAAGATGTGATTTTTTTGTGAAAATATCGTTATTTGATCGCCGAGCTGACAAGTCGATCAGCCCCTGGATGGAGCTCTTGACGTGCAATCCCCTTTTGAAGATCTGAAATCAGCATCATTTGCACTACTACTCAGGCTTGCCCTGGTCGGGCTGGCACTGACTATGATCTGGCTCGACGTCACGGTCTTTCATACCGAAATCCTGGAAATATCCTTCACCGAAATCAGCCAGGAGCTGATGCTATTCATTTGTGCACTGCTCTTCTGGTTTTCATCAGGCGAAGCCAGCCAGAAAGGCTTCAAGATACTGGCGGGCGGCTTTTTTGCCTGCCTGTTGATGCGGGAGCTCGACGGCCTGTTCGATCCCATCAGCCATAGCGCCTGGTGTTTGCCCTTCTCCCTTATCGTGATCGTCTGCCTGATTAAAGGCTTCAACGCTCAGAATCGGGATAACACTTTTGCCGCGCTGGCCGCTTTCAGCCGCACACCTGCTTTCGGTACGCTCTCGACCGGATTGGGCATCCTGGTGTTTTCCCGGGTATTTGGCATGGGTTCGCTATGGCATGCGATTCTGGGCGATGGCTACGCACGCCTGGCCAAAACGATGGTGGAAGAAAGCGTCGAACTGCTGACGTACTCAATGTGGCTGGCCGGGAGCATCGATTATTTTTTGCAGCAGCGCGTATTGGCGGCGGACAACAAGCAGAGGCTTTCGGTCGAAAGTCTCGGGCGTCATGTCTATGTCCCGAGCAAGTAAGTCAGCTCAACTCGGGGCCTGTCCAGGGGGTCTGCATCGGTGATGGTGGTGCGCAGTGATAGCAAGGTAGAATCGCTGCCCCACCCTGAAACGGAATTCCTCCATGTTGCTCCGCGCAGTGTTGATCCTGTGTGCCTTCGCCACCCTTGGCGGCTGCGCATTTGGCCAGAAAATCGATTACCGGCAAGCCACCACCGCCCTATCAGCCCATACAGCTACGCCAATCATGGTCAACGTGATCGACCAGCGCCCTTACGTAATCTCCGGCAGCAAGAAACCGATCTACGTTGGCACACTGCGAGCCCTGTATTACAACCCGTTCAATATTAATACCCTGACCGGCCAACCATTGTCCTCGGACCTTGCCGAAGCCGTGCGCGCCTCACTGGAACGCTCGTCGATAAATGCCAAAGTGGTGTTTTCGGCCCTCAGCGCAGAGCCCGGGCAAAAACTGCTGGTGCTGAAAGTCCGAGAGTGGAAAAGCGACGCCTATATGCGTGTCCGATTCGACTACGACATTACCGCAAGTGTGATCGACGGCGCCGGGAGAGAACTGGCGACTAAGAGCGCCAAAAGCACCGGGCAGATCAATAACTACATTCTCGCGGGCTCCAACGCCCTGGGCAGCGTGCTGAATGACAGCGCGATTATCACCGCACTCTCGGCGGATACGGTGACCACAGTCGGCGTCCAGACTCCGAGCGCGCCCGCGCCATAATCCTCTGACAACAGTGTGGACAGTGTCATGAAGATTTTCGACGCCACACAGTGCATGGCTTCGATGAGTATGTGTGACGATATCAGGTAACTTGCACTTGCACCTTGGGAAGCCCACTACAAAGTGGGCTTCTTTTTTGCGCTACGCATAAGCTTCAGATTCATCGGAACCAGAAAGTCGATGACATCATCAGTCACGTAGAAATAGCCTTCAAACTGCGCATTATCCTTGCGCCAGAACGCCACATGACTGGTGTAACGGCTGGGATCTCCAGCACCAATCAACGACGCCGGATAAGCAGAATCAAAACCCGTTCCGCCATAAAAACGGCTTAGGTAAGCGACAATGGCTTCGTATTCCTCGCGGCTTTTTGACTCGATGGCTACTTCATAAAAGAGCCCGGCAAAAAGACAGGCCCTGGCACTGATCTGATCCTGTCCCGGGATAACATCGCGCAAGCCACTGGCCTTGCGACAGTTCAATGCAGGACTGATCTGATCCGGCTTGAACTCCTTTGGAACAGCAGCAGCGAGCTCTCCCAACTTCAACCCCGCAAACATGAACGCCGGTCTGATTGTACGTTTTAGTTGCAGATCAGCGACGTTCAGCTCGAACTTGGCGATCCCGCGTGATTTGACGGGGATTTCGATGGACAACCGTTGCGCCATGGTCAACGCGCCTGCAAAGGCCGCGCTTTTGGCCGGTGCGAATTTACCCTGGGCATGATCGAGCACAATATCGACGTACTTGACCGTCCCAACATCGAATTGGACGGCCGCTACGCAGTCTTTACCATCGCAATCGAGCTGGTCGTTTTCCAGGACAAACGCGACATCAGATTGTTGCTCACCCTGACTGCTCACCGTGATTGTCAGGCTTGCAAAGTCGTCGGTGGCCTTGACTGTTTGCCTGGCGACGGGGATAGCCTGGTTCTTGAGATCCAAATATTCCCAGGACGATGACAACGCCGGTACAGAAATAAATGCGGCACTCGCTAACACCATTAATCGACGAATGTTCATCCCCGGGCCTTCTCCTTTTGAGACGTAATTTAGCAGCATCTCGCTCTCCGGGCGCCCTGCCATCTTCACAATCCCGCCCAGTGAGTGATCAGAGTCGACGCTGGCTCGCTGACGGACGCATCCCGCACGATAGGGAGGCTGTGTTCTACCTGCGCCAACATTGTGCTCAAGGACAGGCATATGAATTGCTCAAAACCGCTCATCGTACTCGCCATCACAATGCTAGCAGGATGCGCGTCATACAATGAACGAGGCACTGGCGAAGGTCAGGACTCAAGCAAGGTCGGGAAAATCTCCTGCGACGCGAAGCCGCCGAACCAGCCTGGCTGCTACCAGAAAAACTCCACCGACTGGCATTTCGGGAACTTCAGGCTTGGGTTTGGGGTTTGATCCATCAACGTCGCGGCTAGCCGAGACAGAATTGTCTGCGTCGACACGTTCTGGAGTCGCAGAGCAGGATCGAATGAAGCATCATTCCGACTTTATTGATAGACATCGGCCGAGATGGGCTGATTTCGCTCATCTCACTCCGCGCAATTAGCTATTTTGAAACCCGTCCGGTTTTTTCACACCCAATAAAAAACCCCGCAGACGTCAATCTGCGGGGTTCTTATGAGGTGGAGGCCGAGATCGGAATCGAACCGGCGTAAGCGGATTTGCAATCCGGATGTAAAAATTATATTTTTCAATGAGTTAACCACCATCCCTTTCCGCAATTCTGAATTTTATCGTTCTGATTTGTCCAGTAAAGCCTGAGCACGTTAGGTTGATTGCGGAAATGTTTTTTGTCCTTCTTATCGCGTCTCGCTGCCAGATTAAAGCACCAGCACTCAGCAAGCTCAGCGATGCTGGCCTCCAGAACGTACATCTAAAAACCCCATAGCTACTGAGTCAAGTAACAAAAAAGATACAGTCATCCAGTTTTTTGCATCATCCAACTAACACACAGTTCTCAAAGGTATATAAATCAAAGATTTTCAGCAAAAATAATCTTTAACTTAAAATACCTTCTCTACTTTTCTCAACTTAACTTTTGTAAAAAACGAAAGCCAAGGGATTGTCAAAATGAAAACATTGATACCTGCATACTACCTTATCATCTGCTCGAGCCTCATCGCAGGCTGCGTGACCTCACCTCCACCGGGAATTTCAGTAGCCCGTGCTCTGTGTGAGATAAAAGTGGGCTTTTTAAAAGATGAAGCAAACTTTCCTGGGCAAAAAATTGGTGTTATACCATCAACAATATCCGTGGAGCTCGTAGTGGAGGCGACCAAGACCAGTAAGGGCCAACTTGAGCTTGGACTGGCCATGCCCACTACACAAACTACTGCCGGTGCGTTATTTGCTCGAGAAAAAGGTTTCAAGAACACAAGCACCATCACCGTAAACTTTGTTAATCCACTCACACTCGCACAGTCTACGATTGCCGGGAAGTCATCACCCTCTGATATCAGCCCCCCTCGGTGGTTCAATGATAGTCACTTTACAACATCAAAAGATGCATTTGAGACGATAAAATCATTAGAGCGCAACCCATTAAAAGCAGATGCTAGTAGCGATGGGGCTGCTAAGGCATCCACGGCTGAAAAACAAAATTTCGACTGTTCATCTTTGGATCGGGCAGCCTAAATAGCGGTATATAAACGAGGAAGCCCGTTGCGCACGGGTTTCATAGCTCTTGGGCATAACACAGCGGTATCTGACTGAGAGTCATTAACTAAATCTACGGCTTGCCGACACTCATCATCTTTTCCCGGCGTCCTGCCATTATTCAATCTGCAATCTTAAGTATTGCCCCCTCACCGATCGCCCACCACCTGGCACAGTCGATCAGCTCGTACATCTCGACCAGGTCTTCATCTGCGATCACACCCCGGCAACCCGCCACGAAAGCCTCCAGATAATCACGCCGACCATCAGGATCAGCGATCAACGCTTCCCGATCGTTGATAGCCACATTCCATTCGTCCAGAAGGACCTTCAATTGCACTTCACAACCCACAACTGATCGAGGCGTGTCGTGTAGCTCTGGCTCATCAGGTTGCGCTGCATACCCCAATCTGGCGCCGCTGGAACCGTAGCAGAACGAACAGTCCCCCGGCCCCAGCGACCATTGATCTCATCCATCACGCTCATGATCCGGTCGCTCGTCTGCGGCTGGGTCACGGCGAACAGGTCATCAGTAAACTCGTCCGGCTGCCGCAGATCGAGCAGCAGCACTTCGGCCTTGCTGTACCGGAAACCCTCCCTGAAAACCCGATCCACCGCAGCGGTCGCGGCCCGCGTCATCATCAGCGTGTCATTGGTGGGATATGGCAGTTCTACCAGCGCTCCTTGCGCATATTTGGCTTCGTCGGGGTTGAACATGCCCGTGCGGATGCTGACGCGCATCCTCTTGCACAGCGAGCCCTGGGCTCTAAGCTTCTCGGCGGCGCGGGCGGTGTAGGTGGCCACTGCCTCTTTGATGGGCGCGATGTCGGTCAGGCGCTTGCCGAACATCCGACTACTGCAGATCTCTTGCTTTGGCGGTTCTTCTTCGCCCAGCTCCAGGCAGGGTGTGCCAGCCAGCTCCCGAGCCGTCTTTTCGATAACAACACTGAATTTTTGCCGCAACATGGTCGGGTCTGCCTTGGCCAGGTCCATCGCCGACAGGATCTTCATGGCTTCCAGATGAGCTTTCATTTTGCGGCCGATGCCCCAGACCTCGGAGACGGCGGTATTGCGCAGCACCCAGTCGCGCTTGTGCGGGTCGCAGATATCCACGACACCTCCCGTCTGGGCTTGCAAGCGCTTCGCGGTGTGGTTGGCCAGCTTGGCCAGCGTCTTTGTGTGCGCAATGCCTACCCCGACCGGGATGCCGACGTAACGTTGAACGTTGCTGCGAATGCGACGGCCTAGAGCTGTCAGGTCGCCGGAAATCCCGGTCAGATCGGCGAAGGCTTCGTCGATGCTGTAGATCTCTACGGCTGGCACCATGGATTCGATGACGCTCATGACTCGCTCGCTCATGTCGCCGTACAGCGCATAGTTGCTGCTGAAGGCCATGATGCCGTTCTGTCGGAGCACATCTTTAATCTGGAAGTACGGCGCGCCCATCTTCACGAACGGCTTTGCGTCGTAACTGCGGGCGATGACGCAACCGTCGTTGTTGCTCAACACCACAATGGGCGTTCTGGCCAGGTCCGGCCGAAAGACTCGCTCGCAACTGGCGTAGAAGCTGTTGCAGTCGATCAGCGCAAAAACCGGCTCAGGTTTTGTCATGATCGCGCACGCTGAACCTGACCACGCCGATGATGATCAGGTCATCGCCCTCCAGTATGTGTCGCGGTGGGTATTTGCTGTTTTCGGATTTCAGAATGAAGACGTTATCGCGCATGTGCAGGCGCTTGCAGACCGGTTCGGAGTTGAGCGCGGCAATCACGATGTCGCCATGCTCGGCATACCGACTGCGGTCTACAATCACTAGGTCGCCGCCGTAAATCCCCGCCCCTTGCATGCTGTCACCTTCGATCTTGGCCAGGTACACATGCGGCGCACGAAGCTCGAACAGCTCATCCAGGGAGATGTGCTTTTCGATGTGATCGGCAGCCGGCGACGGGAAGCCGGCCGGGACCTGGAACGAGTAAAGCGGGAATTTATCGCCGCTGGCCGACAACGGCCCGAGGATGGTGACGCTCATGATGCGAACCTTGTGGTTGATAACTGTATGCATATACAGTTAACGACGAAGGCTGTTTCTGGTCAATGTCCTGTGTAGGAAATTTCGACGGGTGACATCATGTGTGGACGCTACTCGATCTACGAAACAATGGACCACTACCTGCGACAGCTTGCCCTGGACCTGGTCGTGATCAATGGCTACGACCACGAAGAAATCAACCGGTACAACGTGGCGCCATCGACTCGGGTTGAGATCATCCGGCCCGGTGATGGCGGCCTTCGGGTAGACAAGGTCAAGTGGGGCTGGAGCCCGTTCTGGGCGAAGGGCAAGCGGCCTGATCCGATCAACGCCAGGGTTGAGACCGTCGCTACGGGGAAGTTTTTCAAGCAGCTGTGGCCCAATGGTCGCGCGCTAGCCCCAGCAAATGGATGGTTTGAGTGGGTGAAGGACCCGGACGACCCGAAAAAGAAACAGCCCTATTTCATCAGGCTGAAAAGTGGCGAGCCGATGTTCTTCGCTGCGCTGGCGCAGGTTCACACGGATTTGGAGCCGCATGAGGGTGATGGGTTTGTGATTATCACGGATGCGACTGATGCGGGAATGATTGATATCCATGATCGGCGGCCGGTGGTGCTGAACCCGGATGATGCGAGGGAGTGGCTTGAGCCCAACCTCTCCAGCGAACGAGCCTTGAGGCTGGCTCGGCACGCAAGGCCCGTTAATGACTTCGAATGGTACCCAGTTGATACCGCAGTTGGAAATGTTAGGAATGATACGCGAAAGGTAATTACAGATAAAGTATTTACTATATTTACCAAATGATGGCCTAGTATATTATCAGTGATGAGATGCTAAATCATCAATAATTGAAAATCCAGGGTTTTGGAAGGTTCGCGCAGTATGGACGACTAGAATAAAGTAAATGAACAAGAGACCGACGTTAATCAGCTATCGAAAATAACTGATGTTGTCGAGGCCGTTGTAACTGGGATCTCGCCTGCCATTCGCAAGAGTGCGGCTAAAGTATTCGAGCGACTATGCTCAGCGGCGATAGAATATCCTTTAGCATTGATCGAGCCTAAGATTAACGAACACAAAGCAGCATCCCAATCCAGAATCAAAATAATACAAACGTCCGGCGAGCAAATTGCAAGCCAGATATCAGTCAAACCTGAATATGCTGAAGCCGCTTCACATATATATTCCAGAAGAATAATAAGAGAGCAGCTAAATATCGACAAGATCGGGAGAATTGCAGCCGATCAATTACGATTAGAACCCTATGTCGCTGATACACTAGACGCTGATCCAGAAAAAGAGGTTCCAAACGTAGATGTGGACTGGCTCAATACCTTTGAAAAAGAGGCAGGCCAGAAAAGTACGGAAGAGATGCAGCTATTATTCGGAAAAATACTCGCCGGTCAAATTAAAAAACCCGGCTCTTTCTCCATTAAAGCTTTGAAGACGATTTCTGAGCTTGAGCCCTCAATTGCGAAATCCTTCAAAATATTATGTTCGCTGGCCGTTTCGCTAAATGTTGTTGGTGGTTCAACGGCGGATGTTCGTGTGCCTGCGAACAATAGCGCAGGCGACAACGAATTAAGGGCTTACGGCCTGCCTTTCAGCACTCTTAACGCATTGGCTGAATACAATCTTATAAGCGGAAATTTTGACACTTACGCACACTATGGCCATGCGATTGATCGCCACCAAGGAATGATATATCTAGGGTTTCAAGGTGAAAAATACATCTTGGTTCCTGACGGCTCTGACGCAGACACTACCGAATCAACTGTGATATCAGTAACACCCGTTGGAGCCAAGATCTCAACAACAATAAATAAGCAAGTCAAGCTACGCGGCGTACTATTCTCTCAAGTTGGCAGAGAGCTTCTATCAATTGTTGACATAGAGAAGAACGAAGCATACAAAAACTACTTAACCAAATACATAAAGTCTTTTGGCTTCAACCTTACAAAAATAGACTCGAAACAATGATTTAGTTTAACGGTTGTCTCTAACTTGATGATAAGTTAGCTCGCATACCCTGCCGACTAGTCTGGCCCGATCATAAGCATGCGCCAACTCTCCCGCTCTCTGATCAGCCCTTTCGAGCGGGTCGGAGAGCACCATCGCGGCGCGGGTGGCTGTCTGGGTTCGTTCGGCAGTGGCGGTATCGCCGGGGCAGTGGTTGGACATGGCTGCCAGTTGTCGCGCTTGGTCGTGCAGCCGCTGGCCAGCACGATCAGAGTCAGCAGCATCCAGCGCGGCGGTTTCGAGTTGTAGTCTTGCATGCTCGTCTATCTCGTTCGCCGCCTGTTGGCGGCGTTGTTCTTCTGCGCGGGCGGCGCGTTCTGCCTCTGCCCTGCTCTTAGCCGTTATGGCGATCTGTTCGGCCCAGCGGGCCTGCCACTTGTGTTCGGTGGCGTTTGCGCCGTGGCGGTACTCACCCAGCTTGGGATATTGCTCACCGGGTACTTGGCCAGGATCTCGCGCCCCGCCACGGCAGGAAGCCGGGAGATGATGAAGGTATGTTTCTGGCCCTCGACGTCCTTTACCTGCACGATCTTGGGCTTGTTAAGCTCGGTCATGGTGACTCCTTATTGCGTGGCGCGGGTGCGAGCAGGGCTGACCAGGTATCTAGTTTTTCGGGCATGGAGAAGCATCTCGACAGCCTCCCGGCTGGGAGCTGAGAAACAAATTGATAGAAACCGCCTCGTTGACCGATAGGCCCAATGGGCCTAAAATAGCACGCATGGGAAGCGCATAACGCCCGGCCCGACAGCCCCTAAGGGAAGAACATATGAGCAACGAAATGACCACCGCCGAACTCGAAAAGATCCACTCCGGGATTGCAAAGCTGACGACCGAAGCCAGCAAGCTGGACGCGGAAACCAGCAAGCTTCGCTCCGAAGAACGCAAACTCAGCCGCGAAGCACTTTGGTATCCGCTGGCGATGGGATCAGGCCTTGTTGGCGCTACAGCCGCCGCCACACTCGCCCTTAGCAGATACCTCTCTTAATCCAAAGGCCCCGCGAAAGCGGGGCTTCTCATAGGTCAATATGAAAATCATCAAACACTACACGCCGCCCAGCACCGTCGACCTCGAAGCCCTGAAAACCCGGCTCAACAAAACCGGCAATGACATGGCCAATATCGCGGGGCTGTCCGATGGTCGCCAGTGGCGCAAGTACACAGGCGGCGCAAGCCCTCGGGAGGTCAGCGTACAGATGCTGTTTTTCATTGCTGCCCGGCTGACGCTGCCGGAGGAACAGTTAGAGGCGCTGTATGGGGAGATGCGGGCGATGGGGGCTGAGTTGGTCTTGGAAGAACTGGTAGATTGACCGACACCGAAAGCAAGGAGGCAAAACTCGCGAGCGAGTGCTATTGATTCTTTATCAAAATCATAGCAATGTGCCATCATAGAGTGAATATTCATTCGGCAGCCCATCTGGCGGGCCAACAAGCAGGTACACATGGACGACATTCTTCAGCGGATAACCGTAGGCACTGCTATCGCATTAGTGATTCTCACCCCAGTAATTGCTTTTATCCCTAAGTTTTTCACGGCAGGTTTGAGAGCAACTGCACTCGCTGCAGCCAGCGGACTCGTTGGGATAATTTCTGCCTGGGGTATCTGGATACTCTATCCTAATAGATTTAGTTTAAGCCCGCTTCAAGAAAAAATGTTTTTTGTATCATATTACAATGCAATTTTGTATTCAGCCTTATTTTTGATCACGCTGCCAAATGCAATAAGGACAACTTATAGTCGGTGCGCAGAATGGATTAAAGATGATGACGCCCGTCAAGCTACGCTCGACGATATCAAGATGGTATTTGACGGCATCAAGCAACTCGGATTAGCGCTTACGATTGCAATCGGCTTAAAAGTATTTCAAGAGCCGATGACACAACACTTGCACCCATTTATAACCACGCTAATTAATGGCACCTACCTTATAATAGTTATTTATCTTTTAATCTGCGGCTACCTCTGGATAGGCTTCAGCTTTAAGTCGAAACCATCTTCAAAATGGCTCCACCGCTTAGCCTTAGTTTTTTTTGCGACCTATTCGTTGGCTATGCTGTACTACATAATCTGGTCAGCGTTTAAGGATATCTATTTAGACATATAGTAACATTAAGATTATAAAACCTCTAGATCACATAAAGTTTCGGCCGTCATAGGTTAAACTGATCAAAAAACAAAGAAACTCTACATTTAAATAAGCCGTATTATTTGATGCCTAAGACAAAAAGCAAAACCCAGCCTTGAGTGCTGGGCTTTAAACATAAATCTCAATAAGCGCAGAAATGACAGGATGGATAGAATTCTGGCTCACTGGCTCACCACCCGTCAAGCCACTTCCGAAACCAGAAGCCCTTCCGCCTCAAGCATATCCTGCGCCTCGGTCAACGCCTCATTGACGCCGCGCTCCAGATCCTTGCGAATATCCCGCCGCCACCGCTCTTGGGTTTTCACCGGGTGCGGCTCGTCGCTCCAGTTGTCCATGTGATACCAGCCGGCAGGCAGCACTTAAGTAGAACGCTTGCCCTCGGCACCAGCCAATTTAGGCAACGCCCAAGTCACTACCGCGCAATGCCGGAAGCGCTCCGGCGCCGGTGAGCGTACCTGCTTGGCCAGCTCGGCAATGGCTGCGTGCTTGCGCTCGGTATGCGTTGAATATTTCGCCACCAATGCCCGCCGGTGCGCCGGGGCGAGCCCCTTATGCAGCCGCCCGAACACCCAGCAGTCGGCCAGGAAAGCCACCTGTTTGCCACCCACTCCAGGCTGGCTGGTGCATTGCACTCTGGGCTGAAAATCACATCCGCCCGCGCTGTTGATTGTCTCGGCAGCCAGGGCACGAACCACTGCCGCCACCACGTTTCGATAGGTCATCAAACGCCCCTCCCGCATTCAAAATTTTTATCGTCCAGCCTGCTCATGCAGCGCCCTGCCCTTCACGGATCAAAATGGCCTGTGTCCGCATAACTGCCTCGGCGTGGAAATACCGGGCCAGGTCAATATCGATTCTGCAGGTGCGCCGATCGATCTCGTCATGGCAGGCGCTGCACGCCCATGCGCCCTGGAAATCATTGGGTTTAAATCCGGTACCGCAGGTGCCGGCCATTCGGTAATGGGCGAGCACGGTGGTCTCCGGGTTGCCGTTGCAGATGCCTGGAATACGCACCTGACACTCCCTGCCCCTGGCGGCCCTGGTCAATCGGGATTGCCTGACCATTACGCAAAGCCCCCCATCTGCTCAGCCGCGTTCAGCGCGTCCTGCTCGGTGTCGAAGTGCGCCGACAGCACCAATCTCCAGCAAGCGTTGAAAACGTCGCGATAAAGCGGCTCGAACGCCGATTCGTCCATGTGCGCCCAACTGATAGATTTGGCTTCCTTGCGTATCCCCTCGGGCGTTTGCACCAGGTGAAAATGCCCGGCCTCAATAGTCACCCACTCCCGAAACGCCTCGCGGCCCGGGCCTGTTCCAAGCCTTCGATGTACGCCGCCACCGCCTGGGACAGTTGCCCCGGCTTGCCGCTCTGCGCCTCGAAGTACCGCGCCAGCCCACGGATGCCACGCAGTTCCTGACGCGGTACCAGCCCGCCGACCGGCTCCCAGTAATCCCAGGCCAGATCGAGCATGGCGAAGAATTGCCGTGAAAACGCGGGTTCCGCATCCGGGCGAATTTGCCGTGAATCACCTGGCCCAACTTCCATTTCTGGCACTGCTCGCGGTCTGCCTCGGTGGCCGGTACCAGACCTTGCGGCGTGCGAATCAACGCGACCTCAGCCATGGTTCCCCCCCTGCAACAATCCCGCCGGATGTTGAGCGTTGCCAGCAACATGGCGCGGGCCGACCTCGGATTCGCGGGAATGCCCTGCGCATGCACCAGTGCCTCGGCCTGCTTGTGGGAGTGTTCAAGCTGAATCTGCTCTCGCGGGCGAGCGCTGTCGTGACCAATGCCATGGGCGATGCGACCATCCAGCGGCTGCCTGTTCTGTGCGCGACAGATGACAATCGCGTAATTGCGTTCGAAGCGATGGCGTAAGGCTTTATCGCCGTCGTGGGCGGTTTTTAGGTTGAAGAGGCTGGTGGCGTCGGCGGCAACGCGCATGCCGTCATGAATATAACTCCCCATCAGCGCTTCAAGCCACGCGTCGGCCTCGTCGGGCAGGCCCATGTCGGAGGGTGTCGGCGCACACCACGCGACAATCGCGGTATGCGGAACGCATTTGGCGATATGCGGAACACTTTCGGCTTTCCTGTATCCAATAAAAAACCCCGCAGACGTTAATCTGCGGGGTTCTTAGAGGTGGAGGCCGAGGTCGGAATCGAACCGGCGTAAGCGGATTTGCAATCCGCGGCATAACCATTTTGCTACTCGGCCCCAAACGTTCAGTGTCAAAACACAACACTCAACGCGTACAACTCTGAACTGGAAAATCCTTTTAGCTATCTTCCAACTCTTTGAAATCTAAAGGTTTTTTCTATTCCCTGACTCGGGAATGGACGCAATTCTGTACGTCTTCGCTGGCCCTGTCAACCTTCAGAGGGAAAAAAAGCTGTAATTTCCATCAGTTGGCTCGATAGTCCCGCCTCCTTTTGACAAGAGGCGGCGTTGGTTCAGACCCTCATCAGCTTCTCTTTGGTGATCGGCAGGCTGCGGATGCGCTTGCCGGTGGCGTGGTACACCGCATTGGCCACCGCCGCTGCCAAGCCGGTCACGCCGATTTCGCCCATGCCCCGGGCGCCGAACTCGTTGAAGTGGTAGTCCGGGTAGTCCAGCAGAATCACCTCGACCTCCGGCATGTCGGCATGGACTGGCACCACGTATTCTGCGTAGTTGTTATTGGCAGGCATGCCGTCGCGCGGATCAAACTCGCCAGCCTCGAACAGCGCCATGCCCAGGCCCATGACAATCGCTCCTTCCACCTGATTGCGTCCGGCCAGAGGATTGACCACCTTGCCGACATCGATGGCACTGACTACCCGCGCCACGCGCAGGCGCGAGATGCCCGGATCCCAGCGCACCTCGACAAAGTGCACGCCAAAGGAGCGAAACGAATGCTTGGCGCCGCTGGCCGGGCCGCTGAGAAATTTGCCCTCGGCACGGGCCAGCTTTTGCGCCTGCAGGATGTCGGCAAAGCTCGCCCGGCGTCCATTGAGTTGCAGCGCGCCCTCCCCGACTTGCAGCGCTGAGCGATCAGCATCGGCAAACGGACCGTTCTTGGCCACTGCGTACTGGCGCAGTCGATCCAGCGCTTGCCGGGTGGCCCCGGCGACGGCGGGCATGACGCTGGCCGTCGCCCAGGAACCGCCGGACACCGGCCCTGGCGGAAAGGCTGAGCTGCCCAGTTGCACCTCGACCCGGTCGATGAGCAGGCCGGTCAACTGGCTGACGGTCTGGGCGACGATGGTGTAGGTGCCGGTGCCGATGTCCTGCAGACCGCACTGGACCAAGGCCGAGCCATCGGAGCGCAGGGTCACCCGGGCTTCGGTCGGCACTTGATAGGCATCCCAGTTACAGGCGCCGATGCCATAGCCGATGATTTCGTCGCCATCGCGCATGGAGCCAATCTTCGGGTTGCGTTGCTGCCAGCCAAAACGTTGGGCAGCCTGCTCCAGAGCCTCAGGCAGGTGATTGCTCGACCAGGGCAGCTTCACGCTTTCATCGGTGGTAGACAAGTTGAGTTGGCGGAATGCCAACGGATCCATGCCCATCTTTTCTGCCATTTCGTCGATGGCCGACTCCAGGGCAAACAATCCCGGTGCCGCACCCGGAGCACGCATGGAAGTCGGTGTACCGCGATTGACCTGACTGTATTTGTGGGACACACGGACATTGGCGCAGGAATACAGGTTTTTCGTCACCACGCCGCAGGACTCGGTGTATGGATCCACCGTGGAAGTACTGTTAAACGAATCATGGCGAATCGAAACCAGCTTACCCGTCGCATCGGTGGCCATGCGCACGCGCTGGATGGTCTCGGGTCGATGGCCAACCGTGGTAAACATCTGCGCCCGTGGCAGTACCAGTTGCACCGGGCGCTGAGTGATTTTTGCGGCGGCGCAGGCAGCGATGGAGTGTGGCCAGGGCCACAATTTACTGCCGAACCCTGAGCCAATGAACGGCGCACGCACTTCGACGCGATCCGGCGGCAGGTCGAAGACGTTGGCCAGCAGATTGCGATGGTTAAGCACGCCCTGGCTGCTTTCATAGACAAACAACCGACCGTCTTCCCACCAGGCCGTTGTGCTGTGCATTTCCATGGGGTTATGCACTTCTACCGGCGTTGTGTAGGTCACGTCCAGCCGCGCCGCCGCCTCGTGAGCGCCATCGGGCTCGCCGCGCACATGACCACGCCCGCCATCCCGCGCACCATGCAGCCGCAGCCCTTCTTCGAGGGAGCGCACGGGCGCCGTCGCCGCATATTCGACCTTGACCGCATGGGCCGCCGCCCTGGCCTGCTCGAAGCTGTCGGCCAGGACCAGGGCGACGAATTGCCCCGGGTAATGCACTTCGGAATCTTCAAACGGCAGCCGATGCTCATCGGTCCGGCTGGCGACAAGGATGTCTTTGAAGAAGTTGATCGGGCCATCAGGGGTGCGGTGCAGCACAGGCATATTGCCGTGATGGAGAATTTTTACCACGCCAGGCATCCGTTGCGCGGCCCGATCGTCGATGCTGACGATGCGCCCGCTGGCAACGGTGCTGTAGACGCCATAGGCATACAGCAGGTTTTTCATCGGATGATCGGCAGCGTACTTAGCGGCGCCAGTCACTTTCAGCCCGCCGTCGATACGCCGGTGGGCAACACCAATCACGGGCTCGCTCATGTCGAAGCCTCCAGAGTCAGATCACGCAGGTTGCGCACAATGGCCTGCTGCCCCAGCGGCACTTTGAAGGCGTTGTGCTCGGTAGTTACAGCACCCCGCAGCGCTACTTCGCCTGCGCGCTGGAACAGGTCCAGCGATGGCTTCTGGCCGAGTAGCACATGCTCGGCTTCGACGGCACGCCAGGGCTTGGTAGCGACGCCGCCCATGGCCAACCGCGCTTCAACGATCTTGCCGCCTTCCAGCCGCACGATCACCGCACTCGACGCCAGGGCGAATTGGTAGGAGGTGCGGTCGCGCAGCTTCAAATACGCCGAGCGGCTGTCCGCCAGGGGCGCATCCAGAGTGATGTGGGTGACCAGCTCATGGGGCTGCAACGCATGCTCGCGCCAGGGCGAATCACCTGGCAGCAAGTGGAAGTCGGCGAAGGCAATGTCCCGCGAGCCTTTGGCACCCTGCACAGTCACCTGCGCACCAATCGCCGCCATGGCCACGCACATGTCCGAAGGATGGGTGGCAATACAGTGTTCGCTGGTGCCCAACACCGCATGCACGCTGCGACTCAAACCGCCGATGGCAGCGCAGCCGGAGCCGGGCTGACGCTTGTTACAGGCGGAGATACCGTCACGAAAGTAGTTGCAGCGCACCCGCTGCATCAGATTGCCGGCCGTGGTGGCTTTGTTGCGTAACTGGGTCGAGGCACCGGCCAGAATGGCCTGGGCCAGCACCGGATAGCGCTGCAGCACCAAGGGATCGCTGGCCAACCGGGTATTGCTCACTAAGGCGCCGACGCGCAGACGGCCGTCGGGCAAGACCTCGATCTGCTTGAGCGGCAGACGGTTGATATCTACCACCTGCTCCACTTGCATGACATCGAGCTTGACCAGATCGAGCAAGGTCGTGCCTCCGGCCAGAAACACCTGGGTGCCCTGGCTGGATGCCGCGGCGAAGGCCTGGGCCGAAGAGTCAGCGCGCATATAGTCGAAAGTACGCATCAGCTGACGCCCTCCATCTTGCTCCGTGCCGACTGAACGGCAGCGAGAATGTTCTTGTAGGCGCCACAGCGGCAGATGTTGCCGCTCATGGCCTCACGCACACTGGCGTCGTCGCGGCCCAGATGGGGGTCCTGCAGGATCGCCACGGCACTCATGATCTGCCCCGACGTGCAGTAACCACACTGATAGGCATCGTGATCCCAAAAGGCCTCTTGAACCGGATGCAGCTTGCCGTCCCGGGACAGGCCCTCAATGGTGGTGATCTCGTCTTCGTCGTGCTGCACCGCAATCGACAGACAGGAGTTGATCGCCACGCCATTGACCAACAGCGTGCAGGCGCCGCACTGGCCGTGATCGCAGCCCTTCTTGGTGCCGGTCAGTTGCAGGCGATCACGCAGGACATCCAGCAAAATCGCGTTGGTCGGCACATTGAGCACCTGCGGCACGCCGTTGACCGTCAGGCGAATGCGCCGCTCACCGGCTTTCAGGGTTTCGCTGTCGTCAATGGTTGGGGTCAAGGCTTGCGCCGCCAGTGCCGGCAAGGCCCCCGACAGGGTCACCGCTGCCGCGCCAGAGGCACCGAACTTGAGGAAATTGCGTCGGGAAGTCTGCACGCTGGATGTCTTGGCAATCAGGTTGCCTGACGAACTCTTGGGATCGGTCATGATGTTTCCCTGCATCTTGATATAAATATAAGAAGCGGAATGCACGCAGTGGCCCAACCCCAAAGAGGATGAGACGCATTCTTATTACATCGACACGCACTACCCGCTCTAATGATTGCGACTGGTCGGACGGGGAATAAATTCGGTCACGCGAAGACTTTTTGTCAAAGTCGCGATGAGCGCGAAATAGCTGCAACAGCCTTGTCGGTGCTGGCCCGACGGCGGTCAACAGCCCGGACCTTCAAGATATCAGTGTCTTGCGCAAACCATTACTGCCACTTCGCTCACATGCCTTATTAGTTATGCTAATCAATCAAATGATTAATAAATGTTTCAAGTTAAACAGAGGGGGGGTAATGGTCACTGCGTCGTCCTCGTCTGCAGTGAGCTTTGAACCGTGGGTGTACCTAGGCCGACCGCCTGTTGGAGGTGTCCCCATCGGCCGGGGGCAAAAGCGTATCGCGCATGGAAGAAGTATGGTCGGCTAAAAGTGGTCCTGGCCGACTATAGGGTGCACAACGGTGACCTGTGGATGCTCTGACCATCGTCGAGACAGGCGGCACCGAAGCTCAGGGCGCTTAAAGATTGCTTCAAGCAACATATTCTTCAGGGATATGTGGGACCGGCTTTAGCCGGGAAAACGGTGGTCCAGATATCCAAGGTCTATCTGCTGCACCGCCCATGGCCCGCCCATGAGCTCAACTCCTCGCACAAAGGCTTGATACAGACTGCGCAAAGGCTCAAAAAAATGCTCCGAATCGAAAGAGACGGAGCATGTTTAGTTAAGGTCGTCACGAACTCGCTTCAGAACAGCCAATCGTGCAACTCTCGACGCTTATGAATTTCCCGGTCATTGCCCAATGGTCATGCTTGCGACTGTGGGTCGAGGGGAGTAACCAGGGCCTGCACTCTCACTTCACTGACCCCCCTTGCTTCCACAAGATTTCTTATGGCGTGGGAAAGCATGCAGCTCCCGTCATCACTGCGATAGAGGATGCCAAGGCTGTCCGCGACATAGCGCCACTTATGCGCCTCACCGCAATCTTCTGCACTGATATAAAGCGTTTGTTCAAAGCCATGCTGGGTAAAGCTGATTTTATAGTTAGTCAGGGCAGGCATAGGATTCTCCTTCGACCGTTAACGGTCACATAGCAGGTTTAAATACCTTGGGTGCTTTTGACTTTGAAACGGCTGAGCTCAAGCTGCATGGCGCTCGCCCGTTCCGAAAGATTTCTGGCGGCCAACGCACATTCCTGGGAGTTGGACTGGTTTTGCTGTGTCACTTCATCGATCTGCTCAAGGCCGATGCTGGCCTGCTGTAGCCCGGATGCCTGCTCACTGGACGCCTGGTAGATCAGCGACACCAGGTTTGAGACCGTTGTGGTTCCATTGACGATGTTGCGCAGCGAGTCAGCCGTGCGCCCGGCGATGATCATGCCGCGCTGGGTCTTGGTCGACGAGTCGGCAATCAAGGCTGCCGTTTGCTGCGCCGCCTCGGCGCTGCGCGCGGCCAGGCTGCGCACTTCATCGGCGACTACCGCAAAGCCACGGCCCAATTCCCCGGCTCTGGCAGCCTCGATGGCCGCGTTCAACGCCAACAGATTGGTTTGCGCCGCAATGTTGTCGATGGTGGTGATAATGGCGGTGATGTCTTTGCCTGAGTTGTCGATTTCAGCCATGGCAGCAATCAACTCGCTCATCAACTTGTCACTTTCACCCGCATCGGCACGTGACACCTGAGATTGCTCATCGGCCTTTTTCGCATTGGCAGCGTTGTCCGACGTCTGCGCAGCCATCTGTGTCATCACCGCGCTGATTTCAGTAATCGAGGAGGCGGAATTGGAGGCGCCGTCCGACAACGACTGGCTCAGATCGGTGACTTGGGCGGAGCTTCCGGTGATGTGCGTGGCGCTGACCTGTACTTGCGAAATCAGGCTATTCAGGTTGCTGACCATTTTCTCCAGGGATCTGCCCAAGGTGTCCTGAGGCGACGAGAGACGGACCTCCAGATCCAGATCGCCTTCGGAAATACGCTCGGCGACCCGGACCTGGCGTTGCAGGCTTTCCGACATGTCATTCAGGGCAAACGCCAACTGTCCGACTTCATCCTCGGATCGTTGGACCAGACGCCGGGAAAAGTCGCCCAGACTGATGTTCGCAGCCAACGCCGCCGCTTCACGAATCGGCCCGACGATTTTGGCGGTGGCAATCCAGAGAGCGACCAGAGCCAGCAGAGAAATAGTCACCCCTACCGCTATCTGCCAGATGCTGTTGGTGAGACTACGCGACTGCATCTCTTGCTCAAGTACGATTGCCTGACTCATCACCACGGCCTTGGGCAAGCGGATCAATATGGCCCACGGTTTGCCGGTACGGCCCAGCTGAATAGGCATCAACACTTCAATATTCTGGCTGTCCTGATTGAGCCGGCTTTCACCGCGCCCGCCCTGAATATCGGCCAGACGCTTTTGCCAGGTATCGGGCAGCAGGCCATTGAGCGGCTGGCCGATCAGATCGGCACGCTGGCTGTCAGCAACCACCAGTCCCTGATTGCTCAGGATTGAGACGGAGCCTTTGCCGCCGTAAAGGCTGGCGGACATCTGTTCGATAAGTTTCTGGATGAAGGAGATATCAAAGTCGGCCCCCACCACACCGTAAAATTTGCCATCGGCCAGAATCGGCACGGAAAGCGTGGTCAGCCAGACATTCTTGCCTTGCACGATATAAGGGATGGGGTCCAATACACTTTCTGTCTGCGTGTCGCGTGGGCCCGAATACCAGCCCCCTTTTAGTACCCCGTTGGGATGGCGAGCCTGGGAGTCATATTCGACAAGGGGCTGGACGGCAATATGGCCGTCCGCACTGCGTGTCCAATAAGGTGTGAAACGTCCGGTTGAAGGGTTGTTGCCTCCCTCATCCTTGCGGAACTCTTGATCCTGTCCGTCCACGGCGCCCGGTTCCCAGCAGCTGTAAGTGCCGTTAAAGTCGGGATTGTCTTTAAGCACGCTGAGCAACATGCTATTCATCTGATCCCGGCCCAATGCCAGTGGGCTGTGTGCGATTTTGCTGGCCGCGAATGTATTGGCCAGTGTGCGCGCAGCATCCAGCGCATTTTGCAACTTTGCCTGGATAGCGTTAGCCCGGGACTCTGCAAGGTTTTGCACTTCGCGTATCGTTGAGTTTTCAATCAACGTCGCCACTTCTGCAGATACATATTTTTCGTTGGCAGTGGCTGAGAAAAGCCCATAAAGGACCAGGCTGGCCGATGATATAAACAGGCACAAGCCTGCGGTAAAGCAAATTCGCGTCTGCAAAGACTTGAACTTCATGGTATTCCCTCCACGGCAATCAATGCCGACGCCACTGACGTCGGTGCTCAGATGTATTTACACGCTCGGCAAAAACTGCACGTTATCTGCTGCTTGCCTCAATGACCGGCGAATCAATAACCCGAGGCCCTTGAGATGACAGCTATAGAATGAAACTAAACCTTCTGACAGTCGGTATCTTCCTGCCACAGCGACTCAGTATTTTTGAACCCATAGCGCTGGGCAGGAACACACTCGGCGATCCGTTCTTTTTGCAAAGGATCACTCAGGTCGACGATTCTGGTTTTTATATGGATGTTCAATACCGGCAAGAAAAACAATTTCACTTTAGGCGTCAGCAACGCATGAGGGTGTTGCTCAATAACAACACCGATACATCCACTTTTCAGTTGCACAATGGACCCCACAGGGTATATCCCCACGGACTTTAAAAACGCCTGAAATATCCTATCGTCAAAGTGCCCCTCACATTTGGACATGTGCCTGATGGCAGCGGCAGGATCCCACCCCTCGTTGTAGGGGCGCTCGGAGGTGATTGCGTCATAAACATCGCAAACAGCGGCCATACGGGAAAACAGGCTGATCTGCTCGCCAGTCAATTGATGCGGGTAGCCCTGGCCATCCATCCTTTCGTGATGGTGCAAGCACACATCCACGATCATCTCGCACACCTGCGATGTGGCTACCAATTTTTTTTCACCCTCAACGGGGTGGGTGCGAATCAGTTGGTGTTCATCGTCGGTCAATCGACCGGGTTTATTGAGGATGGCGACGGGAATGGCCATTTTTCCGACATCGTGCAGCAGACCGGCGAGCCCTGCCCTGCGGGTCAATGCTTCGGGCAACCCCAGTTGATTACTCAAGGCGATCATTAATGCGCAGACGGCGACCGAATGCATGTAGGTGTAATCGTCGATGCTCTTCAGCCGCGCGAGGCTGATAAATGCGTCGGGATGGCGTGAAATCGAACTGGCAATTTCATCGACCAGCGCGCCGATGTTATCCAGGTCCAGTGCTTTGCCCTGGCGCGCGTTGCGGAATATCTCAACCACCGCAGCCTTGGCCTGCGCGCAGATTTTTCTGGCAGCCAATAGCTCCTCATTCATCGCTGTTCTCATCAGGACGGGGGCGCGGGAGGGCAACGTCGGTGGTGTAGAAACGTTGTTGTGTGATGTCGAACTGTCACATCCCAAGGCGCAGCGAACATTCAACTCTGGATAAGCGGGATGATCCCTCCAGGAGGGCCTGGCCTCAATGTCGAGGCCGAACGGGTGGAGCTCACTACATTTCAACATGACAGGCCTCGCAGATTTTTATTATATGACTTATCTATAGCGCCTCCATGGCTTGACTGATCTTTATCACCCCATCATCGAAAACTGTACAGCCGTAAAAACCATTGCTTGATCTTAACTATTCGCCACGCCCTCCATAATTGATATAAGACTTTGGCATGAGCGACCTTTCGAATGACTATTAATTGACGCCACGTACTTGGCAGGAATACATATTGAGCGACCTATACACCTTCCAATCGACATCTCATAATATTATAGCGTGTGAAATATTCATGAAAAAAAATAAAAGACGGATTTATATAATTAAACACGCATTTGATCTTTCCCTGGCGGCCCTCTCAACGGCTTGGCTGCATCGAGTGCAGAATCGCTGCGGCGATATGGTCAAGGGGTAGTTCCCGTTCCACCGCGCCTAATTTAAACGCCTCCTTGGGCATGCCATAGACCACACAGGATTCTTCATCCTGACCAAGGGTTCGAGCACCACTAATAAGCATTTCCTTTAGACCACGGGCGCCGTCATCCCCCATTCCCGTCATGATGATCCCCAGCGCGTTACCGCCAGCACTGCGGGCGACTGAGCGAAACAGCACATCAACGGAAGGGCGATGTCGACTTACCGGAGGACCGTCGACAATTTCGACCTGATATTGGGCGCCGCTGCGTTTGAGTAACATGTGCCTGCCACCAGGAGCAATCAGTGCACAACCGGGCATGACTCGATCACCATTTTTTGCCTCCCTGACCTCAACCTCACACAGTCGATTAAGACGCTCGGCAAAAGCTGCGGTGAAGTGCTCAGGCATATGCTGCACGATCACGATTCCCGGACATACTCTGGGCAAGGCGGTCAACACACGTTCCAGGGCTTGAGTACCGCCGGTAGAGGTACCAATGGCGACAATGTGCTCGGTAGTACGGGCCATGGCCTGCGTGCCCGGCGCGAGGATGACGTCGGCATTCAACCTCACAGGAACACGGTCGTTGGCTGGCACCATGCGTTTCATATTGGCCCTGGCTGCAGCCTTGACGGCGGCAATCAATTCATCGGAACTTTCGGTCAGAAACTGGCGCAAATTGAGTTGCGGCTTGGTAACAATGCTGACCGCACCGGCGGCCAGTGCCTGCATGGTGGTGGCCGCGCCCTTCTCGGTCAGCGTGGAACAGATGACCACTGGTGTGGGATGTTCGGCCATCAGCTTCTTCAGGAACGTAATCCCGTCCATCCGCGGCATCTCTACGTCCAGCACAATTACATCCGGCCATTGCCTGTTCATTTTGTCCATGGCGAACAACGGATCCGCTGCCGAGCCGATCACCTCTATGGCAGGGTCTTGTCCCAGGGTCGCCGTCAGTACCTGACGCACCACGGCGGAATCATCAATGATCAGCACTTTGATAAGGCTCATGTCGAACGCTCTTCATTAAAGGGGCCGGGGGCCGCGGCAGGGCCAGGTAGTTGAGTTCAATATTGCCATTGGCAAGGTCGAACACCACGGTTCGATAGCCCACGCCTTCCACGTGGAAGTTGTGGCAATGCAAATGATGTAATTCGAGCAGGTGCCTGGCTTGCTCCACATTGCGCCGACCCAGGTAGTTGTCGTCCGGGCGCACACGGCCGGGGAACATGTTTCCGCCGCCAAATACGCTGATCCTGAACTCCTTGGGCTGAGCCTTGAGTGCCTGTATACGACCGAGCATCAATTCGAGGGCCTCATCGCCGTAACGACCGTCCAGAGCGCGCGGGTTCATCGCGACCCGACAGGGCAGCAAGTAGTGACACATCCCTCCCAGCAAGCGCCGCGGGTGCCAGAACACCAACGCAACACATGATCCCAGGACCGTCCGCAAACGCACCGCGCCGGAGCCGAAAGACCACTCGCCAGGATTCAGATTAAGCTCGCGGGACGGCCGATTTTCAGGCATGCGGCCTCCGATAGATTGAAGGCTTGACCAGTCGCAGTTGATCGGTGATGCCGTTGAGACTCTCCGAATGACTGACCAGAAAATATCCGCCGGGCCTGAGATGGCTGATCAGCCGCTTGACGACTTGTACTTTGGTGTCGGAATCAAAATAGATCATCACGTTGCGCAGGAAGATCACGTCAAACATCCCCAGCTTCGGCAGCGGATTATTCAAATTGATGGCCTGGAAATCGATTCGCGACGCCAGTGCCGGTTCGACCATGAAGCAACCATGATTTGCACCCACACCCTTGAGGCAATATTTGTTGAGCAGCGCTTCAGGAATACCGCGCGTACCTTCGAGGGGGTAGCGCCCTCGACGGGCTTTTTCCAGTACCCGACTACTGATGTCCGATGCAACGATCTCCCAAGGCCGACCGACGAGATTGTCCGCCAGAATCATTGCCAGGGTATAGGGCTCTTCACCTGTCGAACAGGCGCCACTCCATATGCGCAAAGGCCCGCTGCCACGTAGTTCGGGCAACACGACATCGCGCAGGAAATCAAAATGCTTGGGCTCGCGAAAAAAGTAGGTTTCATTGGTCGTCAGCATGTCAACCGCCACCTGCAACTCGGCGCTGTCTTTCATCAGTAGCTTGTAGTAGGCGCCGTAGGTGTTGAGCTTGAACACTTGCAATCGCTTGGCCAGCCGGGCACTCACCAACTGTTTCTTGGCATCGGACAGGCTGATACCAGCGATTTGATGGATGAAATCACGAAACTGTAAGAATTCGGCATCGGAGAGAACCACGTTCATAGGGACGCTCCCGAAGAAGTATCGAGCAGTTGAAGATCCTGGTGTTCGGGGGTGCTCAGCGCGTCGATCTGCTCCAGAGACAACAACCGATCGATATCCAGCAACAGCACGAAACCACTCTCAAGCTTGCCGATACCCAATAGAAAATCAGCCGTGACATCAGTACCGAACCTCAACGAAGGTTCGATGTTCTGGTCCGCGATTTCCAGCACCTCACTGACCGAGTCAACGATGATCCCCATCGGCTTGCGCAGGGAATCGACCTGAACCTCAAGAATTACAAAGCATGTCCTGGAGGTCTGCACCGTGCGTTCGCCACGAAAACGCATGCTCAGATCCAGCACCGGGACGGCGACGCCTCGCAGGTTAATGACGCCACGGATGCTGGGGGGCAACAGAGGCACGCTGGTAATCGGACCATACTCAATGATTTCCCGCACGTTAAGGGTGCCGACGGCGAACATCTCATTCCCAAGCAAAAAGGTGAGGTATTGGCTCGGGCTCGAAACAGCGGTGTTGCCTGGACTTTCAATAGTTAGAGCCATGACTCACCTCGTTGGGATGACGTTCCGGTTGCGCCTGGATGCACCGTTCTGCGCGTTACGCTCTCATCAGGCTGGCCATCTCATCGACGCATAGAACATGCTCGACTTGCAGCAGCGTGACGAAGTCGCCCCGCACCTTGATCATCCCCTTGATGAAGTCAGTGCGAATATGATTGCCGAACGCCGGCGCGGGCTTGATATCACTGTCGAGTATCTCGATCACTTCACTGACCGAGTCGACCACAATCCCCAATACCTGAGACTCACCCTCGCCGACCGCCTCCAGAATGACGATGCACGTGCGGATACCCAGTACCGTAGCGCCCTTGCCAAAGCGCGCCTTGAGGTCCACTACCGGCACTACCGAGCCGCGAAGATTGATAACCCCGCGCAGGAATGCCGGCATCATCGGCACCGTTGTCACCTGGTTGTATTCGATGATTTCGCGAACACTCAGCGTATTGACCGCATACATTTCGTGCGCGGCCAAAAAGGTCAGATACTGCAAGGGTTCATTTGCTTGCGGCACTGGCGTGTAAGCGCCCGGCATCACGGCTGAGGCACTCATGGGTCAACTCCCGAAGCGGACGAACCCGCCCTGCGCCGAACAATCATCCTGCTCAAGCGCCATACGCGTCATGACGGGCCGCGAAACAGGTCGGCCCGACCGCTTGCTTTGCACGGTGAAAAAGCCCATGAGTTCTTGCAACTGCTCGGCCTGGCCACTCATTTCCTCCGCAGTCGCCGCCAGTTCTTCGGAAGCCGAAGCATTTTGCTGGGTCACCTGACTCATCTGGGACATGGCACTGTTGATCTGCTCAGAGCCGATGGATTGTTCTTCTGAAGCGGCCGCAATTTCTTGTACCAGGTCAGATGTCTTGGCAATCGAAGGCACGATTTCATCGAGCAGATTGCCCGCCCGTTCGGCCAGCGCCACGCTGTTCTTGGCCACTTCACTGATTTCCTGAGCGGCAATCTGACTGCGCTCGGCCAGTTTGCGTACTTCTGCGGCTACCACTGCGAAGCCTTTGCCGTGCTCTCCGGCCCGGGCAGCTTCGATAGCAGCGTTCAGCGCCAACAGGTTGGTCTGGTAAGCGATGGAGTCCACGATGCCGATTTTCTCCGCGATGGTCTTCATCGCCGCCACCGTATCTTTCACGGCCCGGCCGCCTTCCGAAGCTTCCTTGTTGGCTTTGCCCGCCATGCCGTCAGTCACTTTGGCATTTTCGGTATTCTGGGCAATGGACGCCGACATTTCTTCCATCGACGCCGAGGTCTGCTCAACCGACGCCGCCTGCTCTGAGGCCGACTGGCTCATGCTTTGGGCCGTAGCGGAAATCTCCTCCGAGGCACTGGACAACGAGTCCGCAGCCCCGCGCACTTCGCCGATGATCTCCGAGAGTTTTTCCACGGTGCTGTTGACCGACGTCTTGAGTTCCAGAAACTTGCCCTGGTAGTCGCCGCTGATGGTGCGGGTCAGGTCACCGCCGGACATCGCCGACAAGACCTCCATGGCCTCGGTAATCGGGACGATGATCGCATCAAGAGAACCATTGATCCCCAGGACGATACGCCGGAAATCACCCTGATGCCGTGAGCTGTCAGGCCGGGTATCCAACTTGCCAATCATCGCACTGTCGCTGATTTGGCGCGTGTCTTCGACCAGAGCCACGATGTTGGCGCGCAGTTGTTCGATGTTTTCGTTGATGAAGGCTTTTTTGCCCGGGAATTGCTCGAGAGGCGCCGACAGATCGCCTTCGCCGAAAGCGCGGATACACGCCATGGCCTTTTTCTTTACGCTGATATGGCCGTTGACCATCTCATTGATACCCTGGCCAATTTCACGGTATGAACCGCAGAAGCGTCCGGTATCAATCATGACGTCGATGTCACCTTTTTCATGCTCGGCGGACATATGTTTCATTTCGCTGATAAGCGCGAGAATGGTGGTGCGCAACAGTTCAATGTTTTCATTGATAAAGGCTTTTTTGCCCGGGAATTGCTCAAGCGGTGCCGACAGATCCCCTTCACCAAACAGGCGGATACACGTCATGGCTTTTTTCTTCACCGCGATATGACCGTTGACCATATCGTTGATACCTTGAGCCATCGAACGAAAACTGCCGTGGAAGCGCTCAACATCGATCTGCGCGTCGATATCACCCTTGTCGTGCTCGCTGGACATGCGGTTTATCTCCGCGACGAGCGCCTGCAACCCCGTTCCCAATTGCTGCATTGAAGCTGTCAAGCTTGTGGTGTCACCTGGTTTGAGCACGGTGTGCGTACTCAGTTCTCCCGCGGACAAGCGTTCAGCGAAGGCGCGAACAACCTGCGGCTCGGCACCGAGTTGGCGCATCAAACTGCGCCCCAGCCAGACACCGATCAATACAATGGCCAGAAAGGTCAAGGCGCCAACCAGCAAGATAATATTGCGGGCATTCTGCTCGGTACGTGCGGCCAGGATCTGCCCTTTTCGACCCAGTTCAAGATTGTATTGGCGCACTTCGGAGATGGCCGTTTGAATCGCGTTTTGCAACGGCTGGCTGGCCTCGAGCAGCCCGCGGGCACTGGTCTTGTCACCGTCGTCAACCGACTTGTCGAAACGCGCCTGCACGTTGGCAAACTCGCCCAGCCTGGCGCGCAACTGGTTCAACAGGGTTGCATCGTGCTCGTCAGAAACCAGGTCGGCCTGGTAATGATCCAGGGCTTTGCCGATAACCGCGAAGTTCTGCGCAATGGCCCCTGAGTAAGAGGGAATGGCGGTTTTCTCCGCGTCATTCAAATGCTGCCATTGCAGGCCACGAAGGTCGGCAAAGGCCCCGGCGGCGCGATCCACCTCCACCAGAGTGGGCACGGTATTGGCATTGGCGTAACTGGCAGTCGAGTTGATTTTGTCGGCCAGATAGACGCTGGAGCCTCCCAATACGAGAACCCCCAGCAGTGCGGTGAGAACCAGCAGCGTAATACTTTTTATAACGGTCATGGCGAGAAACTCCTGATGACACTTCATTGAGTCAATAAAGGACTTTGGATCGAACGGTTGGCCGTTTCCCTGGCGACATTTCCCAACAAGTTGGGGATATCCAGAATCAAGGCGACAGCCCCACTGCCCAGGATCGTGAACCCTCCCAAGCCATGGGCATCACCAAACACTTTGCCCAATGGTTTGATCACGGTTTGAAACTCCCCCTGCAGGCGATCGACCACCAGGCCCGCACGCAGACCTGCGTATTGCACGACAACCACATTTTCTCGATTGCCTCCTGGCTCCTGCACATCAAACATGTCCCTTAGCCTCAGGATGGGCAGCACATCCCCCCTGAGATCCAGATAGCCGCTATCGGCCCCATGCTCAGGCGACAACTCGATGCATTCCTCCACCATGTTCAGCGGGATCACATAGGAACCCTTGCCCACCCCGATCAGAAAACCATCGATGATTGCCAGGGTCAGGGGTAAGCGGATCCGTACTGTTGTACCGTGCCCTTCTTCGCTTTCGAGGCTCACGTTGCCGCGCAGGGCGGTGATATTTCTTTTCACCACGTCCATGCCCACCCCACGGCCAGACAGGTTGCTGACCTGGTCGGCGGTGGAAAATCCCGGTTCGAAAATCAAATTCAGAATGTCTTTTTCCGCCAGGAACTGCCCCTCCCCCAGCAGCCCGCGTTCGCGGGCCTTGGCCAGGATTTTGTCCTTGGCCAGACCGCCGCCGTCGTCCGACACCTCAATAACGATGCTGCCGGATTCGTGATAGGCATTCAGGCGTACGGTGCCCTGGGCAGGCTTGCCACGGAGCAGGCGAATGGATGCCGCTTCGATACCGTGATCCATAGCGTTTCGCACCAGGTGCGTCAGCGGGTCGCCGATACGCTCGACCACGGTCTTGTCCAACTCAGTATCACCGCCGTCGATGTGCAGCACGATGTCTTTGCCCAGCTCTTTGGACACATCGCGCACCACTCGCTGGAAGCGCGTGAAGGTCGCGCCAATCTGCACCATGCGCAAGGTCAGTGCGGAGTCGCGCACCTCCTCGACGAGCCGCGACAACAGACCTGTAGCCTCAATCATCTCGCCAAGCCCACTGCGCACCGCCAGCAGATTGGCACCGGCACCGGCGATGATCAGCTCACCGACCAGATTGATCAGTTGATCCAGCTTGCCAGCATCGACCCGAATCAGATTGCCTTCGTTGCTGGCGCCCGCCTTGCCGGCCTTGATCAAGGGGGCAATCGAACCCGCCAGTACTTCGGGCTCGGCTGCAGGATCGGCTGGTGCTTGCACGCTGTCCTGACTGATGAGCGCGGCCTGAGACTCAGTCAATGTGCCGAACCGAACGAACAGTTCGAGCAAATCGGTACGGTCTTGCGCCAGAGCGTCAATGTGCGTCCGACAAGCCTCAATCGTGGCCTGGGGTGCGAGGATCAGTACAAGGGCGTCATCGCGAACAAAGTCAAAGGCACCGTCGATGACCTCACGGGAAGCGTCACTGGCCAGCGCAAGCTCAAACCCCAGGTAATTGGTTTCCGGATCCATTGCAGCCAACGAAGGCAACGATTCAAAGAGCGTGACGGTGTGCAACAAACGCCCTAACGTGCTCAAGTAACGCAGGAAAGCCAGAGGGTCCATGCCGTTACGCAACACATCAGGGCCAAAGCGCAGAGACAAATGCCAGTGACCAGGATTCAGACGCTCGCCATCGGCAACCTGCGGCGACGACCGCGTAACCTCGCGAGTCGGCGCATCTGTCGATTCTGCGCTCTCCATATACAACGCGAGCCGGTCACTCAGCCCCTGCCCCTGGGCCCGAACCGCTTCATCCAATCGATCAAGGTTGCCATCTACGGCCAGCAGGTCGATCAACTGGTTGATGTAGTCACGCGCCTCGAGAAACAAAGCGCTCAGAGCCTCGTCGACGCGCACTTCCAGGCTGCGTACCCGATCCAGAACACTCTCGGCCACATGCGTGAAATCAACGATTGGCATCAAGCCAAACAACCCCGCCGAGCCCTTGATCGTATGAGCAATACGGAACAGGGCATTAATGGTGTCGAGGTCCTGCGGTGACTGTTCTATCTGCAGCAGCGCGTCTTCCATCTGCAGCAAAAGCTCGCGGCTTTCGGCAATAAAGGTCTGCAGTACGTCATCCATATTCATTGGCTGTGCCATGCGGTCATGCTCCAGCCAGGTGAACCAAGGGGGTATCAGCGAAGTAACCGTCCAGGCCGCTGAGTCGAAAGGTTTCGATTACCGTCGCACTGGGATTACTCAACAACAAATGCGTCCCCTCTTTAAGGGACTCGCGTTTGATCAGGATCAACAGCTGCAACCCCGCGCTGTCCAACTCATCGACGCAGGACAAGTCCAACTCGACCTCATGCGCCAGGGGGAATAACGACAACAGCACTTCTTTTTGTTCGGTGGCCGTATAGATCGTCAGGGGGCCTTCCATGACCTGGATTCGACGCAGCATCGGGACAGTGCTTCTCATGGAAAACCTCCTGGCCAGCAACCGCCGGCCATCACTATGGCAAGACTAACTTGGAGACCGCGTTGAGCATTTGTGCCGGTTGAAAGGGTTTGACCATCCAGGCCTTGGCACCGCAGGCCTGTCCTTGTTGCTTCATTGCGTCAGTGGTTTCGGTGGTCAGCATGATGACCGGCGTGAACTTGTAGCCCGGCAGCAACTTGGCGGCTCTGACGAAACTGAAGCCATCCATGTTCGGCATGTTCACATCCGTGACAATCAGGTGAACTTTGCGGCCGTCCAGTTTTCTCAGCGCATCTCTGCCATCACAGCCTTCGATCACGTCATAACCCGCCTCTTTGAGCGTAATGCTCACCACCTGCCGGATGGAGGCCGAGTCGTCGACGACCAAAATGGTTTTGCTCATTGGAAAAAGCTCCTCTAGAAAAAGGTGATTTCGCTGGCATCCGCCTTGGCGTGAGGTGTGCCACTATGAATGGCATGCTGTTCCGGCATGGTGTAGGTGGTTGAAAGCTCTTGCAGCCAACGGTCGCTGGCCATCGGCGAGAGGACATCCCCACCGCGACTCAACTCGTGGCGCTCGGTCAATTGTTGTTGCAACTTGCTCTGGTCACGGGTAATCAACGTCAACATCTGGCTGACCCGGTCCTGAAACTGCAACGCGACCAGCACTTGTGCGATCTCGTGGGCAACGGCTGCGCTCTGCTGTTGCAAGTTTTGACTGTTATGAACGATGGTCTGGGCGTTACCGCGAAACTGTTCGATGACTTGAGAAATCACCCGCTCCGAATCGGCAAGGGTCAAGGTGTCTTGCTCAGCCTGATGGCGGGATATCTGGACGGTGCGGGCAATCGCGGCATTGATGGTTATGACTGTTTCGCTGATCTTTCTTCCGGTCTCACCGGACAGGCTCGACAACTTGCGAACCTCATCGGCGACCACCGCAAAACCTCGTCCCGCCTCACCCGCCCGCGCGGCTTCAATAGCGGCATTGAGGGCCAGCAAGTTGGTCTGAGTGGCGATGTCGCCGACAAACTTGGCCATCTGCTGAAGTTGCTCGGTGAACCCGGAAAGTTGCATCACTTCTTTGAGTTCGCTCTCTTTATTACAGAGAGCGGTACGCAAGGCCAGGACGATGGAATTGAGATCATGCTGACCCACTTCCAGCAAGTCGACCAATTGTCGCGAAGCATCCTGGCCACTGCTGCCAGACACACTGTGGCTGATGTTGGAGGCGAGCGTTCCGAAACGTTCGCTCAACTTAAGAATCGACGTTTCGCTGATCAGGCGGGCAGCTTCTATTTGTCTGGACCAGATCGGTAACACGTTGAGGCAAACGTCCGCCAGGCCGCTATCAACGGCCAGCGCCGCCGACACTACAGTCGATGGAGCGAGCGGGTCTTGCAGACTGTGCCACCGGGCCTGGTAACGCTTGTTAGCCCAGAGCCCCAGGCTGATACACATAACAAACAACGCCGCCCCCACCGCCCAGGCACTGAAACTATTGCCATAGGCAACCGCAAGGCCCCCGAGCAGGCCTGCAGAGGCAACCGGGAACAGCGTCAACGCAGCCGAAGGGGGTGATGTTATCTCTCTCAAAATCCGTCTCCCGGTAAAAGCATCTTTTCGCCGGTTGACCGACGGTTCGAGTGCTTAACCGAGATGATGGCAAGATGATGTCATTGCCACCATCGGAGCATTCCTATTCTTGGGTAGGAATTCAGGGAGACCAGGTAGGAAAATTCCTACGCTAGTGTGTTGATCACGAAATACCCAGTGTCATGGCAAAGCGGACTATGTCCGCCGTGGAGCAAAAACCCATCTTTTCCATCAGCCGGGTCTTGTGGGTACTGACCGTTTTGTTGCTGATGATCAATTGCTCAGCGATCTGATTGACGCTCATGCCATGGGCCAGCAAACGCAAAATCTGGAATTCGCGATCAGAAAGGCTTTCGACATAGGTCTGTTGCTTCAAGCCACTGCTTTGCAGGGCAATCTGTTCTGCCAGCCCGGCGTCCAGGTAACGCTTACCGCTGAACACTCGACGAATGGCAGCCAACAAGGTTTCCGGGTCACTGTCCTTGGTGAGATAGCCCAGTGCACCGGCACGTAGCGCACGTTGTGCAATGTGGATTTCGTTATGCATGCTTAATACCAGAATCGGCAGATTCGGGTATTGGGTATGCAGTCGGGCAATCAAGACTTCACCGCTGATGCCGGGCATATTCATATCCAACAGCAGCAGGCCTATCTCGACCTCACGCAAGAGTTCGATCAGTTGTGTTCCGCTCTCGGCTTCGGCCACTACCTGCACGTCGGCGACCAGGGCGAATAGCTGCTTGAGTCCTTCACGCATGATGGTGTGGTCATCGGCAATCAGCATGCGAATCATGAATACGTATCCTCGTGCATAGGTATGAACGCTTGAACCGTGGTTCCCTGTCCGGGGTGGCTGAAAATGATCACTTTGCCGCCCAACATCAGGCCTCGCTCACGCATCCCTGCCAACCCCAGGGTCTGGCGGCCGACAGCTTCAGGGTCAAACCCCTTGCCATTATCCTGAACCTCCAACAGCCAATGGGTTTCCTGAGGGCTCAAGGTTACTCTGACCTGTGACGCTTCAGCGTAGCGGGCAATGTTGGTCAGGGACTCCTGCACCACGCGAAATGCCGCAGTAATGTGAGTATCGGGGAGCGTCAGGGGAATTGAAGGCAGGTGCAGCACACAGGGAACCCGGGTCAAGGTGACGAATTCGGCGGTCAACCATTCCAGCCCGGAAACCAGCCCCAGATTCAGTGCAGATGGCCGCAGACTGGTCGATACGTTGCGTACCACCTGGATTGTCTTATCGGTCAAGGCCATCAACCGCTCAACCTGAGGGGTGAGTTCAGGCGTGGCGACTCCAAACTGAAACTTCAATAACGATATACCCATGCGCAACGCCGTCAGGTGCTGGCCCAGCTCGTCATGAATTTCCCTGGCGATGAGTTTGCGTTCCTCTTCCCGTGCCGTTTCCCGACGTGTCGACAGATCACGCAATTGTGCGTTGGAATTGGCCAGGCGTCTTTCGGCAGCACGCAACTTGGAAATATCTCGCCCCACGGCAAGCACACTGACGACTCGCTGACCATCGACCTCCGGAACAAAGTGGATCAACACCACCTTGGGCGCGGTTTTCAAACCCGACAGCAGGAACTCTTGCTCGGTCGCTTTATTTTGATGAATCACCTGGGCAACCAACTCCCGAAAAAGTTGGGCTTGAGCATTGATGGGAGCCAAGTGATCGATGGCCACTCCCATCAACTCGGGCCAAGTCGCGCCCACCCACTTTTTAAGTTGGGCGTTGAGGTACAGCACCTCGCCATGAGCACTCAACCGAATAACTGCGTCAGGACTATTTTCTACCAATGTATTGATGTCGTGCTGCAGTGCCAGTTCTTTCTGTCGAGCCCTGGTCGACAGGGTAATGTCACGGCTGATGACCAATATCCGTGGGCCCTCGCCTCTCGGATCCGCCACCGGTATCAGGGTTAGATGCAGGTTACGCACTTCATTGCGAAGCACCACATCTTCCTCTGATTCCACCACCCTTCCGGCAGCCATGCATTGCTCGCAGAGCGCCTGAATTTTTTGCGCGCTGGATTGATCGAATATACGTTCTATCGCTTCGCCGATAACGTCCACGTGGGCGGCGCCCAGCGCTCGCAGTAACGCAGGATTCACGTCGACACAACGCAGGCGGCCGGCCTGCGTAACCTCTAACAGGCAAAGCATGTCCAGGGTATGGTCGAAAATGTCCCGGTAACGACGCTCGCGCTCCCTGAGCAACGATTCAGATCGCCAGCGCCCAATGGCGATAGCAGCAATATGACACGTCTGCTGCACTCGCTGAATATCGCTCTGCGCTGGCTGGCGACCGGGTAGCAGAGATAACTGGAAAGCACCGAGCACTCGTCCCTGATTGTCCACGATCGGTTCGGACCAGACGGCCTCAAGGCCCGCTGCAGGCGTCGCCGGAGACGGCACACATGGCGACGGTGTACGGCTTTGCGGTTCGGCAAGTACAACGCTACAGCCACGATGAGGCAATGCCAGTTGAAGGTAGCTCACCAGCAACGCCAGCGTTTCATCCAAAGAGGCTCCCGTGGCCATGTTTTCGAATATACGCAAGCGTGCATCTTCGAGAACCTGCTGCTTACGCAGCTCGGTAATATCGTGGGCCATCGCCAACACCCCGACGACTTCACCTGAGTTATTGCGTTCAGCCATCAGGCTGACTGCGCAACTTACATACTCACCACTGTTGGTAATAGCCCACGTGTTTAAAAATTGAGCCGTCTCACCCGTCTCTACCACATGACGCAGTTGATTTAGGTAGTCGCCAGCCCCCTCTTCGGGGCTCCCCCCTATCGCTTCTTCATAGGAGATGCCGGTCAACAGCAAAAATGTCGGATTAACGTAAATGCGATTCAGATTGCGGTCATAACGGACAATAATGTCGGGGGAGTTTTCTGCCAGTGTGAGAAATTTGAGCTCGCTGCCCATCAGCGTTTCACGAAGCTGCCAATTTTCTGTGATGTCTTCCAATTGAGATATAAAACAGGATGGCTCTCCGCGATCGTCGCGAACCAACCCCACGGTCAACCGCACCCAGACCACTTGGCCGTCACACCGAATGTAGCGCTTATGCAACGTAGCGCCATGTCTTTCACCGCGCTTCAGCTCATCAATCAACAACTTGCCAACTTCCCGGTCGTTGGGGTGAGTGAGCGCCATAAAAGTGGTGGTTCGCAAATGCGCTTCGCTGTAGCCAAGCATCTGGCAAATGACGCCATTGGCCCGCAACCAGTGACCGTCCAATGCCACTAACGCCAAACCTGTACCGGCGGAATCGAAAAGAGACTTGAGGGGTATCTCAGAGAAGCTTTCCAAACTCGAATGACTAGGCGACTGCTCCAGGCGAGGAATGACTTCAACAATAAAATACTCTTCGCGCCACAACGTCAGCGACACGCTCAACCTGCCGCCCCCCCTGGCGCCGGCCTCAAAGAACCCGCGAGACTGCCCGGCGGCCTTCTCCAGCGCGGCGTGAAACAGCCAATGGTCCTCCGTGTGCAGAAGGAGGAGAAAATCAGTTCCAACGTCGGAACACACACCGTTTTTTACCTGTACTTGCGCGAACGCCGGATTGCCAGTGACGACCCGGGCAGCGCGATCCAGCGCCACAACCGCACCCGACAGGCACCCAAGCACGCTGGTCAGGGTTTGCAGCATGTCATCGTCAGCCATCCAAACTCCTTCGCCCACGGGTCAGCGGCCGTTCTTGCCTTTCGGCAACCGCCCCCATGGCGAACTATAAAATGATTATTGACGGTAAAAAATAAGACTTTAGTTCCCCCTGCGAATAACACAACGGGCAAAACTGAATAGACCTGGAAAAACCCGAACATCAACAGAACCAACCCACAAAAGTCCGAATCACCTGCAAAAAAACAGCAGACTCACTAACAATACAGGCCGGTCAGATTAAAAAACCGCCCCTATCGCGTAATAAGCAGTTGAACCACTGTTTACCTCCCCTATTTAAACTGGCCCAACGCGCCGTTCACAGGTTGATTTCAAGGTACCGTGAATACCATTAAGTTCCCCGACAGGAACAAGACTGTTTCAATCCGGCAACTAATATCCGACGAATACACTAAACAACCCTGAATACGCTTGCCGCAGGACCTACTGAAAACAATAAAGAGACCAGCGTCTTTTTAAACACCTGCAATACCCGGCGTGCTTGCCCCGCAATCACTCAGTCTCGCACGTGGCGCATTCCTGGGAACGTCCATTGCCGCCATAAAAATCCTCAGAGGTGTGTCCGATGCAAGTCCAACGACGTATGGCTGTAGCCGGCAAAGTTTTCAGGGACTTGCTGATACTCACGCGGCGTACAGCCAAACTCACGCCGAAACACCGTGTGCAGGTACTGCGCCGATTTGAAACCACACTTCTGGGCGATGTCGGCAATCGCCGAATCGCTATGCTCCAGCCCATTGGCCGCTGCCGCCAGCTTGAAACGCAGAATCTCGTCGTGCACGCTGCGGCCACGCTCCTTGCGAAAATGCGACTCCAGCGAGGAGCGCGACACGCCGACGTAGGCCGCAACCTGGGCGGTCTTGATGCCCTGGCAGGCGTATTGGCGGATAAACAGCAGCGCCTGCATTACGTACGGGTTACCCAAGGGTTGATGCAAGCTCGACGCCTGCACATTGATCGCTTCCGGTGGCACCAGGATCTGCGTGCCGGTGCAGGGTTTACCGTGCAGCATCTGATGCAGCAGCGCTGCAGCGGTACGGCCCATGGTCTCGGTTCCCTGGATCACCGAACTCAGGGGGACTCGCGTGAGGGTACGGGTCAGCGGGTCGTTGTCGATACCGATCAGCGCCACTTGCTCCGGCACGGCGATGCCGGCGGTGAGGCAGGCTTGCAGCAACTGTCGGGCGCGGGCATCGGTGACCGCGATGATACCAACGGGTTTGGGCAGGCTGTGCAGCCAGGCGATTTGCTGCTCGACAGCACTGTCCCAGAGCGGTGCACTGGTGCCCAGGCCGCGATAGATCTCGACATGCAGGCCGTCGCGTTGCATCAGTCGGCGAAAGGCGCTTTCCCGCTCCTGGGCCCAACGATTGGCCTGGGCCGGCGGCAGGCTGAAACAGGCAAAGCGGGTCAGGCCGGCCTCGATAAGATGCTCATACGCCAGTTTCATCAGCGCGTAATTGTCAGTGGCTACGTAAGGAATACCATCAGGGTAGGCGCGCGTGTCCTCATAGGAGCCACCCACCGCCACTACTGGCAATTTGCTCCCGGCCAGCGCCTCGCCGATCAACGGGTCGTCGAAGTCGGCAATGATGCCGTCGCCGTGCCAGCGCTCGATACCTCGGAGACGGCAGAGAAAATCCTCCTCCAGAAACAGGTCCCACGACGCGCGAGTGCTGCTCAGGTAGTTGCCGATGCCGGTAATGATTCCACGGTCGTAAATCTTGCTGCCATTGAATAACAGCGCGATGCGGTGAACGGGCGGTAGGGTTTTCATTGTTTTTGTCCTCGGCCGATCACCACAGACTAGGCCTGTCCACGCCAGAGCTCAATACGCAAAAACGCACTGCACCCTGATGATTTTCGTAATCGGCGGGTCGGGGGCCATTGCTAGTATCGGGGTACCGCCAAGAACAATAAGGAAAACGCCATGCCGTACTTCCCCGATGTCGAGAAGGTCCGCTTCGAGGGCCCCAGCAGCGACTCCCCCCTCGCCTTTCGCCATTACGACGCCAATAAACTGATCCTCGGTAAACCCATGCGCGAGCACCTGCGCATGGCCGCCTGCTATTGGCACACCTTCGTCTGGCCGGGCGCCGACATGTTTGGCGTGGGCACCTTCAAACGCCCATGGCAACGCAGCGGTGACCCCATGGAAATAGCCATCGGCAAGGCCGAAGCCGCCTTTGAGTTCTTCTCCAAACTGGGCATCGACTACTACAGCTTCCACGATACTGATGTTGCTCCCGAAGGCAGCTCGCTCAAGGAGTATCGCAATCACTTCGCGCAAATGGTCGACCATCTGGAACGTCATCAGGAACAGTCCGGTATCCAGTTGCTCTGGGGCACCGCCAACTGCTTCAGCAATCCGCGCTTCGCTGCCGGTGCCGCCAGTAACCCTGATCCGGAGGTGTTCGCCTACGCCGCTGCCCAGGTGTTCAGTGCAATGAACGCTACCCTGCGTCTCAAGGGTTCCAACTATGTCCTGTGGGGCGGCCGTGAAGGCTATGAGACCCTGCTCAATACCGACCTGAAACGCGAGCGTGAACAGCTCGGGCGCTTTATGCGCATGGTGGTGGAGCACAAACACAAGATCGGCTTCAAGGGCGACCTGTTGATCGAACCCAAGCCCCAGGAGCCGACCAAGCACCAGTACGACTACGACAGCGCCACGGTATTCGGCTTTCTCCACGAGTTCGGCCTGGAACACGAGATCAAGGTCAATATCGAGGCCAACCACGCGACCCTGGCCGGGCACAGTTTCCATCACGAGATTGCGACCGCCGTGTCTCTGGGGATCTTCGGCAGCATCGATGCCAACCGTGGCGATCCGCAGAACGGCTGGGACACCGACCAGTTCCCTAACAGCGTCGAGGAAATGACCCTGGCCACCTATGAAATCCTCAAGGCCGGCGGGTTCAAGAATGGCGGCTACAACTTTGACTCCAAAGTGCGCCGCCAGAGCCTGGATGAGATCGACCTGTTCCACGGTCATGTCGCCGCCATGGACACCCTCGCACTGGCCCTGGAACGCGCGGCGGCAATGGTGCAGAACGACCGTTTGCAGCAATTCAAGGATCAGCGCTATGCCGGTTGGCAGCAGCCCCTGGGCCAGGCAGTACTGGCGGGAGAATACAGCCTCGAATCACTCGCCGAGCATGCCTTCGCCCACGAGCTGAACCCGCAGGCGGTAAGTGGTCGACAAGAGATGCTTGAAGGGATTGTGAATCGTTTTATTTACACCTGACACGCGGTGACAATCGCGCGACAAATCTCTGCGCGCGAAGGTCGCCATACGCTCTACAGTTCTACCCGCACCACGCTGTGTCTTTTCCAACAACAATAAAAGGACGCAACACCATGAATAGACTCGAACGTACCCTGCTCGCCAGTGCCCTGGCTCTGCTCGCCCTGCCGGTGATGGCCGACCCTGCTCACCCGAAAATCGGCTTTTCCATCGATGACCTGCGCCTGGAGCGCTGGTCCCGGGACCGTGATTACTTCGTCGCAGCGGCGGAGAAGCTCGACGCCAAGGTCTTTGTGCAGTCAGCCGATGCCAATGAGCAAAAGCAGATTTCCCAGATCGAAAACCTCATCTCCCGGGGCGTCGATGTGATCGTTATCGTGCCGTTCAACGCGACGGTGCTGACCAATGCCGTCGCCGAGGCCAAGAAGGCCAATATCAAAGTAGTGTCTTATGACCGGTTGATCCTCAACGCCGATATCGACGCCTATATTTCTTTCGATAATGAAAAGGTCGGAGAAATGCAGGCCAACGGCGTACTGCAGGCGGCACCCAAGGGCAACTACTTCCTGCTCGGCGGCGCCCCCACCGACAACAACGCCAAAGTACTGCGCGAAGGCCAGATGAAGGTGTTGCAACCGGCCATCGACAAGGGCGATATCAAGGTTGTCGGACAGCAGTGGGTCAAGGAATGGAACCCTACCGAGGCTTTGAGCATCGTCGAAAATGCCCTGACCCGGAACAATAACAAGATCGACGCCATCGTCGCCTCCAACGATGCCACCGCCGGCGGTGCAATCCAGGCCCTGGCCGCGCAGAAACTGGCGGGCAAGGTGCCCATTTCCGGCCAGGACGCCGACCTCGCCGCCGTCAAGCGGGTGATCGACGGCACCCAGACCATGACCGTGTACAAGCCGCTCAAGCTGATCGCCTCGGAAGCCGCCAAGCTGTCGGTGCAACTGGCACGTAACGAGAAGCCTGCGTACAGCTCGCAGTACGACAATGGCAGCAAGAAGGTCGACACCATCCTGCTCACCCCGACCCCGTTGACCAAGGCCAATATCGATCTATTGGAGAAGGACGGGTTCTATACCAAAGAGCAGATAAAGCCATAGGTGCCGCGCTGTCGCAGCAAACGGTGATCCGTTGGGGAGAAAGCAGCTCCTGCAGGTCCATACCTGCTGCGCGACAGCGCAATGTCTGGGGCGCGAAAACCACTCCATCGGCCTTTCGTGTGAGCCATCGTCATGTCGCACTACCTGCTGCAAATGAAAGGCATCGTCAAAAGCTTTGGCGGTGTCAACGCGCTGAACGGTATTGATATCAAGGTACGGCCGGGGGAATGTGTCGGCCTGTGCGGTGAAAACGGTGCAGGTAAATCCACCTTGATGAAAGTCCTGTCGGCGGTCTATCCATACGGCACCTGGGAAGGGGAAATCCTCTGGGACGGGCAACCGCTCAAGGCCCAGTCCATCAGTGAAACCGAGGCAGCCGGCATCGTCATCATTCATCAGGAGTTGACCCTGGTGCCCGACCTGTCGGTGGCCGAGAACATTTTCATGGGCCACGAGCTGACGTTGCCCGGCGGGCGCATGAACTACCCGGCAATGATCCATCGTGCCGAAGCGTTGATGCGCGAACTCAAGGTGCCGGACATGAACGTCGCCCTGCCGGTGTCGCAGTACGGTGGCGGCTATCAGCAACTGGTGGAAATCGCCAAGGCACTGAACAAACAGGCGCGACTGCTGATCCTCGATGAGCCCTCCTCGGCCCTGACCCGTTCGGAAATCGAGGTGCTGCTCGACATCATTCGTGACCTCAAGGCCAAAGGCGTGGCCTGCGTGTACATCTCCCACAAGCTCGACGAAGTGGCCGCCGTCTGCGACACCGTCTCGGTAATCCGCGATGGCAAGCACATCGCAACCACCGCCATGGTCGATATGGATATTCCACAGATCATCACGCAGATGGTCGGCCGCGAGATGAGCAATCTCTACCCCACCGAGCCCCATGACATCGGCGAAGTGATTTTCGAGGCGCGCAACGTCACCTGCTATGACGTGGACAACCCCAGGCGCAAGCGTGTCGACGATATTTCCTTCGTGCTCAAGCGCGGGGAAATCCTTGGCATTGCCGGTCTGGTGGGTGCCGGACGTACCGAACTGGTGTCGGCGCTCTTTGGTGCCTACCCCGGCCGCTACAGCGCCGAAGTCTGGCTGGACGGCCAACCGATCGATACGCGCACGCCGCTCAAATCCATCCGCGCCGGGCTGTGCATGGTGCCCGAGGACCGTAAGCGCCAGGGCATCATCCCTGACCTGGGCGTCGGCCAGAACATCACCCTGGCGGTGCTCGACACCTATGCCCACATGACCCGGATCGACGCCGAAGCCGAACTGGGCAGCATCGACCAGCAAATCGCCCGGATGCACCTCAAGACGTCCAGCCCGTTCCTGCCCATCACCAGCCTGTCTGGCGGCAACCAGCAAAAAGCCGTACTGGCGAAAATGCTCATGGCCAGGCCGAAAGTGTTGATCCTCGATGAGCCTACTCGCGGCGTGGATGTGGGCGCCAAATATGAGATCTACAAGCTGATGGGCGCGCTGGCGGCCGAAGGCGTGTCGATCATCATGGTCTCCTCGGAGCTGGCCGAAGTACTGGGAGTATCCAATCGCGTGCTGGTGATCGGCGACGGCCAGTTGCGCGGCGATTTCATCAACCAGGGGCTTACCCAGGAACAGGTACTCGCCGCCGCGCTCAGCCAAAACAATAACAATCGGAAAACCGCGTAGATGAATCAGGTCAAACACCTATTTACCCGCTACAAAATGCTCGCTCTGGTGATCGCCGTAGCAGTGATCTGGCTGTTTTTCAGCTGGCAAACCGAGGGCGGATTTCTGACCCCGCGTAACCTCTCCAACCTGCTGCGGCAGATGTCGATCACCGGGATACTGGCGTGCGGCATGGTACTGGTGATCATCAGCGGGGAAATCGATTTGTCGGTGGGTTCGTTGCTCGGTCTACTGGGAGGGCTTGCTGCGATTCTGGACGTGGTCTATCACATCCCGCTGCTGGCCAATCTCAGCCTGGTAGCGCTGTGCGGTTTGATAATCGGGCTGGCCAACGGTTATATGACCGCCTACCTGCGCATCCCGTCGTTTATCGTCGGTCTGGGCGGGATGCTGGCGTTTCGCGGCATCCTGCTGGGGATTACCGGCGGTACTACCATTGCGCCGGTCTCGCCACCACTGGTGTATGTGGGCCAGGGCTATCTATCCCATACCGTGGGCCTGGGGCTCGGTATCCTGCTGTTTGCCCTGACCCTGTTCCTCACCTGGAAACAGCGACGCAACCGTGCACTGCATGGTTTGGCCGCGCATTCACTGGTGCGCGATGTATTACGCGTGGCATTGATCGGCGCCGTGCTTGCCGGTTTCGTCACCACCCTGAACAGCTACGACGGCATCCCCGTACCGGTACTGCTGTTGCTGGTGCTGCTCGGGGTGTTCAGCTACGTCACCAGCCAGACCGTGTTCGGCCGTCGCGTCTACGCGGTAGGCAGCAATATGGAGGCCACGCGCCTGTCGGGCATCAACGTACAGGCGGTAAAACTATGGATCTTCGGCATCATGGGCGTGATGTGCGCCCTTGCCGGGATGGTCAACACCGCCCGCCTCGCCGCCGGCTCCCCTTCGGCGGGCAACATGGGCGAACTTGACGCAATCGCTGCCTGCTTCATTGGCGGCACCTCGATGCGCGGCGGATCGGGCACAGTGTATGGAGCATTATTGGGGGCGTTGGTAATCACCAGCCTGGATAACGGCATGTCAATGCTGGACGTGGACAGTTACTGGCAGATGATTGTGAAGGGCAGCATTCTGGTACTGGCGGTATGGGTGGATGTGAGCACCCGGGCCGGACGGCGCTGATTCGCGTATTCAATGACGGGAACGAGGTTTTCGTAGGCACTGCCACTGCCCAAGGCTGCAAACCAGTGTGCCCGATTCGCAGCCTTCGGCAGCGCCAACCGGTGATGGATAGGCTGCATGCCTGAGCGGGCGAGTGAAATCTATCGGTTGCCGTCTTATAGATGGCAACTTGCCCAGTTGAGCAAAAAGTAACAGCAATGCGTAACTATCGTCTGATTAAGACGCGCGTCGGCTTTCCAGAACATAAAACAAGTACATGCCGGCCAGCATGGCTAACACGAAAGCAAGAATTTGCCAGTGCCAGGTCAGCAGAATCGCGACCGCTGGCCCAGGGCAGATTCCCGCCATTCCCCACCCTACACCGAACACCAGGCTGCCCCCGATCAAGCGGGCGTCCAACTCCCTTTTCCCTGGTAACTGCATCCGCGCGCCCAGCAAAGATTGCCTGTGCTTACGCGCCCAATTCAGCGGAATGACCGCCACCGAGATGGCTCCTGCCATCACAAGAGCGAGTGACGGATCCCAGGCTCCGCTAATATCAAGAAAAGCCAAGACCTTGGCCGGGTTCGCCATACCTGCCAACAGCAGACCCATGCCAAATATCAAGCCTGCAAAAAATGCGCTCACTTTGATCATCGTCAAACTCCCAATACATGGCGACTGACGTACACCGTTGCAAATCCGCCAGTCATAAAACATGCCGTTGCCACGATGGAGCGAGGCGATAATCGGGAGATACCACACACCCCGTGACCACTCGTGCAGCCCGAACCGTAACGTGTTCCCACGCCGACGAGCAGGCCTGCTACGACCAGGGCGGGCCACCCTGTATTAATCTCTATTTCTGGCAAGACGGTGAACGCTCCCCACACCAATGGCGAAATCACCAGGCCAAGCAAAAACAACCCCTTCTCGCTCCAGCCTTCACTGCCATATTGCATCACGCTTCCCAGCAAGCCGCTGATGCCTGCGATCCGCCCATTCACGAGAACGAATAAGCTGACGGCCAGCCCTATCAAGGCGCCTCCAGACAATGAAGTCCATGGCGTGAAGTTGATCCAATCAATGCTCATTTTGCATCTCCTGCACTTAGGGCTGGTAAAGGACGATAATGATCAATTGATCGATCCCGATGTCCATGGCTCACGGTAGTCAGGATGGTATCACTCAGCATCAGGCCATGAAGCTGGTCGAATGCACCGCCGGTTCCCGACAAGCCTCCATAACAACGCCGCGAATGCAACCTCTTGTGGCGCCGGACTCGCGGCCAATACATCAATCCACATAGCAACCGTGCGAGGTCGCGCTCGATGATTTTGACTACGCCTGGGCTGGCCGCTTTTATTACTACGCCCGAGCGACCAGCGCGATGAAGTTTTTTGCAGACCGGGATATGCTAACGCCCCATCTGCCCGGCTGACCTGGCTTGCAAAGATTGCGTTATGGAGTTCGTGGTTCATAGCTATTGCCTGAAAGGCGCACGCCAGGAGCCTTTGTTGCCCCCTGTCACCCTGACGCCTGCCTCGTCGACCTTGACGGTCGCCGAGCTCATCCGCCTGACCGTTGCCGAACAGATCGCTGCGCTTTCGGTCCAGCACTGGCTGGCACAAGTGTCGGTGCGTGAAGTGCTCGATCGCCAATACCTGAGCGAGCGGGACATTCGTCAGCAAGCCTGTGCAGGTGCGGTTGTCATGCCCCAGGCCAGCGCGCCTCCAGACCTGGATGTCAGCGTTGAGGTCGAGCGAGCGTTGAAGGGTTTTGAAAGCCGTGCGTTCCGCGTTCTGCACAACGGCGTCATGCTGCAGAGACTCGACGAGTCAATCGTCTTGAGTCCCCCTTCCACACTCGCATTCATCCGCCTGGTGCCGCTGATTGGCGGTTGATCCTCGTCGCTCACTTCCCGGATACCCTCATGCAATCACGCCGTCCCGCGCCCGAACAAGCCACACGCCTCGCTGCGCTGCGAGCATTCTGTGACAGAGCGCTGGATGACTATCCCGAGCTCAACCGATATGACGAATTCGAGCACGATTTCTGGGATGGCATCGACTTCCTGCGCATAGCTGATGACTGGGTCAGGCAGCATCCCGAGGATGGACCCCAAGCGCTAGCTGATGGTTTGGTGTTCCCGACCGTCTGGGACGATCTGGAGGACCGCCGCGATCAGCAGCGCTATGGCCTGCAATATCGACTCTGCGACGCCTGGATCACTGCTCACCCGGATGCCTATTCACAGGAGCAGATCGGTGCGCGACTGCAGCACATGCTGCAATTTGCCCTCGAGGACAGTGACTATCTGCTGCCCACTGACGAAGATGGCCCTGCCTATTACCGAAGAAGTCCGGACCAGGCCTGGGCCTTCCCTGACGTTCAGACCTGCATCAATCGCCTGAGCAATTACCCGCCTACCCCAGCCTGGCAAACCTTTGCCGAATGGTTGCTGGACGGCAGCTGGAACCGGGAACAGCCTTCTGCAACGCCTGATGAAGAAAAAAGGAAAATCGCCGACGCCTATATATACGTGCACGAGGAAATCAAGCGCATCGCTCTGCGCCTGCTGGAAGCGGGCCGCCTCGATTACCCGCGCTTCGTCCGGGCGGCCAATACCTGGGGCCGCGCCATGATGTTCTACTCAGACGACGCCGGATTGGACAGCGATGATGTGGACCTGAATCGGTACACCGATGAAGCATTCGACGAGGACGACTCAAATGACGAGGTCCCGGAAGGCGGCGGCGTCGATGATGAGTCGTCCCCGCCTGGCGGCACCGCCACGGAAGAACCCGCTGCAATGCATCCGGAACTGGCGAACTTCACTGTTCGTTATGTCGAGGACGCCCTGGCTGGATTGCCCGACAACGCCGGCAAGCTGGCAGACACCTTCCGTTCGGTAGAGGTGTATCAGACCCGCTGGTTGCTGCAGGCTCTGGCGGTCATCGAGCGACTGGGCATGACACCCGATACTTTTTTCGACAGCTTCGGCGACACGGCCGCAGTTCTCGAGCGCTTCATGCTGTTGCAGACACTGCCCAAGGACCAGTCGGCAGAGCTGCTCGCGGCGCTGACCGGGTTTTCAAGAAACACCCTGCTGACCGCCCTGCCCTATACCGGACAAGCCAGCCGGGTGGTGCTCGATGCGCTCGATTGGAGTGATCTGCAAGCCTTCCAGCGTGAATACCTGAACATTGCCCTGGCGCCTCAGGACAGCTGGGGCAGTGACCTGCCCAATACGCAGGACGAAACCGTGGGTGTGGTGGACCGCTACCTGCTGGACAAAGCGCTGGCCGAGGCCGACCCCGAGCACCTGCGCGAGTACCTCGCGGTGCTCAAACCTTCGCATTGGGCATTTCCCGAAACGCGTGTGCTGCTCGACGCCTACCAGGGCATCGGTCGACCGGTGCTGGAAAAGAAATTGACCCGCCACGCACAGGCGGCAATGCGCATCTATGGCGTACTGCCCGTCAAGGACTCGGACGACGTACGTCAGCGCTATCTGACGCTCAAGAAACTGCACAAAGAGGTGCGTAAATACGGCGCTGAACGACAGGCAAACTCCCACGCAGCGCTGCAGGCAGGGCTGGAGAACCTGGCGCGTGTCGCCGGTTATCCCTCGGCGATTCGCCTGGAATGGGCCATGGAATCGGAGATCGCCGAATCCGTCCAGACCGCTGCGACCATTGATGGCTATGACGTCACGCTCGTCATCGAAGGCCTGACGCCCACATTGCACATCTGCAAAGCCGCAAAGACGCTCAAAACCGCACCGCCTGCGATTCGCAAACACGCAGACTTCGTCGCCCTTAAAACGCAGCAGGCCCAGCTCAAGGAACAGATCGCACGCTTCTGCCGCACCCTGGAAGCAATGATGAGCAGCGGCGAAACCCTGGCTCTGGACGACCTCAGGCAGCTGTTGAAGATGCCCGCGGTGCGCCTGCTCCTGGAACAACTGATTGTGCAGGCCGACGACGTTGCACTGGGCTGGCTCGATGCCGCAACGCTGACGGTGACTGACCTTGACGGCCGCCAACACGTTGCGCAAAAGCAGCTGCGTATTGCTCACCCATTTCACCTGTTCAAAGCCGGACAACTCTCGGCCTGGCAGAAAGAAGTGGTAAGCCATCGCCGGGTGCAGCCGTTCAAACAGGCCTTTCGCGAGCTGTACCTGCTGACACCTGCCGAGCGCGACAGCGGCCTGTGGTCGAACCGATTTGCCGGCCACCGCCTGAAAGGCAAAGTAGCCGCCCGGTTGCTGCAGGTCCGCAACTGGTCGACCTCAAGCGTCGAGGACATCTATTACGAGAGCAAAGAGCACGGCATTTACGCCATGTTCAACTTTCTGGATACCGGCCATTACCTCTCGGAAACAGAACACTTTACCTTCGACACGATTGCCTTCTACCGGGATCATAAAGCCATACCCCTTGAGCAGGTACCGCCGCTGCTGTTCTCGGAAGTCATGCGTGACGCCGACCTGCTGGTCTCCGTGGCCCACGCCGCAGACGGCTACAGCACCAGCAACGAAACCCTGCAACGACGCGCCGAACTGGTCGGCGAGTTGATTCAAGGGCTGGGGTTGCGCAACGTTAAACTTGAAGGGCATTTTCTGCACATCAGCGGCCAGCGTGCGAACTACCGCATTCATCTGGGCAGCGCAGCCATCCATATCGAACCCGGCAACTACCTGTGCATTGTACCCGCAGGCAACAGCATCACGGAGTTCTACCTGCCATTCGCCGACACCGACAAGAAAATGGCCGAGGTACTGAGCAAGATGTTTCTGTTGCTGGACGACATGAACATCACCGACAGCCTGATACTGGAGCAGATACAGCGGTGCGGCTGATGCCAGCCTTCAACGCTGCGCAGCACCAGAGATGCGCCGGGCCGGTATTCATCGCTAATTCTGCTGAGCATCCAGGGGAATATCGAGGATAAAGGTTGCGCCCTGTCCGGCACCGTCGCTATGTACTGTCAAGCTGCCACCCATTTCCTGCGCGGCCAGCGCGCAGCTGTGCAGGCCAAAACCGTGACCGTCTTTGCGCGTAGTGAAGCCATGGCAAAAGATACTCGCCAGGTGCTCTGACGCAATCCCGTTGCCGTTGTCGGCCACCGTGATACGCAATACTGATCCTTCAACGAGAGAGGCGCCAAACGTAATGCACGGGCTGCGATCGATCACGCCGTCCAACGCCTGCCTGGCATTGCTGATCAGGTTCACCAGAATCAGCAGCACTCGGTGCCGGTCCAGCGACGGCAGAGGCAAGTCGGCAATTTCCTTGACCACCGTCACCTCCCGGCACGCCGGTGATCTGGCACTCATGCGCAAGGCATCGTCGATTAGCTCCGGGAGCGATACTGCCTCGACGACGCTGACAGCGACCGCATAAGACTGCTGGGCAACGACAATGCTTTTGATATGGTCAATGCCCTTGGTGAGTTGCCCGAGCTCTTCGATGATGCCTTGTTGCTCTGCCGTCACCATCTCCGCCAGCTTGAGCAGATAGTCGGGCAGCATCTTTCCTTTTTGGTCTCTGGTGAGAAAATCGCTCAGGTCATTGACGTGTTCGTTCATCAGTTGAACCACCTTGCGCAGACCCTGGACTTTGGAGGCGCGCATCTGGCTGCTGACCAGTTCTGCCGATACGTTCACGCTGTTGAGAACGTTGCCGACGTTGTGCAGCACAGAGGTGGCGATTTCGGCCATGCCCGCCTGACGGGATTTGGCATGCAGTTCGCTTTGCACCTGGCCCATGCGTAGGGCCGCGCGTACGCGAGCTTTGAGCTCCATTGGCGAGAAGGGTTTGGCGATATAGTCATCTGCGCCACTCTCCAACCCGGAGACGCAGGCCTCGCTGCCGCCGCGAGCGGTCACCAGGATCACCGGTAAATGGGCAAAACCGGCGCTGGCTTTGATTCTGGCTGTCAGGCCAAAGCCGTCGAGCTCCGGCATCATCACATCCGAGACGACGACATCGATGGGGCGACGCTGCAGGAGTGCCCAGGCTTGCTCTCCATCAGTTGCGGTGGCGACGATGTAGTCGTCCTGCAAAAGCTCGCTGAGGTAGCTAAGCATTTCCGGACTGTCGTCAACCACCAGCACTTTAGATCGCGAGGCGTGTTCCGGATGCTCCTCGTTGTCTGCACCTTGCGTCGAAGCCAGCTCGTTGCGACTGCCCTGACGACCGTCGTCGAAACGCAGGTGGCGCTGCTCGTTTGTGCTCATCGTGCTCGACGACGATCGCTCGTGCATATTGCTGACTTCGGTCGGTACAGTATTTTGCTCAGACCCCAACGGAAGTCGAACAAAGAAGCACGAACCCTGTCCGGACTCGCTGTTGACACCGACCTCGCCCCCCATCAGTTCGGCCAGATACTTGACCAGGGCGAGACCGATGCCTGTGCCGCTGTAGTGGCGCGTGGCGGAATTGTCGATCTGGGAAAAACGCTGAAACAGCAGTGGCAGTTTGTCAGGTGCAATGCCGATTCCCGAGTCTTGCACCGCGAGTTCAAACCGCTCGCCATCAATCGGAGTCACTGCCAGGTGCACGGTGCCGCCAGCGGGCGTGAACTTGATGGCATTGCTCACCAGGTTGAGAAGAATCTTCTCGAAGTGTCCCAGGTCCAGAAACACCGTGCCGAGCGCGGGATCGATGCTGCAGGTCAAGGTGCAGCCTTTGCCCTCGGCCACCATGGCGGCATCCTCGGCCAGCACGCCCACCGCCTTGTTCAGGTCAACGGGCGCGGGACACAACTCAAACTTGCCCGCTTCAGCCTTGGAGAAATCGAGGATGTCGTTCACCCGATTCATTAAACGCAGGGCGTTGCGTTGGGCGCGGTCGATTTGCACACGCCAGTCTGCCGGCGGGATGGTCGCCGCCGAGAGTTGCTCCAGCGGGGCGAGAATGAGGGTCAGGGGGGTGCGCAGTTCGTGGCTGACCGTGGCAACGAAATCGCTCTTTGCCTGGTTAGCCGTCTCGGCCTGGTTGCGCGCGTGAATGAGTTCAACGGCCTGCGCCTCCAGCACCTCGGTCTGCTGGTGCAGGGTGTCGGTCCGCTCGGCGACCATTCGTTCCAAAGAGGCCTGCACTTGCCGTCGTTCGGCGTCGGCCTCGGCCTCCAGTACCCGGATGCGCAGGGCATTCTCCTGGAATACCCGTACGGCGCGGGTCATGATGCCAATCTCGTCACCGCGTCCGGCGCGGGCGATCTTGGCGTTGAGGTCGCCAGCCGCAAGCCGGCGCATGATCGAGGCCAGGGCGACGATGGGCTGAGCGATAAATCGCGACGTACTCCAGGCGATGGCGCCCGCTAGCAGGATGGCGACGGTACCCGCAACTATCGTCGCCAGCATGCCGCGATCATTGTGGGCCACGGCGTCGGAGCGCGCTTGGCCAGCGAAGCGCGCAACCAACAGGCCAGCGCTGCGTGCCTCGTTGCGAACCTGGTCGCGCGCGCCGCTCAAGGCGTTGCTCGCCTCATGGAACCTGGCGAATGCCGCCCGGTAGCCGACAATCTGATCGCTGACCGTCAAGGACGTGGCCTTGGCTTGCAGCTCCACGGACGAAGGGAGAACGCGAGATAGACGGGAGAGCTCGTCAAGAATGTCACGCACAGCGCTGGCGGTCTCGGCCGACGGTGACAGGCGAAACGACAAGGTCTGCGCCTCCAGGGTGGCAACGCGCTCGGCGAAGCGCTTGGACAACGCGGCTGCATTGTGCAGCAATCCGGCGGCTGCCTGAATGTCGCTTGCGTCATGGGCAACCTGCCCATCCAGTTCATCCAACACTGCCTCGATGCGCTCGACCACATCGCCGACGACGGCAAGATCTCGCAAAGCCTCGCCTCCGCGCAGCTTTGGTGCCTCGCCAAGGCGCTCTACCGCCACGCCGACAGCAGCTATTGCCGCCGCCAACTGATCCAGGACCTCTTTCGCCTGCGGCGCCCCCATCACCTCGCGCAATTGTTCGACAACAGGCTGGAGTGCCGCGCCGGCGCTCCGCGCCGCAGTAGCGGCCGACTCATCACCGGTCACCAGAATTCTGGCCACATTGGCGGTGATAATTCGTTGGCCGTTGCGCAGAATATCCAGGATGCGATGGGCGCTTTCAATGTTACTCACCCGTGCCTCGTGTTCAGCGGTGCGGGCGTCGAGCCCCTTCAACCCATCGGCGATGCCCTGTTCGACGAGCATCGTCGCCTCTCGCATCCGCCCGTAGTTGGCTGTCATGTTCTCCGTTTCGCCATCCATGGTCAGGGTCGCTGCCCGCAAGGCGGCGGTCGCCGCGGCGAGCCTCTCCAGGCTGCCCTTGAGCGATTCCGCTTCGACCACAGGAATGGCGGTGAGGCCGGCGATCGCCGTCGCCACCATAGCTTCGGCCTGGGCCAGGCTTTCCTGGTCGCGCGTGGCGATGAAGTTTTCCACCCGCCCGGAGGCCCCGTTGACCGAGGCCAGAATTTCTGCGGAATGGCTGGCGGAATCCACCGCACGTACCATGCCTCGCAGGCCGTAGAGGTTCACTAGCGATACCGCCAGCATCAGGAACACCAGTGCGGCGACCGCCAGGCCAATTTTGACGGCAATGGGCCGGTCCTTGGCTGGCTTGAATCTCAGCATGGCGCTTCGCATCCCCCTCCCCCGGCCGCTACTGCTTCATAACCTCCGGCAAAGGCGCAGGCGGCGCCGTATTGTTGATGGCCGCGTCGATCATCGCCGCAACGGAAGCCTGGCTATAGAAAGGATTGGCGGCACCGCCCACCGGCATAGTGGTGAGCCAGGCGTCCAGATCCTTCGCATCGATGCGTACCAGCGGCACCTCGACGAACTTCGGCACCTGTTTGCCCGCCAGAATCTGCTGGGCTACCCAGAAACCCACCTGGGAGACGCTTGGGGACGCGGAAATGGAAACGGTCTCGTAGCCATTGGCATCGCGTTCCTGTTTCCACAGGGCGAGTTCATCCTGACGATTCCCCATCACGATAATTGGCAAAGGGCGCCCCGCCGATTTGAACGCCATCGCCGCGCCATAACCGTCGCCCCCCTGGGTAGCAACGGCATCAATGCCAGGCAGCGATGGCAGCGCCAGCGCCACCTCCTTGCGTGCGACGGAACCCGTCCAGTTTCCGTACACGGTCTTGGCGAACCTCAGGCCCGGATAGTCGCTGGCGGCCTTGCGAATGCCGTCGCTGATGTTTTTATCAGTGGCATCACCAGCAATGCCGCGAATCTCCAACAACGTTCCGTTGCCCTTGAGGCGCTCGGCGATATAGTCCATTTCCACGCGACCCATGGCGGCCCAGTTGTAGTCCACGGTATAGACGCAACGTTCGGTGACCAGGCTGGCCATGACGACCACCACGATGCCAGCGTTGCAAGCATCGCGGATCACTCCGTTGAGGGCCGTGTCGGACGCGGCCAGAATGACAATGGCGTTGACTCCCTTGACTATCATGTCCTGGATGTGGGCCGCTTGTTCCGATGCCGAGTTATTGGCACTGACCACCGGAGCCTCGCGAATCAAGCCATCCTTTTGCGCTTGAGACGCCATCTCCTGCCAGTTGCGCACCATCACTTTGCGGAAATCGCTGCCCGCGTAGGAGTTGCTGAACGCAATGCTATAGCTTGCGGTAGAGCCGCTGGCGATGCCGCCGTCGGCAGCCTGGGCTGGATTGGCGGCAACCATCGCCAGCCCGGTCACGCAGCCGGCGAAGCGCCATAAGATTTTGTGGATCGGTTTAGTATTCATGCCGTACTCCATAATGCCCGGGACTTACCAACAGCAATCTACCTGGGCCTGCCGACAGCCTGGATCGACCGCTTGATCTGATTCGAGAAGTCGGCTTGCAGATTGGAGATAGTCGACCCTGTGAAGCTTGGCGCAGACATTGAGCGTCTCCCTGTATAGCACGCGCGAGGGTTGTTCCGTATTGCCTTCGAAAAAGCCTGAAGTCCACCCATTTACTATATGTCCGGCGCAGGGTTGCCGGGCAACGACAATGATTTGAGGTCGACAGTTGAAACAGTACATTGCCTGAATGTGACTATGAGCATAGTCGCAACGTGCCAGCTCCGCGCTGTCATGGAGGATTTCAGCCAACTGATCGGCCCCCAAGGCCATACCAGCTACGACGGTTGCCCTGCATTTACCGCCTTCTAACCGCCTGCCTTTACGGCCCGGATCACTGCTCTACGCCAATCCTTCATCCGACACATAGTTGAATGCCGCGTGGTGACTGATCAGTGATCCGGGACCAGATTGGCCGATCAGGCAGGATGGGCGGGTGTCAGGGCCTGCTTCGGGGTGTCAGGTTTGATCTTGAACCAGAGGGCGTACATCGCGGGCAGGAACACCAGTGTCAGCACGGTGCCGGCAAACGTACCTCCGATCAGGGTGTAGGCCAGCGTGCCCCAGAACACCGAATGGGTCAGCGGGATGAACGCCAGCATCGCCGCCAGCGCCGTGAGAATGACGGGGCTGGCGCGCTGCACAGTGGCAATGATGCAGCCAGGCATCGGCGGTATTGGGACTCCGCTGGAGGCTGTTCGACTTTGGCCGCATTAACGCTCAGATTGACCTGGCCAAGGGGCAGGAAGCTGAAGCGTTAGCTGCCTATCGCCAATCGGTACTGCGAGCGTCCGAGGATTTAGAACGCGCATTTTCCGCACTGATCAACCGCGAGCAGCAGTCTAAACATCTTGCACAGGGTGAGGCTGCTTTTACAAAAGCCCGGGACAGATCGTTCACCGCCTATGAAAAAGGCGTGGTGAGTCTGATCGAAGTGCTTAATGCTGCAAGGTGGAGGGGGAAGCGGCGTATCGATTTGCGCGCACCAGGGCGATGGTTGAGCTTGAAAAGATATGCACAATGAGGGACTCATCAAAGCCTGGGGTTGCGGTTCAGGTACGGTTTCCGGAAAAGCGACATCCTGTTCTCTCTTTCAGATGTTCTGCAAGAAAGCGTTTCTTTCCATACCTTCGAGCCAGCGACTCTCCGACTGCTTGAGGTGGTAGCGCATGGCGGTTTGTGCGCCCACTAAATCCCTGGCCTGGACTGCATCAAGAATGGCTTCATGTTCAATCACTGCGGCAGCCCAGGTACCACGGCTTTCGGCGTGTTCCGTAATGTGAGCAGATATCGGGCTGTGCCTTTCATCGAATAAAGCGCAAATGATTTTAAGCAGCGCGGTGTTACCGCTCATCTTGGCGAGCCGATAGTGAAACTTCCGGTCTTCATCAACAGCCTGCGTGCCTGTTACAACGCCCTCTCGCATACCGTCGATACAAGCCTTTAAATAGCGATAATCCGCTTTAGTGCCATTCATGCAAGCCATGACAATAGACTCGCCTTCAATAATAGCGCGGGCCTGCATCAATGCGGATGGACTCTCCCCAAACGTGGAGGTTTTACTTTTTGCGTCGAGCAGCTTCTGGCAAACATAAATCCCAGATCCCATTTTGATCTCGATGCTGCCGTCTATTTCCAGAGCAATGAGTGCTTCACGCAATGAGGGTCGAGATACCCCGAGTATCTGGACAAGATCACGCTCTGCCGGGAGACGAGAGCCCGCCTTGAATTCTCCCTGACGTATTCGGTCCCTGAGACGATCAGCGATGATTTGGTAGACCTTGCGTTCAGCGGGTATCTTTTCTTGGGGCATCGAAGGAAATCCGTGATTATCGCTAAAAGATTACCATAGGAAAGTCCTGTTCTCTGCAGACAGTCGCTTACGGGCTGGCGTCTCTAAGCGAGACTATTGGATCGCGTCGCAGGCGCTTAATCTGAAAAGCTCCTTGGACAGTTTCCATTTTCCTCCTGCGGGGCCTGATATTGCGCACTGAAAGCGCCACATCAGTTGCTCCCACTCCTGCACTTTCGGGTTGCTGGCTTCCATTGCCGCCAGGCGTTCAAAGGAAAAGTCATCGCTGGCCTCCAAAAGCATGACCAGTCGATTTTGATAATGCCAAATAGTCATGTCCTTCACACCTGCCAGGCGCAAATGATCCAGTACCTCAGGCCATACCGCCTGGTGGTGCATCTCATATTCGGCGATCAGAACAGGATCATCCTTGAGGTCGAGTACTTGGCAATATCTCATAGTGGCGAGCACGGATGAGTGTCGGTTTGTTTAGCGAGTTCCGTTGCCTCTGCGCAGGTCACGACACTCATCATCGGCGCTATTACGTTCATGTCACATCACCGCCCCGATTTGCCAGGGCAAAAACTCATTGTCGCCCATGCCGTTTTTTTCGCTGCACGTTTTGCAGCCCGAGGCCGTTGCGATCATCAACTCGAACAGTCTGCGACCTGCACGGGTCACTGACTCATGACCCGTGACAATCTCGCCAGCGTTGAAGTCCATATCCAACTCCATACGATGAAACAGTTCGGTATTGGTCGCGATTTTCAAGGAAGGCGTTGGCTTACACCCGTAGGTCGAACCCCGTCCCGTCGTAAAGCAGATAAGGTTGGCGCCTCCCGCAACCTGGCCGGTCGCCGAAACCGGATCGTAGCCGGGCGTATCCATGAATACCAAGCCTTGGGTCTTTACCTCTTCTGCATATTGGTAGACGTCCATCAGCCCCGTCGTTCCGGCTTTTGCCACGGCACCCAGTGATTTTTCAAGAATAGTGGTAATCCCTCCGGTCTTGTTACCCGGTGACGGGTTGTTGTTCATATCTCCACCGTTGTGCAACACGTACTTTTCCCACCACCGCACACGCTGCATCAATCGATCAGCGATATCCGGCGTGGCGGCCCGCGCGGTAAGCAAATGTTCGGCGCCATAGATTTCCGGAGTTTCAGACAGTATTGCCGTGCCTCCTTGACGTACCAGCAGGTCAACCGCCTCACCTAACGCCGGATTTGCACTGATACCCGAGTAACCGTCGGATCCCCCGCACTGAAGGCCAACGATCAGATGACTGAGCGGCTGCGAGGTGCGCCGTACCGCGTTGACGATAGGAAGCATGTCTTTGATGAGCGCGATGCCCTCCTTGACAGTTTCCCGCGTTCCGCCAGCCTCCTGGATAATCAGGCTCGACATGAGGCGACTTGGACGTGGGCTCAACTCATCCATCAGGGGCACAAGCTGATTGACTTCACAGCCGAGCCCAATCAACAAAATACCTGCAAAATTAACGTGGTTGGAGTAACCCAGCAGCGTGCGCTTGAGGATGTCCATTCCCTCCCCTTTTGCGCCCATGCCACATCCGCTGCCGTGGGTAATTGCAACGACGCCGTCAACCTCCGGCCATTCGTTGAGGGAATCACCCTTGAAGGCTTCGGCAATTTGCTTGCAGACGGTGGCGGAGCAGTTGACGCTGGAAATAACGCCGATAAAGTTGCGCGTACCGACACGGCCGTCTTCTCTCAGAAAACCTTCAAAGGTCAATGGCTTTTCAACCATGGAGGTAGGCCGATATACGCTTTTCAGCGTCTGTGACGAAGCGTCTGAAGGCATGTCCAGGTTATGGACATGGACATGATCGCCAGGGAGCAGGTCTCTCGTTGCCTGCCCTATTACCTGACCGTATTTATGCACGAGGCTACCGGCCCTGATCGCTCTGAGCGCTATCTTATGGCCTGAAGGGATGAGGTCTTGCGCAACGACAGTGACGCCGTCGACGCTCGCCTCTGCCCCCTTGTCGAGGGCTGTCCGGGCAATGGCGACATCGTCGTCAGTTGCCAGAATAATTAACGGGCTGAGTACTGCCATTTTCTGGATCCTCATTAAGCAAGCGTCACTGAGTGGCCGCTCGAGAGCGCTTCATGTAAACGTGGTTGAACCAGTTCGGGACAAACCTGTGCCGCCAGCTTTATCAACGGCAAGATCCGTCTACGCTTTTTCTCTTCATGGTTCTGGGCGATGTCGACAATACGGTGTTGGAGAAATGGATTGAGCAGGCGATCCTTGACGGTGGCGAGGTAAGCTTGAGCGATCTCGCTTTTGCCCAGCGCACTGAAAACCGGTAGCACTTCTTGCGCCCAAACCCCTTCCAGGTCGGCCCGCAACACAGGATCAGTCATGGCATGGTGCACTGTTTCGTCCTGGGCCCGCCCCTCGCCAAGCCAGCGTTCGGCAAGGTAGCTATGACCAAGATTGAGCAGGAACAACTTAAGCTGCTCAAACTGTTCAAGGTCATCGGTTAAAACCACCGCAGGGTGCGAACAGGGCAACGTCAACCCCGCCTGACGCTCAATCGCCCATAACGCATAGGGTTCTGCTACCGCGCCGATGGGTTGAATGGGTTCGGAAACGATGCGGTCAACCAGTGAGTTGGCCCATAGGCACGTTTTGGACAAGTACCGAATAAACGCTTGATCCAGGTTCCACTCAGCCGCCAATGCCACGATCAGGTCCCGCAGCACATCGCCGTTACGCACAACTAATTCACATGGGAACAGGGATATCGCAGCCATAGGTTTTTCTGACCAACGACCATGCAACAGCACGAGCAGTTTTGCAGGAAAGCTCCTTGGCGTCGGCGAGTCGGGTGCAAGCAAACTTGCGTTGTCGAGGTGGTCCAGCCGATAGCCACTGTCGCCGGTATTGGAGATGACCACCTGAATGTCGTCTGTAAATAGCTGGCGCAACGATGCCCATTCAGACTCCGCGTGGACGGCCCGTTGCACTGACGAGGACCAATGAACTTCGTCGACTTCGCGACCATCCTGGATGCCCTGGACTTTTACTGGATAAGCTTTTCCTGACGCCAACGCAGCCACTCGCCGCGCACTGTCAGGGTTGCCCGTGGTCTGTACGACAGTAATCTTCCCCAACGCTTCACCACGCACCAGCGCATCGGACACGAAGAGATCGACATGGGCCTGAAGAAACCGGCTGGTACCGAACTGCAGAATTGGAGCAGCATCTGACGCGATCATTGCCAGGCTCCTAGCACTCGATGATTGCCTTGACGACGCCCTGCGACGGGTCCAGCAGCGTCGAGAACCGGCTCACGACATCGACGAGTTTCATCCGGTGGGTATTGAGCGCGGCATCCGGTATCAGGCCCTCGCGCAGACACTGCTGCACATAGTGAAAGTCCTCGGCGGTCGCATTACGGCTGCCGAGCAACGTCGCTTCCCGTTTGTGAAACTCTGGATCGGCAAACGTGATGGTGTCCTTCACGACTGAGATCATCACGTATTTGCCTCCGTGGGCAATGAACTCAAAGCCCCGCTCCATCGCTTTGGCATTGCCGGTGGCATCAAATACAACATCAAAGAAGTCGCCGTCAGTAATCGCCGAAAGTTGTTCCTTGTCGCGGTCACCGACCATCACCGTGGTGTCAACCTTGAGATGTTCACGGCAAAACTCGAGACGGTCACCACGGGTGTCCAGAACGCTGACCACCGCGCCCCTGAGCTTCGCGAAAATCGCCGCAGCCATGCCTATAGGCCCTGTGCCCACTACCAGCGCGCGTTGACCGGATTGAATGTCGGAGCGCCTTACGGCATGTGCGCCAATGGACAGAAACTCGATCATTGCGGCTTGATCGAGGGTGATCCCGTCAGCCTTGTGTACAAATTGATTGGGCAGGCTGAGGTACTCAGTGAATGCGCCATCGCGATGCACACCAAGCACCTGGATACGTGTGCAACAGTTGGTTTTGCCCTGCCTGCATGCAATACAAGTTCCACACGAGATATAGGGCATTACATACACCACATCGCCTGCCGCCAAGCCACTCGCGGCGTCACTCTCCTCAACGACTCCTGAAAATTCATGCCCCATCACCCTGGGGTATTCAAGATAAGGCTGATTTCCGGTGAATATATGCAGGTCGGTACCGCAGACCCCTACACGCCTGATTCGAATCAATGTTTCGCCATCACCACGGATCGGAGTTTTACGCTCCAGAGCAACCAGCGAACCCGGCTTTTCACAAATAACTGTCAACATGATTATTCCCCGATCCACTCCTGTTGAGTGGTTGGTTGTCGATGAAAGGGCAGACTCAGGACTGGATAAGCGCGGGTCGAGCGCAATCAATCCGATAAAAAAGACAGGCGTTCACTCGCGCGTGTCCGAGAGCAGTTTTCGCTGGTCAATGAATCCGAATTTCACAGGCTCTCTTGCCAGGTACACGTTTTCAGCGACAGACAGATGCGGTACCAGATTCAGTTCCTGATGGATGATTGCAATACCAACCCGCTCGGCATCACCCACCGATTGAAACATTCGTTCTTCACCCAGATAGGCAATTGTCCATTCGTCGGGAGCCAGTTGCCCACTGATGACTTTCATCAAGGTCGATTTGCCGGCTCCATTTTCGCCGCATATCGCATGCACCTCTCCTTCGTTGAGGCTAAGCGACACACCGTTCAACGCGAGCACACCGGGAAAACGCTTGACGATGTTTTTCAATTGCAGACAAGGGGGAACCGGGGGCGGTTGAAAGGCAGGCTCAGGAGGCCGAGATGACAAGACATTCAAGGTGGCGTTCTCATTTATTTTTATTAAAGGTCTAAAGACCCATTAAGAAACTGCACTCCCCGCAATCTACGCTTGAGAAAAATTATTGGCAAGACCAATTTTGTATTTTAAGAATTGGACAGACCGGTTTGATTTTTTCAGCGGCTGCTGAAAGCAAAACCCGCATTCAAATGCGTGAGGCAAGCGCAGCCGCACGCCCGCTACAGGCGCGGCTGCCAAGCTGTCAGTCAGTCTGTTGGCGCACAGCCAAGTGCACACCGCGGATTTCTGCCAGGTCATTGAGGCGACCGAACAACGAATAGCCGGGGTTGCTTTTAGGGTGTTGATCGTCGAGCAGTTGATGCGCATGGTCCGGACACAGCGGCAAGCGGGGGCCGCCTTCGCGTTCAGGTCTGCGCTTTCGCGCCACCAGGTAACCTCAATGGGCAAATGATTTACTGGTGCGACAGCCGCCCCGCGAGGCGGCTGCGGTCCTGGATGAACTGGCTAGCCGGATATTCATAACCAAGGCTGGGCGCGTCAGACTCTTTCAGCAGCCATGACCCTATAAACCAATCTGACGCTTACTTCCAGGCGCCTCGTCGACAGGGCTTACCGTACCTGGTAAAGCACAGCAGCCCCTGGCTTGGGTTCGAAAGCCGGCACAGTGCGCTGCTCAAGTGGCATACCCTTGGCATCCCAAACCAAGGTGGCAGACGGGTACTCGTCCCTGCGGGTCATGGCGTCGATCTGCTTGGCGATCACCTCCGAGCTTGCGGACACTTCGGGGTTCCATTCGAATACGCCAACTCTACCGTAGAACACAGCCGGCGCGTCTACATCGAGACGCCGATCGGGACACATGACCAAGCCGCGATCAAGCATAACCCGCAACGCGCCGACAGGCACCGCCTTCACCGTGGGCGTGGTGCGCTCGGTGCTGTGGCCCGGGCAGACATTGGCCGAGCGAGTAACCATGTCCTCGACCACTTGACGATCGGATTGAGCCTGCGCCGAAAAGGCAACGGCAGACAGCGCGAGCACTACAAGATTTGACTTCCAGAGCACGTGAAACCCCCTATGGAAAAAATACTCCAACGTTGCGGACCGCCCCCATGTAAGAACCGTCCGTTGCCATGGGGGCACTCTTGAAGACTACCAAGACATTGGTTTGTTCCACTTGCTTATTGATAACCCTGGCTCTGACCAACCGCCATTCATCTGCATGCACAGCCAGGTTTGAGAGGGGGCACGTTGTGCCGTCGATCAGCGCAATGGCCTTCGGGTGATGCGCTTCTGCTTGCCTGCCCACTAGTAACTGAAATACCAGATCTTTCCCCACGGGCCGTCTCATTGAGCGCAAGCCCATCCGTGTCGCCGAGGGAGTAATCGTTACTTGCCGAACGGTGATATCCGAGAGTGCAATAGCGAGCGCCTGATCAGAGTCAGGGCCAGATGCTCATCTCGCTATCCAAGCTGCTCCAGCAACAAACTGATTCAGTGCCTGTCCGAATTCAAGACTCTCATTCAGGACTTAAAAACACTGGATAGTGCTGGATTTCAGCATTTCCCGCCGGAACGAAAAAAGGACCCGAAGGTCCTGATTTCAATCGCTTGCAGAATTCAGTGAAACTCTGCAGCGCTATATTTGGAGCGGGAAACGAGACTCGAACTCGCGACCCCGACCTTGGCAAGGTCGTGCTCTACCAACTGAGCTATTCCCGCGTCTTGGTGATGGCCGCTATTCTAGCGTTTCAAATTATTACGTCAACCCTTTGTTTTAAAAACTTATTTTTTTTCTGTGGTGGTCTTCAGGTGCGGCCACGCCGCACGCATGTATTGCACCATGGACCACAGAGTCAGGCCGGCGGCAATCATCAGCAGGATATAGCCCAGCACTACCCAGAAGGTCACGGCCGGCGGATTGGCCAGCAGGATGACCAGGGCCAGCATCTGGGCTGCGGTCTTCCACTTGCCCAGATTGGATACCGCGACCTGGGCACGGGCGCCCAGTTCGGCCATCCATTCACGCAAGGCGGAAATAACGATCTCACGACCGATGATGACGGCGGCAGGCAACGTCAGCCAGAGGTTGGCATGGGCCTGAACCAACAATACCAGGGCCACGGCGACCATCAGTTTGTCAGCGACCGGATCGAGGAAAGCGCCGAAAGGCGTGCTCTGCTCCAGGCGGCGGGCCAGGTAGCCGTCGAGCCAGTCGGTAGCGGCGGCCACGGCAAATACTGTACTGGCGGCGGTATAGCTCCAGTGGTACGGCAAATAGAACAGCAGGATAAAGATCGGAATCAGGAGTACGCGAATTACGGTGATCAGATTAGGGATATTCATCGGCACAACTGGCTGCGAGGTGAGCGGGCATTTGACTCAGAAAGATATCTGATGAGACCTGTTACCGCATTCTACGGGCTTCGCCTGGATCGTGTCTAAAAAAGTTCCAGAGCCCCGCTCTTCAAGCTGTGCCCTCAACCGCCACTGAAATGCGCAACGGCAGCATCGATAAAGCGCCTGAGTTTGGCGGTCATTTGCCGGTCCCCCCGATACAACAGGTGCATCGGTCGACTGGGGCCCTCATATCGGGGCAACAGCCTGATCAACTGTCCGCCAGCCAAGGATGGCTGCAGAAAATCCGCAGGCCCAAGCACAATGCCGAAACCATCCAGCGCCGCCGACAACAGCGCCTTGGTTTCATTGACCCGCAAACGACTGCGCGCGCTCACTCTGTATAGCTGCTGCCCCTGGCTGAACTGCCAGTGATTGTCTGCGGGCCGCGACCAGTAAACGTAACCCAGGCATTCATGTGCAGACAAATCAGCAGGTACTTGGGGAGTGCCGCGCTCGGCCAGGTAGGACGGCGCCGCGCAGGCGATCAGACGATAGGGAGCCAACGGCCTGGCAATCAGGCTGTCGTTGACGATAGGACCGATACGAAATACCGCCTCGTAACCCTCCTCCACCAGATCGACAGCACGATCGGTCAGGTTCAGGTCAATCTCCACTTCCGGATACTGGCGCAGGAATGCCGTGACAAATGGCATCAGACTATGAGCACCAAAGGTAACCGGTGCACCAATGCGCAGGCGGCCACGGGGCGTCGCACTCATGACCTGCGCCAGCGCGTCAGCCTCACCGGCTTCGGCGAGGATATGTTTGCAGCGTTGATAATACGCAGTGCCCAGTTCGGTGAGGCTTTGTCGTCGCGTTGTGCGATTGAGCAACCTCGCACCGAGGCGCAACTCCAGCGCAGCAACATGCTTGGCGACCATTTGCGCCGACATGCCCAGTCTTAGCGCAGCACTGGCGTAAGAGCCCGACTCCGCCGCCACGACAAACGCCTCCATACTGGTCAGCCGATCAATCATTCCCTACTCCCAGTAATTAATTTACCGCCCAATCACTCATTTATCGCCAATACGAACTGAATCATTCTAAACCTCCAATCGATGAGAGGAGTGCAGAACATGCGTGTAGGCATTATCGGAGCAGGTTTTATCGGACGCGCCGTGGCGCAATTGCTGCTGGCGGCCGGGCACGAGGCGATGCTCAGCAATTCGCGGGGACCGCAGACACTGACCAGCGTGGCTGCGGGTTTACAGGGGAGTCAGATCGGTACTGTCGAACAGGCCGCATCGTTTGGCGAGGTAGTATTGGTGGCGATCCCTTTTACCCACTATCGCGATCTTCCGGCCTCACTCTTGGCGGGAAAGATAGTCCTCGACGCCAACAACTACTATCCCGACCGCGACGGTCATATCGCCGAACTGGACGGTTTCGAAACGACCACCAGCGAGATGATTGCCGCGCATCTGTCCGGCGCGCGGCTGGTCAAGGTGTTCAATGCCATCCTGGCCCAGGACCTGCTGGACGACGGCCGCCCTGCGGGAGATCCCGACCGCCGTGCGCTGCCCATCGCAGCCGATGACCAGCAGGCAAAAGAAAAAGTGATTCGGCTGCTCGACGAGCTCGGTTTCGACGCAGTGGACGGCGGCGAACTGAAAGACAGCTGGCGATTCGAGCGCGCCAAACCGGCCTATTGCATTGCGATGAACAGAACTGAACTCATCGCGGCATTGGCCGCCGCCGAGCGCGATGTCGAGCTGCCGCACGGTTCCTGGCGCCACTGAAACATGCCGCGCTATTCGCTGTGCAGATTGGCGTAGATCGACTCGGCGAGTTTCCTGCTGATGCCCGGCGCCTTGGCGATTTCCTCGATGCTGGCCCGGGACAGCTCCTGCAGACCACCAAAATGCTTGAGCAGGTCGCGACGCCGGGTCGGCCCGACACCGGCGACGCCTTCAAGAGTCGATGTACGACGGGTCTTGCCGCGACGGGCGCGATGACCGGTAATGGCAAAGCGGTGAGCCTCGTCGCGAATCTGCTGGATCAGATGCAGCGCGGGTGAGTCACCAGGCAAGGTGAATTCATGGGCCGCGTCGTTCAGATAGAGGGTTTCGAAACCGGCCTTGCGCGTCGTGCCCTTGGCCACGCCGAGCAGTATCAGATCGGGTACGGCCAGTTCATTCAACACATCCCGGGCCATGTTCAACTGGCCCTTGCCGCCGTCCACCAACAGGATATCCGGTAGCTTGCCCTCGCCCGCCTTGAGTCGGCTGAAACGTCGAGTCAAGGCCTGATGCATGGCGGCATAGTCATCACCTGCCGTCACACCTTCGATGTTATAGCGCCGGTAATCAGCCTTTATCGGGCCTTCCGGACCAAACACCACGCAGGACGCCACCGTCGCTTCGCCACTGGAGTGGCTGATGTCGTAACACTCAAGCCGCAGCGGCGGTTCGTCGAGATTGAGCACATCGGCCAGGGCCTCGAAACGCGCGGCCACATGCAGTCGGTTGGCCAGGCGTGCGGACAGAGCCTGCTCGGCATTGGTCACCGCCAGTTGCTGCCAGCGGGCCCGGGTGCCACGCACACGATGACTGATGGTCATTTCCTTGCCACGTGACGCTTCGATGGCCTCGATCAGGGCCGGGAAGTCATCGTGAACCACGTTGACGATCACTTCGCCGGGCAGCTCGCGGTCGACACCACCGAGGAAATACTGCGCCAGGAACGCCGACATCACTTCGCCGACCTCCTCCTCGATCCCCACCTGAGGGAAGAAATTCTTGCTGCCCAGCACGCGGCCACCACGCACGCTGATCAGGTGCACACAGGCGCCGCCCGGGTTGACGAAAGCCGCAACCACATCGACATCGCCACTGCCACCTTCCATGCTTTGCTGGTCCTGAACCCGGCGCAACAGGGAAATCTGATCGCGCACCTGGGCCGCATGCTCGAAGTCCAGGCTCATGGCAGCCTTTTCCATTTCGGCGTTCAACTCGTCGGTCAGGGCATTGCTGCGACCTTCGAGAAACATCACCGAGTGGCGCACATCCTCGGCGTACACCTCAGGCTCGACCAGCCCGACACAAGGCCCTTTGCAACGTTTGATCTGATATTGCAGGCAGGGTCGGGTGCGGTTCTTGTAATAGCTGTCCTCACACTGGCGAACCAGAAAGGCTTTCTGCAACAGGCTCAGGCTCTCACGAATCGCCCCGGCGCTGGGGTAAGGCCCGAAATAACGCCCCTTAGCCTTTTTCGCTCCGCGATGAATGCTCAGGCGCGGGAAGGCTCCATCGGAGAGAAACACATAGGGGTAGGACTTATCGTCACGCAGCAGAATGTTGTACGGTGGCCGCCACTCCTTGATCAGAGTCTGTTCAAGTAGCAGGGCTTCGGTTTCATTGGCCGTGATCGTGGTTTCGATCTGCGCGATGCGCGCGACCAGTGCGCTGGTCTTGGGCGCGTGGCCAGTCTTGCGAAAGTAACTGGCCAGACGCTTTTTGAGGTCTTTGGCCTTGCCCACGTACAGCAGTTTTTCCTCGGCATCGAACATCCGATAAACACCGGGGCGGCCACTGCAGGTAGAGAGAAAGGCACCTGGATCGAACGCTGTCATCATTTCAGGCGCTGGCATCGACCATGCCGTGACGTACTGCCAACAAAGCCAGCTCGACATCACTGCTGATCGAGAGCTTTTCGAAGATGCGGTAACGGTAGGTATTCACGGTTTTGGGTGAAAGACACAACTTGTCGGAGATCGACTGGACCTTCTGGCAACCGACGATCATCAGGGCAATCTGGATTTCCCGCTCGGAGAGCAGATCGAACGGCGAGTTATTGACCTGGGGCTGGAAGGACTTGAGCGCGAGCTGCTGGGCGATCTGCGGGCTGATATAGCGCTGGCCGGCGAATACCAGGCGAATTGCCTGGACCATCTCGGCCAACCCTGCGCCCTTGGTCATGTAGCCTGCGGCCCCGGCCTGCAGCAGCCGGGTCGGAAACGGGTCTTCCTCGCATACAGTCACAGCCACCACCTTCATTTCGGGGTGGCTGCGCATGAGTTTCCGGGTAGCTTCAAGGCCGCCGATACCAGGCATCTTGACGTCCATCAGGACCACGTCGGGCTTGAGTTCCCGAGCCTTCTTCAACGACTCCTCACCCGACTCGGCCTGACCCACAACCTGCAAGCCGTCGATATCGGCGAGCATGCGCGTGATGCCAGTCCGAACAAGATCGTGATCATCGACAACCAGCACCTTAATCAAGCTGATACCTCACGAAACAGTCATACAAATGCCAATCACCTTAACAAAAACGATGAGCCAGACCTAGCACCTGACCGGATCCGGAACACAGCGATTTTCAAAAGCGCCGTGGGCACGCTATCACCATTGCTTCGTGTTGCCGAAAAATCTTTTTACAGACAGGGGTTTCCAGACTCAACTGCTTTCCGTTTTCTGCCTGCCCTTCACCGCATATGATCCTGAAAGCTCGGCCATCTTGACGGTCAGGCGCCGAATGGCGTCCTGGTCCTCCTGACCGAGGCTTCGATAGCTGCCGAGCACCTTTTCCTCGACGGCGCTGAGATTATCGACCGAGGTAGGGGTTTTGACTCCGGTAATCACGAATAATACATCCACTCCCTGGGCTGCGACGGCCGCCAGATAGTCGGCCTTGGGCGCGCGACCGCCGTTTTCATATTTGCCCTGGGCATTCGCCTCGACACCACCTATTTCGCCGAATGCTTTTTGAGACAACCCCAGGCGCTCTCTTTCCTGTCTTAATCGAAAACCAATTCCACTCATTTGAATGCATAATCCTATTGACCCAATCCTTATGAATGTTAGAATTGAGACGAAGCTAAACTGATTTGAACGGTTTTGAACTATGCCCGCAATACGTACCGCTGCACAAGCCAAGGCCTGGCTCGAACAACAGGGGAAATCTGTTCAAGAGTTTGCACGGGAAAATAAAATTGACCCTGCCACCACCTATCAGGTGCTGTCCGGGCGCAAGAAAGGCCGACGCGGCGAAGCCCATAAGGTGGCGGTGCTGCTGGGGATGAAAATCGGCATTATCCCGTCGGCCACCCCGGAAGAGCACGCGCAATAACGCTCATGGCCGAACAGCCTTAAAGGACCAGTTCGACCGTGCGCGCAGACCAACCCTGCGCGTCCCGCTCGACAATCAGCAGTAAATCGCCCGGGCCATTCGCCGCGCCCACTTGCGTACCGTCCTGCGCCCAGAAAGCGCTGCGCCCCGCCGACACCCAACCACCCGTGGCACCGCCATGATTGGCCATCAACACTGCCATGCCATGCTCTGCGGCATAACCTCGCAGTATCCGGCTATCGGTGGCATAACCGCCCTTGCTGACCAGCACACTGGCCATATAAAAGTCCGCCCCGGCGACTGCGGCTCGTCGTGCGTGGTCGGGTTCGCTGAAGTCGGCACACACCGCCATGGCCAGGCGCTCGTCACCCAGGGCCAATAGCGGCCCGCCCTGCCCCGGCGTATACGTCAGCTCTTCGCCTGGGTGCAGATGCTGCTTGGTATAAACGCTGATCCGGCCTGCGCCATCAATGATCAACGCGCCAATCAGGATTCTGTCATCGGCGGTCTTCAGCGGCCCCCCGACCACGGTGATCATGCCGCTCTGCGCCGCCAGCTCACGCAAGGGCAGCAGGCGTGCGTCGTCGCTGTCGATGGCCACTGCCCGGGCCAGTGACGACTCGTAGCCACTCAATGACAATTCGGGAAACATCAGAAACTGCACGCCCTGTTCGATGGCTGCCTGCATGAATTGCACATGACGTTGCACATTGGCCTGGATATCACCGGCGATGGACGTCGATTGCGCAGCGGCGATTTTCAATGCGGCGTTTTTTTCAGAAGGAAACACTGCGAGCTCCAGGGTGTTGGCCGAATCGGCGATGTTAAGGATCAACGTCGACTCGCACCAGTCCAGTCGCCCCAAGCCGGCCTTACCTAATCGCTACAATTGAAATTTCCAATTGAATCAAGGCATCGGCCTGAAGTAAGCTCAGTTCCACTCAACGGAGACACATGATGTCGCACACACTCCCTTCACAGCTGCTTCACCTCACCGACGCCCAGCGCCCGGTCTTGGCTGCTGCCTGGGAAACTGCGCAACCCGCTCCTGTTACCAGCTTTTATTTTGGGTATTGGTTTAGCCACTGGCGCGCCTGATACCTGAACGGCGCCCATAACCAAGGGGACGCCAACCAGAGAAAATCTCTACCCCCGGTCGGCTACCCGACCGGGGGTTTTGTTTTTTCAGGCCCCTTAAAACACGCATTGAATTGAACCGAATCGAGGAACACGACATGAACTACGCCACTTATTACCGCAACGACATCAGCTACGCCTGGCGATTTAGCAGCCTCCGTTCGGGACAGCCAGCCGCCTCCGATCGGTCACTGCCAGGTGGCAACTCACTTACAGCCAATGTGGCCAATTGTCGAACACCCCAGTAGGGCCTGAGCGGGAAGCACCCGCCAGCCCAGGAAGCCAGAACATGAATTCGTCCGTCGCCGTAAAATCATCGTCCGATCTGTCCGCGCACAACGTCACCCTGCTCGACAGCCTCCCGGCCCCGCAACGCCTGCCCAGCACCTTGCAACTCAAGACCCAGTTGCCCCTGGACGCTGCCCTGAATGGACAGGTTGCCGCCCACCGCCGCGCCGTACGCGCCATCCTTAACGGTGAAGACTCCCGTCTGCTGGTCGTCGTCGGCCCCTGCTCCATCCATGACCCGCAATCGGCTCTTGAATACGCCGACCGCCTGGCCGAACTGGCCGCCGAGGTCAGCGACCAGATGCTGCTGGTCATGCGCGCGTACATTGAAAAGCCCCGCACCACCGTGGGCTGGAAAGGCCTGGCCTACGATCCGCAGCTCGATGGCAGCGATGACATGGTCGGCGGCCTGACCCTGTCCCGTCAGTTGATGCGCGAAATGCTCCGTCGCGGCCTGCCGATTGCCAGCGAGTTGTTGCAACCCATGGCCGCCGGCTACTTCGACGACCTGCTGAGCTGGGTCGCCATTGGCGCGCGCACCACCGAATCGCAGATCCACCGGGAAATGGCCAGCGGCCTGGCCATGCCTGTGGGTTTCAAGAACGGTACCGACGGCGGCGTGACGGTGGCCAGCGATGCCATGCGCTCGGCCGCCCACCCGCACCGGCATTTCGGCGTCGACCGCCAGGGCCATCCGGCGATCATTGAAACCACCGGCAACCCGGACACCCATATCGTTCTACGCGGCGGCCACAGTGGCCCGAACTATGACCGTCAGAGCATTGCCCAGGTACGTGCCGGGCTGGAAAAGAATCGTATCGCCCCGCGGATAATGGTCGATTGCAGCCACGCGAACAGTGGCAAAGACCCGCTGCGTCAGCCACATGTGTTCAATGACGTGCTGGCCCAGCGTCTGGAAGGCGACAGCTCGTTGATCGGCATGATGCTGGAAAGCCATCTGTTCGAAGGCTGCCAGCCGTTGAGCGAGTCCCTGCAATACGGTGTTTCGGTGACCGATGGTTGCCTGGGCTGGGAGGGCACGGAACAGCTGCTGCGCGAGGCCGTGGACAAGCTGCGCTACAGGTAATCCTGAGTAACTAAACAGGAAAAGCCTGCCAGTATCCGGTAGGCTGTTTCTTTTTTTTGATAAGGAGATTTTTCCCATGGCTAAAGCCACTGCCCGCCACATCCTCGTTTCCTCGGAAGACAAGTGCAACGAACTCAAGGCACAGATCGAGGGCGGCGCTGATTTTGCCGAGGTTGCCAAAGCCAACTCCAGCTGCCCGTCCAGCCGTCAAGGCGGCGACCTGGGTTCGTTCGGTCCCGGCCAGATGGTCAAGGAATTCGATACCGTAGTCTTCAGTGCACCGATCAATGTCGTGCAAGGTCCGGTCAAGACCCAGTTCGGTTATCACTTGCTGGAAGTGACCAGCCGTCAGGACTGAATCCCGACGCGGCAACAGTGAAACCCCGCAAACGGCTCGCCTTCAGGCGGGCCGTTTGTGTTTGCGCGGCAGTATTTCGGGGCCAGACGCCATTCAGGCAAGCAAATTGCTGAGAATTGCCCAATTCGCTGTTTGTGCTACTGCCAACACCCTGCCATCTTGATCACGCATCCTCCACACGCAGCATGCGGTTACAAATGTACCCAGCTTCCGGTACCTTGGCAGCACAGGTAATGACAAGTAGACATTGGCAGTCGAAAGGCGTGTTTCTTTATTGGCCCCATACCCCTGATATCCGCGTACGGCTATCAGTCAGGATTCGAGTAATGCGTTTTGTTTTTTCATCGCTGATCGCTGTAACGCTGACGCTGGCTTCGGCTTTTCAATCCTTGTCCGCCGCCCCACAACATGCCCTGACCGTCTACGGTGAAGCGCCCCGCTACCCGGCGGATTTCCGGCATTTCGATTATGTGAACCCTGATGCGCCAAAAGGCGGCACGATGCGACGTTCGGCACAGGAAATCGGTCAATTCGACCACCTGATGCCCTATACCGACAAGGGCACGGGCGTAGCCCAGATCAGCGGCATGGTCTATTCGCCTCTCGCGGTGCGCTCCCTCGACGAGCCCTACACCGTATATGGTCTGGTCGCAGAGAAAATGGAACGCGGCGCCGACGGTCTGTCCCTGCGCTTCTATATCAATCCCAAGGCGCGCTTTGCCGATGGCACGCCCATCACCGCCGAAGACGTGCGCTACACCTACGATTTGCTGATGACCCAGGGCAGCATGCAGTACCGTACCGAATTCGAAGCGGTGAAGAACGTTGAAGTCGAGTCGCCATCGCGGATCCGCTTCGATTTCAAGAACAGCGAGAACCGCACCCTGCCCCTGGACCTGGCGTCCTTGCCAGTATTCCCCGAGCACTGGTGGAAAAGCCGTGATTTTGCCGGTGGCGGTGGCTTCGAAATTCCCCTGGGCAGCGGCCCTTACAAGGTGGCCAAGGTCGATCCCGGACGCACTATCACCTTTACCCGCGACCCGGACTGGTGGGGCAAGGACCTGCCGGTCAATCGCGGCTTTTATAACTTCAATGAATTCAGCGTCGAATATTTCGGCGATACCGACGTCGCCCGCCAGTTGCTCAAGGGCGGCGCCTACGACTACAACCGCGAGTATTCCGCCACCGGCTACTCGATCCGCTACGACGGCCCGGCCTTGAGCGAAGGCAGGCTGCAAAAGGCCCACCTGGCCAAGGGTGCGGTGCAGAGCTCGCAAGGTTTCGTGTTCAATCTCGACCGTCCGGTGTTCCAGGACCGCCGCGTGCGTGAGGCGCTGTCACTGTTGTGGGACTTCGAATGGACCAACCGGCAGATGATGCGCAATATGTACATTCGCCAGAACAGCTACTTCTCCAACTCGCCGCTGGCGGCCAGCGAATTGCCTACCCCCGCCGAACTGGCAATCCTTGAACCCCTGCGTGGCAGTGTGCCGCCCGAGGTGTTCAACAAGGTGTTCCATATTTCCAGGACCGACGGCAGCGGCCTGATTCGCGATAAACAGCTGCAAGCCCTGGCCCTGTTGGAGGAAGCCGGCTGGATGCCCAAGGGCGATGAGCTGGTCAACGACAAGGGCGAAGCCCTGAGCTTTACCTTCCTCAACGGCCAGGCCGGTTTCGAACGCCTGTTGCTGCCGTACAAACGCACCCTGGCGCAAATCGGCATCCACTTCGATATTCGCCGCATCGACGCCGCGCAGTACCTGAACCGCGTCATGGCCCGGGACTACGACATGATCGTCACCGGCTATTCGGTGTCGTCCTCCCCCGGCTCCGAGCTGTTCAACAACTTCGGTTCGAAAGTCGCCCGCGATCCCGGCTCCAGCAACTACATGGTCTTGCAGAACCCGGCCGTGGACAGCCTGATCGCCGGGCTGGTCAAGGCTGACAACAAGAACGAGATGGTCAACTACGCCCATTGCCTGGATCGCGTGCTGCAGTGGGGCTACTACTGGATTCCCAACTACTACCCGCCCGGTTCCTCCACCGTGTGGTGGAACCGTTTCGGCATTCCGAAGACCCAGGCCGCCAATGGCGAGGCCATCGACACCTGGTGGGAGGTCAGCCCGACCCCGCTGACCAATGAAGAGTTTGCCGCCAGGCGCGGCGCCTCAGCCCTTGTTTCGGAGATGCAGTGATGCTCGGTTATCTATTGCGCAGGCTGCTGCTGATCATCCCGACCCTGCTGTGCATTCTGCTGGTCAACTTCTTTATCGTGCAGGCCGCGCCGGGCGGTCCAGTGGAGCAAGCCATCGCCCGTCTGCAAGGGATAGGCGGTGCCATGGCACCCGGCGCGGCGCCAGCGGAATCCATGAACACCCAATCCCGCGCCGCCCGAGGTCTGGACCCCAAGCTGATCAAGGAAATCGAACACCAATACGGCTTCGACAAGCCCTTGCACGAACGCCTGTGGCTGATGCTGAAGAACTATGCGCAGCTGGACTTTGGTAACAGCTTCTTTCGTGGCGCCAAGGTCACCGATTTGATCAAACAGAAGATGCCGGTATCCATCTCTCTCGGGCTGTGGGCCACGCTGCTGACCTATCTGGTATCTATCCCTCTGGGGATTCGCAAGGCGGTCAAACACGGCAGCCATTTCGATATCTGGAGCAGCACGGCAATCATCATCGGCTACGCCATGCCGGCGTTCCTGTTCGCCATGCTGCTGATCGTGGTCTTTGCCGGTGGCACCTGGCTCAACTGGTTTCCGGTACGCGGTCTGGTCTCGGAAAACTTCGACACACTCTCGACCACCGGCAAGGTCGCCGACTATTTCTGGCATCTGGTATTGCCGGTTTCAGCCCTGGTCATCGGCGGTTTCGCCACCCTGACCATCCTGACCAAGAACTCCTTCCTCAATGAAATCACCCGCCAATACGTGGTCACTGCCCGGGCCAAGGGCATGACCGAACGCCGGGTGTTGTATGGCCATGTGTTCCGCAACGCCATGCTGCTGGTGGTTTCCGGCATACCCCAAGCGTTTATCAGTGTGTTCTTTGCCGGTTCCCTGCTGATCGAAGTAATTTTCTCCCTCGATGGACTTGGTCGCATGAGCTACGAAGCCGCCGTTTCCCGGGATTATCCCGTGGTGTTCGGTTCGCTGTTTATCTTCACCCTGTTCGGCCTGCTGATAAAACTGGTGGGCGATATCTGTTACACCCTGGTCGACCCGCGAATCGACTTCAGCGCGAGGAACGCCTGATGTCCGAGTTGTCTCCGCTGGCCCGTCGCCGTTTCGAACGCTTTCGCAATAACCGCCGTGGCTGGTGGTCGCTATGGCTGTTCTGCCTTCTGTTTTTGCTGAGCCTGGGCGGCGAGTTGATCGCCAACGACAAGCCACTGGTGGTCAGCTATCACGGCTCCCTGTACTTCCCGGCGCTCAAGCGTTACACCGAGCAGGAGTTTGGCGGGCAACTGCCGTTCCAGCCAGACTACCGCAGCGAATATGTACACCAGTTGATCACCAAGGATGGCGGCTGGATGCTGTTCCCGCCGATTCCGTTCAGCGACGACACACCCAACTACGACTTGTCCGGCCCGGCGCCGAGCCCGCCCACCACCACCAACTGGCTGGGCACCGACGACCAGGCCCGGGACGTACTGGCCCGAGTGATCTTTGGCGCGCGGGTGTCGATCCTGTTTGCCCTCGCCCTGACCGCCATCAGCGCTCTGATCGGCATCGCCGCCGGTGCCCTGCAAGGCTACTACGGCGGCTGGGTCGACCTGATCGGCCAGCGCCTGCTGGAAGTCTGGTCCGGGTTGCCGGTGCTGTACCTGCTGATCATTCTCTCGGGCTTCGTTGAACCGAACTTCTGGTGGCTGCTGGGCATCATGGCGCTGTTCTCCTGGCTGGCCCTGGTCGACGTGGTACGCGCCGAGTTCCTGCGTGGCCGCAACCTGGAATACGTCAAGGCCGCCCGGGCCCTGGGCCTGGATGACCGCAAGGTGATCCTGCGGCACATCCTGCCCAACGCCATGAATGCGACCCTGAGCTACCTGCCGTTTATTCTCACCGGTGCCATTTCCACCCTCACCGCCCTGGATTTCCTCGGCTTCGGCATGCCGGCGGGCAGCGCGTCCCTGGGTGAGCTGATAGGCCAGGGCAAACAGAACCTGCAGGCACCGTGGCTGGGTCTGACAGCGTTCTTTACCCTGGCGCTGATCCTGTCGCTGTTGGTTTTCATTGGCGAGGCGCTCCGTGACGCCTTTGATCCGAGGTCCTGAATGTCGGACGACATGAACGAAAACGCAGAAAACCTGATCGAGATCCGCAACCTCGACGTGGCATTCAGTGGGCAGACGGTGGTCAAGGACCTGTGCCTGGATATCCGCGCCGGTGAATGCCTGGCGCTGGTTGGCGAGTCGGGTTCCGGCAAGTCGGTAACCGCCCATTCGATCCTGCAACTGCTGCCCCAGAACGGTACCGTCAGCACCGGTAGCATCCGCTATCGCGGCCAGCAACTGCTGGGCGCCGACGCTCGCACCCTGCGTCAGCTGCGCGGCAACCGCATAGCCATGATCTTCCAGGAGCCGATGACCTCCCTGAATCCGTTGCATACGGTGTCCAAGCAGATTGGCGAAACCCTCCTGCTGCACCGTGGCCTGAGCGGCAAGGCGGCGCAGAAGCGCATCCTCGAATTGCTCGAACTGGTGGGCATCCAGCATCCGCAAAAACGTCTCAAGGCTTATCCCCACGAGCTGTCCGGCGGCCAGCGGCAACGGGTGATGATCGCCATGGCCCTGGCCTGCGAACCGGAGCTGCTGATTGCCGACGAGCCGACCACGGCCCTGGACGTCACCGTGCAGCGCAAGATCCTGCTGTTGCTCAAGGAACTGCAACAGCGCCTGAACATGTCACTGCTGCTGATCAGCCATGACCTCAATCTGGTGCACAGTGTGGCCCAGCGGGTCTGCGTGATGCGTGCCGGCGAAATCGTCGAGCAGTCCAATTGCCATCTGCTGTTCAAGCAGCCGCAACACCCCTACAGCCGCCTGCTCCTGGACGCCGAACCCGCAGGCGAACCACTGCCACGAGACAGCCGCGAGAAAGTCCTGGAAGTGGACAATCTGCGGGTCTGGTTCTCCCTGGGCGGCGGCATCCTGCGGCGGCACAAGGAATATCTCAAGGCAGTCGACGACATCAGCCTGAGCATCGAGCGCGGCAAAACCCTGGGCATCGTCGGCGAATCCGGCTCCGGCAAATCGACACTTGGTCAGGCAATCCTGCGCCTGCTGGCCTCGCGTGGCAGTATTCGCTTTCAGGGGCAGTCTCTGGACTGTCTCAACCAGAAGCAAATGCGCCCCTGGCGCAAGCAGATGCAGGTGGTGTTTCAGGATCCTTACGGCAGCCTCAGCCCACGCATGTCCGTGGCGCAGATCATCAGCGAAGGCCTGGAAGTGCATAGTCAGCTGACACCGGGGCAATGCGAGATCGAGGTGATTCGCGTCCTCGAAGAAGTCGGCATCGACCCACAGAGCCGTCACCGTTACCCCCACGAATTTTCCGGGGGCCAGCGTCAGCGGATCGCCATTGCCCGGGCCCTGGTGCTCAAACCGGCGCTGATCCTGCTGGACGAGCCGACCTCGGCTCTGGATCGTACCGTACAGAAACAAGTTGTAGCTCTGCTGCGTCAGCTTCAGGAAAAACACGGCCTGACGTACCTGTTTATCAGCCATGACCTGGCGGTTGTCCGCGCCCTGGCCCACGACCTGATCGTGGTCAAGGACGGTAAAGTGGTTGAACGTGGTGCCAGTCACGATGTATTCGACGCACCGCAACACCCTTACACCAAGGAGCTGCTGGCCGCCGCGCATCCGGGTTTCAACTGATCCGCAGCGGCATTCACGCCAGGTAACGGAAGACCTTATGAACGACGACAACCTCAAGGACTATCGCCGGGTACGGCAGTTGGCGATACGTTCATTGTTCGAGATCATCGAGCAATCCAGCGAAGGCACAGTCATCGTCGACAAAGATGCACGGATTGTCTGGATCAACGAGCGCTATGCCCGGCGCTTCGGCCTGCAAGATGCTTCCCTGGCAGTGGGCCAGCCCTGTGAAAAGGTCATCCCCGGCAGCCTGCTGCGTCAGGTGGTAAATGATGGTCGGCCGATCCTGCTGGACATGATGGACACCACCAAGGACCCGCTGGTGGTCATGCGCCTGCCGATCCAGGACGCGGCCGGCGCGGTGATCGGCGCCATCGGTTTTGCCCTGTTCGATGAGCTGCATGCCCTGTCCCCCTTGCTCAAACGTTTCCAGAGCATGCAGCAGGAACTGGCCTCGACCCGCTCACTGCTGCGCGCCCGTCAGGCCAAGTACAGCTTTGCCCACTTTATCGGTACCAGCGCTGCCAGCCTGGAGGTCAAGCGCCGGGCCCGGCGGGGTGCCAGCGCCGACTCACCGGTGCTTTTGCTCGGCGAAACCGGCACCGGCAAGGAACTGCTCGCCCACGCCATCCACAGCGCCTCGCCCCGGGCACATAAGGCGTTTGTCAGCATCAACAGCGCGGCCATTCCCGAAGCCCTGCTCGAAGCCGAATTCTTCGGCACTGCCCCCGGCGCCTTTACCGGTGCCGAGCGCAAGGCCAAACCTGGCAAATTGCAACTGGCCCAGGGCGGCACGCTGTTTCTCGATGAGATCGGCGATATGCCCCTGCCGCTGCAAAGCAAACTGCTCCGCGTCTTGCAGGAAAAGGAGTACGAAGCCGTAGGTTCCAATGAACTGGTGCAGAGCGATATACGAGTGATCGCCGCCACCTCTATCGATCTGGAAGCCGCCATCAAACGCGGCGCGTTCCGTGCGGACCTGTATTACCGCTTGAGCGTGCTGCCGATTCAGGTGCCGCCCCTGCGCGAGCGTCTGGACGACCTGCCTGCGCTCAGCGAAGCCATTCTTGAAGAGCTGCGCAGTCAGCATGAGTTGCACCCCGCCGCTCTGGCCCTGCTGGCGCAGCATGCCTGGCCGGGCAATATCCGTGAGCTGCGCAACGTACTGGAACGGGCGGCCCTGCTCAGCGATGAACCTATACTCGACGTGCGCGCCATCCGCACCGCCATCGGCCCCTTGAGCCCGCTGGCGACGTCGCCGGAGCAGGCACTGCCGCAGCACTTCGAAACCTTCAGCCAGGCCCGGCAGCGCTTCGACCGGCACTTGATCGAAGCCACTTTGCTGCAGTGCGCAGGGAATGTCGGCCAGGCCGCCAGCCAACTGGGGCTCGGGCGTTCGACGCTGTACAAGAAGATGGCGGCGCTGGGGATGGCGGAGTCTCAATAAAGAGACTTTTTTCTCGAAATATGGACTGCCTGCAGGAGTGGGGCTTGCCCGCGAAGACATCGGTACATCCGCTATATTTTCAGGGAGCTGATTATCGCTATCGCGGGCAAGCTACTCTCCTGCGGCTCCTACACGACAGCGCCAGTCTCAATTTCGAGACAACATCCTGTTCCCCGATCAATAAAACAAAATTAAATCATTAAAAATCAATCAGTTAACAAACTGGCACAAAACCCGCTATACCCAGTGTGCGGCCCACCCGCGACCAAAAAACAATAACAACACTGGAGATACCCCCGATGAGTGTCATCATCGCCCTGGCAGCCCTCGCCTTGCTCATGCTGGCGGCCTACCGTGGTTACAGCGTCATCCTCTTTGCCCCCATTGCGGCCCTCGGCGCGGTCCTGTTGACCGACCCGGCTGCTGTCGCCCCTGCTTTCACGGGGGTGTTCATGGACAAAATGGTCGGCTTCATCAAGCTGTACTTTCCGGTGTTTCTGCTTGGCGCCGTATTCGGCAAGCTGATCGAGCTGTCCGGTTTTTCCCGCTCCATCGTCGCTGCAGCCATCCGCCTGCTCGGTACCCGCCAGGCGATGCTGGTGATCGTGCTGGTCTGTGCGCTGCTGACCTACGGCGGCGTTTCGCTGTTCGTCGTGGTCTTCGCGGTCTACCCGTTTGCCGCAGAAATGTTCCGCCAGAGCAATATCCCCAAGCGCCTGATTCCGGCGACCATCGCCCTCGGCGCGTTTTCCTTCACCATGGACGCCCTGCCCGGCACCCCGCAGATCCAGAACATCATCCCCACTACCTTCTTCAATACCACCGCCTGGGCGGCGCCATGGCTGGGGCTGATCGGCACGCTGTTCGTGGTCTGCGCAGGCCTGTTGTATCTGCAGCGCCAGCGCAACAAGGCCCAGCGTTCCGGCGAGGGCTATGGCACCGAGCTGCGCAACGAGCCGGAAACCGCCGAAGACATCAAACTGCCCAACCCCTGGATCGCCTTGTCGCCACTGGTGCTGGTCGGGGTCATGAACCTGCTGTTCACTCACTGGATTCCCCAGTGGTACGGCAAGACTCACACCCTGGCATTGCCCGGCATGGCCGCGCCAATTCAGACCGAAGTGGGCAAGGTCACGGCAATCTGGGCCGTGGAAGCGGCGCTGCTGGTCGGCATCCTCATCGTACTGGCGTTCGGCTTCTCGGCCATTCGCAACAAACTTGCCGAAGGCACCAAAAGCGCGGTCGGTGGTGCACTGCTGGCGGCCATGAACACCGCCTCGGAATACGGTTTCGGCGCAGTGATCGCGTCCCTGCCCGGCTTTCTCGTGCTGGCCGATGCGCTGAAAAGCATTCCCAACCCGCTGGTCAACGAGGCGATTACCGTCACCCTGCTGGCCGGGATCACCGGTTCTGCCTCGGGGGGCATGAGCATTGCTCTGGCAGCCATGTCCGACACCTTCATCAGCGCCGCTCACGCGGCCAATATCCCCATGGAAGTACTGCACCGCGTCGCCGCCATGGCCAGCGGCGGCATGGATACGCTGCCGCACAATGGCGCAGTCATCACCCTGCTGGCTGTTACCGGCCTGACCCACCGCGAGGCTTATCGCGACATTTTCAGCATCACCATCATCAAGACCCTGGCCGTTTTCGTGGTCATCGGCACTTTCTACGCCACCGGCATTGTTTGAGGAACTGCATATGAGTCTGCACGGCAAAACCGCACTGGTTACCGGCTCCACCAGCGGCATTGGCCTGGGTATCGCCCTGAGCCTGGCCAAGGCCGGCGCCAACCTGATTCTCAACGGCTTTGGCGACGCCTCGGCAGCACTGGCGCAAGTCCAGGCCTTTGGGGTCAAGGCCGGCCATCACCCTGCGGATGTCAGCAAGGCTGAGCAGATCGCCGACATGGTCGCCTACGCCGAACGCGAGTTCGGCGGCGTGGATATCCTGGTCAATAACGCCGGTATCCAGCATGTCGACGCGGTCGAGGACTTCCCCGTGGAACGCTGGGATTCAATCATCGCCATCAACCTGTCGTCGGTGTTCCACAGCACGCGCCTGTGCCTGCCCGGCATGCGCAGCAGGAACTGGGGACGGATCATCAATATCGCCTCGGTGCACGGCCTGGTCGGCTCCACGGGCAAAGCGGCCTATGTCGCGGCCAAGCACGGGGTCATCGGCCTGACCAAGGTGGTCGGCCTGGAAACTGCGACTACGCCCATCACCTGCAACGCCATCTGCCCCGGCTGGGTGCTGACCCCGCTGGTGCAGCAACAGATCGACGCCCGGGGCGCGGCCACGGGAGATCTGGAACAGGCGAAGAATGAACTGCTGGCCGAGAAACAGCCCTCACTGGAGTTTGTCACGCCGTCGCAACTGGGTGAACTGGTGCTGTTCCTCGCCAGCGACGCCGGCAGCCAGGTGCGCGGGGCGGCGTGGAATGTGGATGGAGGGTGGCTGGCGCGCTAAGGCGCGGACCTGGATTTGTAGGAGCTGCCGAAGGCTGCGATAGCGGTCTATCAGGTAGAACCCATTCGCTGCCTTCGGCAGCTCCTACAGATATCAATTCAGAATCGAAATGAATCTGGCCTACCGCTCCAGCCCATCATTCTCACCCACCAGGCCCCAATCCGCCGAGTTGATATCGGTGGCGGCACGGGGCGCTCGCGGCGCTGCGGTCATGGTCGGTTTAACCCCGCCTTCGGTGTGCAACTTCAGGCGCAGGCGGACGTTGTTGGCCGAGTCGGCATTCTTCAGCGCCTCTTCTTCGCTGATCGCGCCCTCCACCACCAGGTCGAACAGCGCGCTGTCGAAGGTCTGCATGCCCATGATCGAAGACTTTTCCATCAGCGCCTTGAGCTCACCGAATTCGTTGCGCTGAATGAAGTCGCGCACCGTCGGCGTACCCATCATTACTTCCACTGCTGCCCGGCGCGAGCCGTCATGGGTCTTGACCAGGCGTTGGGAAACAAAGGCCTTGAGGTTGTTGCCCAGGTCATGCAACAGCTGCGGGCGGCGTTCTTCCGGGAAGAAGTTGATGATGCGGTCCAGGGCCTGGTTGGCGTTATTGGCGTGCAGAGTGGAAATCGCCAGGTGGCCGGTGTCGGCAAACGCCAGGGCGTGCTCCATGGTTTCCCGGTCGCGGATCTCGCCGATCAGGATCACATCTGGTGCCTGGCGCAGAGTGTTTTTCAGCGCCGCATGGAAACTGCGGGTATCCACGCCGACTTCGCGCTGATTGATGATGGATTTCTTGTGCCGATGAATGTATTCAACCGGGTCTTCGATGGTAATGATGTGGCCGCTGGCGTGACGGTTGCGGTAGTCGATCAGCGACGCCAGGGAAGTGGATTTACCCGAGCCGGTGGCGCCGACAAACAGCACCAGGCCGTGCTTCTCCATGATCACGTCGAGCAGGATAGGTGGCAGGTGCAGGTCTTCGAAGCGCGGAATGTCGAGCTTGATATTGCGCGCGACGATAGACACTTCGTTGCGCTGCATGAAGATATTGATCCGGAACCGACCGATACCGGCCAGGGACACCGCCAGATTCATCTCCAGTTCGCGGTGGAACTCGGCCCGCTGCTCTTCATCCATGAGGTTCTCGGCAATGACCGCCACCTCACCGGGCTTGAGTTTGTCGGTGCCGACCGGGCGCAGGACGCCATTGAACTTCGCGCAGGGTGGTGCGCCGGTGGAAAGATAGAGGTCCGATCCATCCTGGCTGGCCAGAACCTTCAACAACGCCGGAAAATCCATAAACAACACCACAGAGATAAATGAGAAAGTCGTTGATCGTTACAACACCCACGCCCGACGACTGTGATGGACGCGCCTCGACGTGACATCCGGCATAATGGCAGCCTTTTTTGACTGGCGATATTACGAAATGAAAGCCCAGGCTAGACACATTCTGGTGAAAACCGCCGAAGAAGCGGAACAGCTCAAGCAACGCATCGCCAAGGGTGAGGCCTTCGATGTGCTGGCAAAAAAATACTCCACCTGCCCGTCCGGCAAACGCGGTGGCGACCTGGGTGAAGTACGGCCCGGCCAGATGGTCGGCGCCATCGACCAGGTAATCTTCAAAAAGCCCCTGCGCACGGTGCACGGGCCGGTCAAGAGCAAATTCGGTTATCACCTGGTTCAGGTTTTTTATCGGGATTGATCCAACACCGCGATACCTTCTGAATCAAACACACTCCGTGGGAGCGAATTAATTAGCGAAAGCAGTATTTCAGACGACAGAAATTCGTCGGATGTACTGGCGCATTCGCGAATGAATTCGCTCCCACAGATTCACTCTCGTCCTGGTCGATAGCGTCAAATCACAAATTTCGACACCATCACGTTGAGATCCACCGCAAGGCGCGAAAGTTCATGGCTTGCTGCGCTGGTCTGGTTGGCCCCCGCCGCCGACTGCGCCGCCAGATCACGGATATTGACCAGGTTGCGGTCCACCTCACGGGACACCTGGGCCTGTTCTTCGGAGGCGCTGGCGATCACCAGGTTGCGCTCGTTGATCTGGGAAATGGCGTCGGTAATCTGCTCCAGAGCCTCACCGGCCGCACGGGCCAGGGTCAGGGTGGCCTGGGTGCGCTGAGTGCTGCTGGCCATGGACTCCACCGCACCGCCGGTGCCGGCCTGAATGCCGGCAACCATTTGTTCAATTTCCTGAGTCGATTGCGCCGTGCGATGAGCCAGGGCACGCACTTCATCCGCTACTACGGCAAAGCCCCGGCCCGCCTCACCCGCCCGCGCCGCCTCAATGGCCGCGTTCAGAGCCAGCAGGTTGGTCTGTTCGGCAATGGAGCGAATCACGTCCAGTACCTTGCCAATATCCCGCCCCTGGGTCGCCAGGCCTTCTACCAGGCCGGAGGTGGCGTGAATGTCCTGGGCCATGGACTGGATCGACTTGACCGTCTCAAGCACCTTGTCACGGCCCTGGCGCGCGGTCTGGTTGGATTGTTGCGACGCCTCGGACGTCGATACGGCATTACGCGCCACTTCTTCGACCGCCGCGGTCATTTCGTTGACCGCCGTGGCCGCCTGCTCGATTTCGTCGTTCTGCTGTTGCAACCCGCGTGAAGACTCCTCCGTCACCGCACTAAGCTCGGTGGCCGCCGACGCCAACTGCGTGGCTGAACCGGAGATCTGCTCGATGGTCCGGCGCAGATTGCCTTGCATGACCGTCAACGCGGCAAGCAGACGCGCGGGCTCATCGCCGCCGTCGACTTCGATTCGCCGGGTCAGATTGCCTTCGGAAATCGCCTCGGCGGCACGCAATGCCCGTTCCAGCGGCACAACAATGCTGCGGGTCAGGATCCAGGCCAGCAGAACGGTCAACACGACTGCCAGGGCGCAGACGCCGATAATCGCCAGATTGGCCCGATCATAATTGCCACCGGCTTCGACAGACGCCTGCCTGGCCCCGGCTTTATTGATTGCGACCAGTTTATTAAGTTGTTCGCCCATCAAGTCGGTGTGATCTTTCAATCGCGTATTGATGAGAGTTCTCATCTCTTCCAGCTTGTCCTGATGGGACAATTCCAGAACCTGCTGCTGGATCGCCAAATAGCTTTTCAGCGTCGCATCGAATTGTCGGGTGACTTCCTTTTCTTCGCCATCGGAAGGCAAGGCCTCATAACTTTCCGTCGCCTTCTGCAACTTGCCAATCAATTCACGGATGCGCTCATCCGTTTGCCGCAGGGCGTCAGGCTCGCGATTGATCAGCGTACGGAAGGCGGTAATGCGCAGGCGCAGGGCATTTTCGGTCATGTCGCCCAAAAAACCGATGCTGGGCAGCATGTTGGTGTCCATATCGGTAGTGGCCTGGCGAATCATTGACATCCGGTTGACCGCAAAAACCCCCAGCGCAATCACCAGCAAGGCGATGAAGGCAAACCCCAGGAATGCACGCGGCGCGATATTCATATTGCGTATCGACATGGCATCGGTCTCTTCAGAAATTCACAGAGAGCATCCGTGCAACAATCAGAGTGGAGGGTCTCGAAGCCCTCTCGATCATGCAAGCGCGACTGTCAAGAAAGTCCCCGGCGCTCTAATACCTTTATCGGCCACTCTTGAAACTTCCTCCAGTCAAAATATAAATATATTTTTTGACGTCAATTTACTCCAATAACTCCGCTAAAAAGTATTAATGCTTAGGCCGTCTTTAGTTGAACCTCATAAAGTTGGCAAGCCGCCTGTCAAGCGCGCAAACGATCAACCTGAGAAAATTTCTTCCCCCCTGTACGCCTGTGGCTAAACGCCATATCTGCGACTAAAAAGCAAAAAAATCTTTGCCTGCCCCCTTAAATAACCGCCAGGAATAAAGGAGTTGACGCACGTCAAGAAAATGAGATTTTTTTCATTGAACGAGTGGAATTCTTTCTGATATACCTTTTCCGGTGCTACGTTTAGTTTCCATCCGGTCTGATCAGATTCGCGCTTTGGCCAAAGGCCAGGTGGGGTGTCTGGCAGATCGCGCCTTTCGTTATTGGAGCTCGTAAATTGTTCGATTGAATTCAGAAGGTGGGCCCATGAATAGAGCCATGAGTAAAGTCACGTTCCCCAACGCCTGTCAGCTGATGCGCTGGTATTTCCATCCGGTGGGCTTCGAAGCCAACATGGATGCTCCCAGTAGCATGGTGGCGCGACTTTTCGATCGAGCCAGCGGCGAGACCCTCATAGCCATTGCCGGCCTGCCCTGTTCAACCGTGATGAATGCCTCCGACGTCGAAGTCATTATCGAAGCCATAGAAGCCGAGCTGGAACTCTTCCCCTCCCAGACCGCCCGGATTTCCTGAGCTCCGGGCGTAGCGAAAGGGCATCAGGCGACGCCCTTTTTGTGCAGATTGCTACGCAGATCCTCGAAAAACGCCTTGTCCGACGCAACCCGATCCGAAGCTTTGGCGGCCGTCGCCGCGTCACCGCCCGGGCTGTCGATAAACCAGTAACAATGGCGTACGGCACGAGTAATGGCGACATAGGCCAGGCGCAGTACTTCATCCTGCTGCGCCTTGTCGTAGGGCTCAACCTCCCCCGCATCACCCAGCCCGGCAAGACGATAGACCTGGTTCTTGTAGGGCGAACGCGTCAGGTGCTGACAGTCACCGAGCAGGAACACCGCATCGGCCTGCAGGCCTTTGGAGCTGTGATAGCTCAATTGCTTGATGCGCCGCAGCCCCGGCGCCTGCCCTTGGTCAGAATCGATCAGCGCCTGTAACTCGGGGCTGAACGACGCCTTCTCGCTGTTCTTGCGATACAGCAGCAGGATGGAATCGCCATCGTGATAATGCTCAAGGACACGCTGACTCAAGGCCAGATCATCCCGATCCAGTACCGTCACCGGCAACAGTTCCTGCACCGCGCCCGCAGCCTTGGCCTTCTTCCCGGCAATGGCTGGAGCGGCCCGGACAATATGCTCGGCCGCATCAATGATGTGCTGATGACTGCGATAGTTATCGCTGAGCATCACCCGGGTCGTGGCCGGGGAGGAAAACGCCTTGGGGAATTCCATGAAGTATTTCGGCGAACTGCCGCGCCAGCCATAGATCGACTGCCAGTCGTCGCCGACACAGAGCAGCGACGACCGCTGCGCAGTACGCCCCACATGCATGGCAGGACCACGGCTGCGAATTTCCCGCAGGCTGGCGCGCAGCCACGACACGATTTGCGGCGACACATCCTGGAATTCGTCGATCATCAAGTGGGACAGCGGCCGCAACACCTCATTGCTGACCAGCTTGAGGTTCTCCGGGGTGTTCTCACCGAACAGGGCGAACATGCGGTTATAGGTCATCACCGGAGGTGTCTGGTCCAGCAGACGATTTTCGAATGTTTTCCAGAACAGGCTCAGGGCCTCGAAGAAAAACCGGTCCGGGTCATTATCGGCAAAACTCATCTCGGCCACGGCCGCCGGAACATCCAGCCCAAGGTTTTCGATAAAGCTGGCCGCCGTCACGAAACAGTCGAGCAAAGGCGCGCCGCTCAGCTCGCCCTTGAGCTTGTAGTCGAAGCCGGGCCCGGCCACCGCCTGTTCAGCCAAGGCAGCAGGAAAACGCTTTATATCTTGGTATTTATCAAGCCATATCAATGGCTTATCGCAGAAAGCTTGAAACAGGGTGCGCTTTATCACCCATTCCGCCCATACCGGCAATTTAGCGCCGGAACGCTTCATTTGCTGGTCCTCGCTGGCGTCAAAACCCAGCACCACCCAGGCATCCAACTCTTCAAGGTAGCCATGAACGGAGAATGAAAAACCATTTATTTCAAATACTTGCCGTACAGACTTAATTCCATTTATTGGCCAGCAACCCGCCCGAAACCAGAGATCTTCAACGATATCGCACAACTCTTCATCCCGTTTCGAGGATAGCTCGGTGACCGCCATGCGTTTCTGCACATCCGGGTGGTCCCTTTCCAGCGCCTTGAGCTGCAAGGCATGGCGATACAACGGCAGCATGACTTCGCGAAAACGCTGATTTTGCGCGTACAGATCCCGATAGCAGAGGTTCATTTGCTGGCGCTGAGCGTCGTTGATACGCAGGTCGAAGGGATTGCTGTCGGCCAGGGCTTCGTTGCTGCTGCCAAGGTTTTCGAAGGCCTGGAGCTGGGCGAAACCCGGCAGACTGCGCACCAGGGGCAGGATGCGCGAGTGAAAGGTCCTGACCAGCTCGCGGGCCTGGCGCTGGTCCAGGCTATGCCCCCACAGGGCCATTACTTCGATAAGCTTGTTGATGAAGTCCCGTCGCGACTCGCGGGTGAAGGTCACCACCGTCATGGCGCCCAATTCGAAGCCCAGGTAGTGGTGCAGCAGCATGATGCGCAGCACCAGCGAGGTCGATTTGCCCGCGCCCGCCCCGGCAATCACATAGGTGGACGGCGTATCGCTGAAGATCATTTTCCATTGCGCAACGCTGGGTTGGGCATGCGGCGGTAACTTCAGGGCAACATCGGCCTTGATCCGCTTGCGCAGTTCCGGGGTCAGGGCCATGCGCCAGTCATCGAACAGATGATCGTCGACCCTGGGCCCGCGATGGACGTCAGGCCGGGTATCGCGAATCAGCAACACCTGACGCCCCTCCTCGATGCCATCCCGACGTCCTTCGGCATACCCCTCGTCCATGCCTTCCAGATGCCCATCCAGGTAGCCATCGGCACGTCCCTGACGCCAGGAGGGCACATGCTGGGCGCGCAAGCCATTGAGGCCGCGCCCGGCCAGCCGTGCCAGCAGGCGTCTGAACAGCGGCAGGCGTTGTGGCGGGGTCAGTTCGGGTTCCAGCAGGGATGATGAATCAGGCGGGGTGTCGACAGGCACGCAGGCTCCGGAAGTGGCTCAAGGGCGAAGGATGCCTATGGTCACCCCATTTGCCCATCAGCTCCAGCAAAATGCTTGATTGTCAGCGTGTTACCCGCTTCCAACACACTCGCCAGAGCCTCGTTCCAACAAAAACCCCTCCACAAATCATCTAATATATCGATTGTTATCACGCACAATTTACTCTTTTATTAGATATTTAACCGCCGCAGAATGGCTCCATCAACCACGTTCAGCAGGCCCCGGACACCCTCCGGCAGCCCTGCTCTGGAGGCCACAATGCTGCAATTACGACCTTTCAACTCTCTGGGCGGTGCCAACCACGGCTGGCTGAACGCTCACCACCACTTCTCGTTCGCCGAGTACTACGACCCGCAACGCATGAGTTGGGGCAACCTGCGGGTATGGAACGACGACGTGATCCAGTCCGGTACAGGGTTCCCGAAACACCCGCACCGCGACATGGAGATCATTACCTATGTCCGTGAAGGCGCCATCACCCACGAAGATAACCTGGGCAACAAGGGCCGCACCGAGGCTGGCGATGTGCAGGTGATGAGTGCAGGCACTGGCATCGCCCACAGCGAGTACAACCTGGAAAACGAAGCGACCAAGATCTTCCAGATCTGGATCATGCCCGACGAAACCGGCGCCCCGCCGTCATGGGGTGCCAAGCCCTTTCCCAAGGACGGCCGTGAAGGCTTTGTGACCCTGGCCAGCGGCAAGCAAGGCGATGACCAAAGCTTGCGAATCCGCGCCAATGCCCGTCTGGTGGCCGCCAACCTGAAAGCCGGGGAAAGCGCCGAGTACCATCTGGATGCAGGGCGCCGCGCTTACCTGGTGCCCGCCACCGGCGCCATTGAGGTCAATGGCGTGACCGCCAATGCCCGCGACGGTGTGGCCGTCCAGGATGAGCGCGTGCTGCGGGTAACGGCGATCAATGACAGCGAGATCGTGTTGGTTGACGTGGCCTGAGGCCTGTAACGAAAAACCCCGCTTTCGCAAGAAAGCGGGGTTTTTTATCGCCGTTACGAACCGGTGTCTTATCAACCCGGCCCGGTAGGAGCTGCCGAAGGCTGCGATAGCGGTCTAGAGCCCATTCGCAGCCTTCTGCAGCTCCTACACATTCCCACTCCAATCAGACAGTTGAGTTGGCCCCAACCCGTTCGCAATTACTTGGGCGCAATCGCCCCATCCACCAACACCTGCGCCTCTGCCACCAGACGCTTGAGGTGATCATCGCCAATGAAGCTCTCGGCGTAGATCTTGTAGATATCCTCGGTGCCCGATGGTCGTGCGGCGAACCAGCCGTTGGCGGTCATGACTTTCAGGCCGCCAATGGCCTGGTCGTTGCCCGGCGCATGGCTGAGGATGCTCTGGATCGGCTCCCCCGCTAATTCAGTGGAGGTCACCTGCTCCGGCGACAACTTGCTCAGTAGCGCTTTCTGCGCCGGGCTGGCCTTGGCGTCGACCCGCACGGAACGCGGCTCACCCAACTCTTCTGTCAGGGCGTTATAGATCTCACTCGGGTCGCGGTCTTTGCGTGCAGTGATTTCGGCAGCCAGCAGCGCCGGAATCAGGCCGTCCTTGTCGGTGGTCCACACCGAACCATCCTTGCGCAGGAACGACGCCCCGGCGCTTTCTTCGCCGCCAAAGCCCAACGAACCTTCGAACAGGCCTTGAGCAAAGTACTTGAAGCCCACCGGCACTTCATAGAGACGCCGCCCCAGACGTGCGGCAACGCGGTCGATCAGGCCGCTGCTGACCACGGTCTTGCCCACGGCGGCGTCGGCACGCCAGTGCGGACGGTTCTGGAACAGATAATCGATGGACACCGCCAGGTAGCTGTTCGGCGCCAGCAGGCCGCCGGTCGGGGTGACAATGCCGTGGCGGTCATGGTCCGGGTCACAGGCGAAGGCCACCTGGAAACGGTCCTTGAGGCCGATGAGGCCCTGCATGGCGTGGCTGGAGGACGGGTCCATGCGGATGCGGCCATCCCAGTCGACGGTCATGAAGCGGAAAGTCGGGTCGACGAACTTGTTCACCACTTCCAGGTTGAGCTTGTAATGCTCGGCGATGGCCGACCAATAATTGACCCCCGCCCCGCCCAGAGGGTCCACACCCAGGCGCAGACCGGCGCCGCGAATGGCGTCCATGTCGATGACGTTTTGCAGATCGGCGACATAGGTATTGAGGTAGTCGTGACGATGAGTAGTGTCGGCACGCAGGGCCTGCTCGTAACTGATGCGCTGCACACCTGCCAGCTTCGCCGCCAACAGCTCATTGGCCTTGGTTTCAATCCACTTGGTGACATCGCTTTCAGCCGGGCCGCCATTGGGCGGGTTGTACTTGAAGCCACCGCTTTCCGGCGGGTTGTGCGACGGCGTGATCAGGATGCCATCGGCCAGGCCCTTGGTGCGGCCACGGTTGTAGCAAATGATGGCGTGGGACACCGCAGGCGTCGGCGTGTATTCGTCGTTTTCGGCGATCATCACCTGTACGCCATTGGCGGCCAGGACTTCCAGGGCGCTGGCACTGGCCGGGGTCGACAGGGCGTGGGTATCGGCGCCGAGAAACAGCGGGCCATCGATACCATTGGCCTGGCGATACAGACAGATGGCCTGAGTGATAGCCAGTACATGCCATTCGTTGAAGCCCAACTCGAAGGAGGTACCGCGATGACCGGACGTACCGAAAGCCACCCGCTGGGTCGCCACCGAGGCGTCAGGCTGGCCGGTATAATAGGCCGTCACCAGTCGCGGGATATCGACCAGCAGTTGTGCCGGAGCCAGCTTGCCGGCGAGTGGACTGAGACTCATACGAAACCTCCATGGACAGACAGGGAAATTTGATTCTGCATTGTAGGAAATAGCTACAAAATGACCTGCACGACAGTTTACTGGCAGTTTGACCACCCTGCTCACCTATCGATCCCTAAACCCTTGAGTCTTTTAGAGCTGCCACCAGACGGGCAGCAAATTGAGCACCTTGCGCTCGGCAAAGCGATCATCAATCAGCATGACCACGCCGCGATCCTGTTGAGTACGGATCACCCGCCCCGCTGCCTGCACCACTTTCTGCACACCGGGGAACAGGTAGGTGTAGTCGTAACCGGCGGCGCCATAGAGCGCGGTCATTCGCTGTTTGAGCTGTTCATTGACCGGGTTGAACTGTGCCAGGCCCAAGGTAGCGATAAAGGCGCCGATCAATCGCGCCCCCGGCAGGTCGATGCCTTCGCCAAACGCTCCACCCAAGACAGCGAAACCAATACCCTGACTGTTAGGGGTAAAGCGCTCGAGAAATGCCTGGCGCTCGCCCTCGCTCATGCCCCTGGCCTGCTGCCATAGCGTCACATGCGGATGGCTGCGCTGCATCAGCTCGAATACCTGTTGCAGGTAATCGAAGCTGCTGAAGAACGCCAGATAGTTGCCCGGTCGCCGCTGAAACTCCCCGGCCATCAGCTCGACGATGGGCGCCAGGGACGCCTGACGATGGGTATAACGCGTGGAAATGCGGCTGATGACCTGCACATCCAGCTGTTCCCGATTAAACGGTGAATCGACATCGATCCACGCAGTATCACCGGGCAGGCCCAACAGATCGGCGTAGTAATGGCGCGGGCTGAGGGTCGCGGAAAACAGCACAGTGCTGCGTGCCGCCGTCAGTCGCGGACCAATAAAGGCGGCCGGCACCACATTGCGCAAGCACAGCCGTGACAGCGCGCGTCGGCCTGCCTCGCGCTTGCTGATATCAAAGATGAAGTGCTCGTCGAACAGCTCGGCGATGCGCATGAACTGGATCAGCTCGAAATAGAAGCTTTGCAGCGCGCCCTCGACCGCCTGGGGATGGTCGTTGAAGTAATCACCCAGAGCCGTGACGCACTGGGTCAGGCTGTTAAGGAACTTGTCCGGCGGCGTGGCATAGGCCTGATAGTCCGGCACCTGTTCCTTGTGCAGGGCATTCCAGGCCCGATGCAGCTTCTGCAGAGGCTTTTTCAGCTGCTCGGGGGCGCTGTCGCGCAGGTTGTCGAGGCTGCGCTGATCGAGACTGGCGCTGTACATCTGCCGGCAACGCTCGACCATGTTGTGTGCCTCGTCCACCAGTGCCGCCACGCGCCACTGGTTGAGCTGGGCCAGACCAAAGAGCAAGGCACTCAGATCGAAGTAATAGTTGTAGTCGGCGATGACCACATCGGCCCAGCGGGCCATTTCCTGACTGAGATAGTACGGACAGACCTCATGCTGCAAGGCAATGTCCCGCAGCCCGGCCTGATCCAGCCAGGGTGCATCGACTGCCGCCTGCCGCGCGGCGGGTAAACGATCATAGAAGCCCTTGGCCAGGGGGCAGGACTGACCGTGACAGGCTTTGTCCGGATGCTCGCAGGCCTTGTCCCGCGCCACCAGTTCCAACACACGCACCGGCAAGTCAGGCTCTCGCTCGCGCAATACCTCAAGTGCATCAAGGGCCAGCTTGCGCCCCGGCGTCTTGGCAGTGAGAAAGATGATCTTGTCCAGCTGCCGGGTCGGCATCGCCTTGAGCATGGGAAACAGCGTGCCCAGGGTCTTGCCGATACCCGTGGGCGCCTGGGCCATCAGGCAACGGCCGCTGCTGACTGCCTTGTACACCGTCTCGGCGAGGCTGCGCTGGCCGTGGCGAAACTCGGCATGGGGAAATTTCAGCCCGGTCAGTATCTGATTGCGCTGCCCGACATGGGCCATTTCCTGGCTGGCCCACCTCAGGAACACCGCGCACTGGGCTTCGAAGAACAGCCGCAACGACTCGGCATCGTGCCGCTCGCGCAACACGGTTTCCTTTTCACTGACGATATTGAAGTACACCAGTGCCAGGGTCACATCGGCCCGTTGCTCGCGCTGGCACAACAACCAGCCATAGACCTTCAATTGCGCCCAGTGCAGTTGCCGATGGTTGGCCGGGATCGCATCGAAATCACCGCGATAGGTCTTCACCTCTTCCAGTTGATGGCGCTCCGGGTCGTAGCCATCAGCCCGCCCCTTGACCTGCAACTCCCGATATTGGCCTTGCAGCGTGACTTCGGCCTGATACGTGGGGCTGCGCCGGGAAGCCACGGTACGATGCCCCGCAATACCTTCCTGAGCCGTGGGAGCGGGAGTGAAACGCAGATCCAGATCGCCGGTCTTGGCGGTGAACTCGCACAAGGCACGCACCGCGACCCGATAAACATTTGTCCCGACTGCTGGCACAGGAACCGGCTCGATCATCGGAAGTATGGGGGACTGAGAGGTCACTGCGCGCTGCAAACCTGGATGGATGACACTGGATGGGCGTACAGATAACAGGTAGGAGACGAGTCTGGCAAATCCTTTGGATCGACGGCTCCTGTGCGCTTCAGCGATTGCGCGCCTGATGCAACGCCTCCCCCAGCGCCTCGATGGCCGCCACCACGTCCTCGCTCCAGTCAATGGCGTAGCTGATCCGCAGGTTCTGCCGGTAATGCCCTTGCAGACTGAACAACTGCCCCGGTGCAATGACGATGCGCCGCTGCAACAAGCGCCTGAACACCTGTTGCATATCCACGGGCTGCGCACTGTGCGCCCAGATCACCGCGCCGCCCCTGGGCATTTCGAAATGCAGGACATGACCCAGGCGATGCTCAAGCAAGTGCGCCAGGCTGAGCATCTTGTGCTCCAGTATTTGTCGCAACTGCGTCAGGTGCTGATCCACGACGCCATTGCTGTAGAGCCGGGCCAGGGCCTTTTGCCGCAACACCGGCAAGGCGAAGGAGCGCAACAGCAAGTGCTGCTGGAACTGTTGCGCCCGGTGTTGGCACAGCAGGTAGCCGAACGGCGCCTCTGAACCGAGCATCCTGGCGAAAGTACCGAGGATGATCAGGCGCTCGGGATCGATCAAATGGCGCAAATGTTCCTGCGATGCCTCAAAGGCCAATTCACCGTGGCTGTCGTCTTCCAGAACCCAGACCCGATAGCGGTTGAGCAGTTCGGCCAGCTCGTGGCGGTTGTGCAACGGCAGGCAACTGCCCTGGGCGCAATTGAGCAGCGACGGCACCAGTACCAGCCCGACCGGCTCGCTGAGCAGAGCCTGGTCCAGTGCTGGAAGGTTGACCGCGCCGCCCGCCTCCAGGGGCACCTCAAGCACGCGGATGGCGAATGACTCCAACAACCGCAACACCCGCCACGAACAGGGCGCCATCACCAATACCGTCGCGCCACGCAGTTGCAAGGTTTCAAGGACGATGCTCAACATGCCGCACAGATCGGCACCGACATAGACGTTTTCAGGCAACCAGCAGCGTCTGGACGACACCGTATAGCGCGCCGCCAGTGCCGTGCGCAGCTCGATGTCGCCAAACGGCTGGAACGTCGGATCGAAAGGCCGCGGGTAATGCCGCAACAACTCACGCTCCATCGTCAGCAAAGAGGCATCCAGAGACTTGAGCACCCAAGGCTCGTCATTGCCCAAGAGCAACATGCCCGAACGCCGGGCGCCGCAGTACAGCGACTCGAGCAAGTCCGCGTTGCCGCGATCGAGACCGACATCGGCCTCCATCGCGGCCAGGGCGAAATACCCGGACTTGGCCACAGTACGCACTCGCCCCTCCTTCTCCAGCAAGGTGTAAGCGCTTTGCACGGTAGAGATCGACACCTGCAGGCGCTTGGCCAGTTGACGCAAGGAAGGCAAACGGGTGGCGCTATCACCTGGCTGTTCGTTGATCAGGCGCAGCAGATAGCGATACACCGCCTGATAGGCGAAATCCATTTTGTTGTTCATCGATGGCAATCCGCCCTGTATGCAATACCCAAGGCACAAGATAAATAGAGGGGTATCAAACCGCTGAAATGACCGTCAGCGTCCCGACAGCACCGTGGAAACGGTCTCGCCGGTAGTGACGTCGATGGTTTGAATGTGACGCTTGTCCGGATCGCTGGCCCGTACCCTGGCAATCAACGAACTATGGTCGGTAAAGTCAATCCGCGGCCTGACATACAGGCTTTGCAGGCCCTTGAGGTTCAAGCCGCTGACGTCAATCAACCATTGCACCACCTGATCCGGCGCCGACAAGCCGGACAACGCCCTGTGCAGGTCAGGCAGCGCCACGAGCATGCCCGGATGGCAGCGGCGCAGAAACCCTTCCAGCCCCTGCCCCTCGTCGACAAAGGGCGCGAACAACAGACAGACCAGTTGCGCTTCGTTCAGGCCAAAGCCCTCCAGGGCATAGGCGGCGGCCAGGGTACGCCGCTCCTCGAGACGCTCTTCACCCTCATAGGCCGCCATGGCCTGATTGATCAGGCGCACCGGCATGCATTTGCTGCGCATCAACTTGGCTGCCAGCTCCAGGTATTCGGCGATGCCATCGGCGTAGTTACGCTCCTGGATGTATTGACTGCGCAAACCATGCATGTGCGCCATGAGCAAGGGATTGGCACAGTCCGACTCGCTGAAACTGAATGCCAGATCGACGAAACGGAAACCGAGGAAATCGGTGAGTAGCCCCCAGTGCTCATCGGCACGCCCGTTGACCAAATCCGCCAGCGAGATAAATAGTGGTGCTACCGATTGCGGCGGACAAGCAAACAATCGAGTCACCTGGCCACCGTCCTGAGGCGCATCGCCATACAGTTCGCGGTAGTAGGTCTGGCCGACGCTGCCGATGCTCCTGAGCACGCTGGCGAAGTTCTGCTGCCTCCAGGGGCCCGTGCCCGGCCCCACATGCTGCACCAGACGCATGATCCGCGTGGCGTACTGCTTTTGCTCCTTGCGCGACTCGCCGCTGACAATGGCATCCACACCGCTGCCCCAGCTGCTCACGCGCCCCAGAAAATCCGCGACATTCAGGTAGCAGCTGTTACAGAAGGTGGTGCGGCTGTCGCCGCCGCTCAAATGGCCGCTGAGCAACATGTCCGAGCGGTTCTTTTCCCGGGCCGAAGCGGAGAATGGCAGGTCGGGCTCGAAGGCGCAGACGTGCTGCTGATCCACCGCCAGCAACTCCACCCGCGGATCGTCATAAAGAAACAGCGCCGAGTAGGTACGGTGAATATTGTCCATGACCGCCGGCGTCATGCCGATATGGCGCATATTGGCCACGCGCAGATTGAAGGTACCCGGCGCACGGCCGGCAATACTCAGTTGCGCAGCCCGCAGAAACGCCACCGTATAAGCACTGTCCTTGCCCCCGCTGAAGGCAATCATCACCTTGAAACTGGAAATGTGCTCCACGCCTCCCGCAGCCACGATCAGCCGCTGAATCAACAATTGCAGGGCTGTGCGTTCAGCGCGGGTGAAGTAACTCAACAAGCGCTGCAGGACTTGTTGATAGACATAGTTCATTGCCTGTTCGTGGATAGCACTCATCATGACTTGCATACCCATTTCCCGGCCCCGCACAGGGCATCGACGCCGCATTGAACAACCGACTGATCACCGACCATGGCTCATTCCTTGAGTAATAATTAGCGAGCCATTATCAGTGGCCTCACAACAATTACAAGGTACAGACACGCTGATAAATACAGCTCAGCTCAATGCACATTAAACAACGCACGTTTAAATAGTTTCGTTTAAATAGTGCTGTAGCAAAACAGGATTTACCGTAACAGACACGGGTAATACGCCTGAAAAATCAACCCATGAGCTTGTCTGGCAAGCCTTTTTTCCGACTTGGGGAATAGGCGTATCTCATCAATCAAAAGCCCATCTATCCGTTAAAAATTCCACAACTACAAACACAACCCCATACCCAGGCCTGGTTCTTGTTAGACAACTTTGTTTATCCGCTTTTGCGGTCAAGACCAAGTCCTTACAACGCCCGGTTAAAAACGGAAAAATCCGGTAACAGTGGAAACAAACCGTCATATGTTTTCGGCATTCGGACGCCAAAAAGCCAACGACCGGCATAGAACCCCGGTTGGCGGATTGGCGCTTATAGAAGAATGCAGAGCAGCTTCGAGCGCCTGCTATAGGACAGCGGGACGGCCGCGCTGTTCATGCAGACCAGCCGTTCGCTGACGGCAAGCACTCTTGAGCCGGGGCGTGAAGCAGAAGAATCGCTGGGCAAGATTACCCAGACGGTATCGACGATTCAGGTGATGAATGTGCAGATTGCTGCTGCAGCGGAACAACAGACAGCGGTGGCGCAGCAGATAAACCGCAGCATCGTGCGAGTGCGTACGGTTTCGGGGCAAACTGCCAGCTCCAGTGCCAACACCGCGCAATCCAGCGCTTTGTTGGTGGAACTGGGCGTACAGCTACAGGCCAGTGTTCGTCACTTCCAGTTATAGGAGATGGGGACCGTAGCTGCCGCGTGGCACTTTCGACAATGGTTGCCCGCTGTCGAAGCGACTGAGGTCAAAGGCTCAGCGCCGGATAAAAGACTCAGGCAGGCTCTACTTCGAGCACTGCACGGCCGCCGATTGGGCAACCATCCATGTAACGGTGCGCTTCGACAACGTTGTCGAACGGGAACACCTGAATTTTCAACGGCAGCAGCACGCGGTCCGCCGTCAGCTGATTGATGTCGCGCAACGCCCGTTGCAGGGCTGCTTCATCCTGATTGATGCCCAACTCCGGCTTGCCGGTGAAATTACCCAGGCAGTGCACGAAGAACTGAATATTTTTCTGGAACGCCGCACAGGCTGGAAATGGCGTTTGATTGCCGCCCTGCAGGCCATACAGGATCAGGCTGCCACGAGGCGCCAGAACATCGCCCATGATCGACATCTGCGGACCGCCCAGCCCATCGAGCACCACATCCACACCACGGTTCTCCGTGAACTTGTTGACCGCCATCAGCAGATCCTGCTCTTCGGTCACCACAACCTTCTCGGCACCCAGCGACAATAGATAGTCACGGGCATCGGAGTTTTTGGTCGCAGCGATAACCCGCACACCCAGGGCCTTGCCCAGTTGCACCATGCAGGGACCTGCGCAGTGACCGGCGTCGGTGATGAGCGCGACTTGCCCCGGCTTGATACGGGCCAGGTCCATGTAGGCGAAGTAAGCCACCAGCAGCGGCGTGTAATGCACGCTGGCTTGCAGCGGCGTGAGCACGTCGGGATAACGGGTCAGCGCCGTACGCGGCAGAACGATCAGCTCGCCGTAGACCGGATGCTGGTTCGGGTCGGCCGAAGGAAAGCTGGCAACCTTGTCGCCGACCTTGAAATCTTCGACGCCCTCACCCACTGCGGTCACAACACCGGCCATCTCATGGCCCATGCCGGCCGGCAGACGCGCCTGTGAGGAAGCCAGGTTCTGCCGCCACAGCACGTCATACCAGCTGATACCGATTGCCTGGACACGCACCTGCACCTCACCCGGCGCAGGCAACGCGGCCGGATGCTCTTCTACCTTGAGCACCTCGGCAGGACCAAACTGATGAAAACGAATCGTGCGGGACATTTCGAACCTCGCCTTATAAACCTTGATGCCATGAACTCTATCCGGGCTTTGCCGGTAACACTATCAGTGGCTATTAATAGTCGACATGCCTGTCATCGATTCTGCAAGGGTAATGACAGACCACATGGGGCGCGTGATCAGGATCAAACGCCCAGGCATCCATGGGCGGCCATTGTTGGCATGTACGTAAGACATTGCAACCCGCAGGGTCGTTTCCTGACCGAAAGCGCTGCTTATGCGCTGTTTTTACCCTAAAAGTGCTGACTGCAACGTAGCGGCGAGGACCTGCTTCTCACCTGGCAAATGAGAGGTCGCTGGCAAATCGATGATAAGTCATTGAATTTATCCATGCGCAATCCCCCTGTTTGCTCGTACTATTCGCGTCTGAGCTGAACGGTAGGACGTTTCCCCTCACGGGCGTCGGCTACTGCATCGACTAACGGCACGAGATATTCACGTCATGAATCGCAACGACCTGCGTCGCGTCGACCTCAATCTGCTCATCGTCTTCGAAACCCTGATGCACGAGCGCAGCGTGACCCGCGCTGCGGAAAAGCTGTTCCTCGGCCAACCGGCGATCAGCGCCGCGCTGTCGCGCCTGCGCGGCCTGTTCGACGATCCGCTGTTCGTCCGCACCGGGCGCAGCATGGAGCCCACGGCACGGGCCACGGAGATTTTTGGCCTGCTGTCCCCGGCCCTGGATTCGATTTCCACCGCCGTCAGCCGCGCGGCCGAATTCGACCCGGCCACCAGTACGGCGGTGTTCCGCATCGGCCTCTCCGACGAAGTCGAATTCGCCCTGCTGCCGGCCCTGCTCAAGCGCCTGCGCTCGGAAGCTCCTGGCATCGTTTTGGTGATCCGCCGCGTCAATTACCTGTTGATGCCGGGCCTGCTGTCGTCCGGAGAGATCTCCATCGGCGTCAGCTACACCGACGACCTGCCCGCCAACGCCAAACGCAAGGTGCTGCGCAAGAGCCGCGCCAAACTCCTGCGCGCCGACAGCATGCCCGGCGCCCTGAGCCTGGATGACTTCTGTTCACGGCCCCACGCCCTGGTGTCCTTCGCCGGTGACCTGAGCGGTTTCATCGACGAAAACCTCGAGAAACTCGGGCGCAAGCGCCATGTGGTACTGGCTGTCCCCCAGTTCAACGGCCTGGCCACCCTGCTCACCGGCACCGACATCATTGCCACCGTGCCTGACTATGCCGCAGCGGTCCTTACTGCGGCGGGTGGTGTTCGCGCAGAAGAGCTGCCGATCGAGACGCGTACGTTCGAGCTGCATATGGCGTGGCGTGGGTCGCAGGATAACGATCCTGGGGAGCGTTGGTTAAGGTCGCGGATTCAGATGTTTTTTGGGGACCCTGATAGCTTGTAATTGAGTTCCAGTAAATTCAATAAAGTTGTTTTAAAATAGGTACTTATTGTTAATTTCAGTCCACTGCCGCCTGTCTAGACCCAATGGATTCCACGACTCATGGGGGCATAATTGGGGGCAAATTTCGGGTCCTTAAAAAGGATGCCCCCAGATAATGCGGTTGTTTTCAAACGAAAACTCAGCGCTGCCTTGATCCGCTCGCTGACCGAACCCGGCAAACACGCCGATGGCGAAGTCCCTGGGCTCTACTTGGAGGTAAGGGCCTCGAGCAAGGTCGGCAAATCCCCTTCCAAGGTTTGGCGATTGAAGTATCGCCTGCATGGCAAGGAAAACCGCTTCTCCATCGGCGCTTACCCCGACATTGGTCTCAAGGAGGCGCGCGACATTGCCCGCAGCGCACGCCGCGACGTGGCTAACCACACCGTTCCGCTCAAGGCCAAGACCGCCAAACTCGAAGCACACCTGCTCAACGAGGAGCGCACATTTGAGTACGTGGCTAAGCAATGGTTAGCGTTCAAGTCTACCGAACTGGTGACCAAATCCATCTCGGGATTTAGCGGTGCATTGAAGAACCACATCTTGCCTGCGATTGGCAAAAAACCCGTCAGCGAACGAATGCTGGCGCAGACGCTTCAGTTGTTGGAAAGCGATGGAATGGTGAGGCGTCACGCCTATGACATCGTGCCGCCAAACGTGGAATACACGCTGACGCCAATGGGTAGGGAAGCGGCCGTAAGGGTGCGAGAACCGGCCGACTGGGTGGAGACGCACTATGCAGCCGTACTGCGTCAACAAGAGGCTTTAGCCGTGGAGAGAGGCCGATAGGCCAGCCGGCGCAAACAAGTCACGAACCAGCACAAGAGGTTCATCGCTTGTTGGCGCTGAGGCGATTTTGACCCAAGCCGCCGGAAATCATTGACCCATTCGAATACTCAGCAATCGATGACTTTGCGTAGGATTTCAGAGGCTGCACATGGGTCAGCTAAAATCAGTAACCTGGGCCAAAATTGCCTCAGCGCCAACAGGAGAACGGCTGCTCAGAGTTGGAAGCGGCTTACCAGGTAGCTGAGCGCATTGACCAGGCTCGTGGAATCGGGACGTAAGTATCAATTTTAAGCCCAAACAGCGTTACATCCGCAGAGCGTTGGAGGGCGGTTTTGTGCGGGATATCCAAGAACAATCTGAGTAGATTATTCGTCAATAATCAGCCAGCGAAAGAAGTCACACATGAATAAAAACGATCTGATTGAGGCTATAGCGAGCTCCGCCGACCTCTCGAAATCCACTACCGGGCGCGCACTGGAAGCCCTTACAACCGTCATATCCACTGCGCTTCATAGCGGTGAGAGCGTCACTTTAGGTGGTTCTGGCTCCTTCGCAGTGAAAGCGCGTACAGCGCGCGACGTGCCGTAACCCTCAAATTGGCGTGAGTTTTCATTAATTTTTAAATTCTTTTCATTAGAACTTGAAGAGGAACGGCCGTTCGCTAAATCTCAGCTGCGCGACTTCAGCAATGCGGCTCAAGCAGCCGCAGCTTGCTCAGCGTATTTCGTTAACATACATGAAGTACTCAGTACTGACGCGCTGATGGGTCATCATCACCGGCGTTGCAGCCTGATCGAACGACACGGCATCAATAATCATCACCGCGTGCGGCGCCGTCAGTTCCAGCAAGCGGCAATCCTCCTCATTGGCCAACCCCGCGGTCAGTTGCTCACGCACCGCCGCCACCCTTAGTCCGTACTGTTCAAGCAGGTAACGGTAAAGCAGCTCCGGCAACTCGTCGGGGCCGGGGAAGTTCGGCACTTTGCTAGCGACCACGGTAAACCGCTCATGCATCGCTGCCACGCCGTCAATGCTGCGCAAACGGTGCAGGCGATAGACCGGGCTGCCCTCTTCGATCAACAGCTTTTCCGCGTCCAGCGCAGTCGCCTCGCCGAGCTGGTAATCGAGCAAGGCGGTGCGCGACTTCAGCAGTGCGCCTTCCTTATTGTGCAGACGGAAATACTGGAAAAAGTAGCGCAGGTTGTGCAGAGGCGCCCAGCCCGTCACCACCGTACCGGTCTTGCGCCGACGCATCAGCATTCCCTCCGACACCAACTCGGCCAGCGCACGCCGTACGGTCCCCACTGAAACGCCAAAATCATTGGCCAGGGCGTTTTCGCTGGGTATCACCGTGCCACTGGGCCACTCCCCGAGAAGGATCGCTTCCGAGATATGTCGCTTGACCACTTCATACAGTGGCGCGCTGTCGTGCTCGCTCAGGCGCGAAAAAGAACTGGCTGGTGCAGACGGCGCGTTGCTATCGGTCATATTTTTTCCTTGACGGGCAATGTCGAGATACTTAACTATAAACTATATAGAAATACAACGAGACTCAAAAATGTTCACCCATGCAGCTCTGAAGCAGGCACTCGAGTCGATCGAGGCGGATCATGATTCGCTGATCGATGATCTGCAACGAATGATCGCAGTCGATACCTGTTTTCCACCAGGCGCGGGCTACGGCGCGTTTGCCGACCTCATGGAAACGCTTGTCGCGCCGCTGGGCCTGCAGACCCGCCGCGTCACCGTGCCAGAACCGTTGTGGCAGACCCGCAGCGGTGAAGCCCATGGCGAGCGCATCAACCTGATCGCACGCCAACGCGGCCAACAGGAAGTGTGCAGCCTGTACTTTCACGTCGACACCGTGCCGCCAGGCGATGGCTGGACTCAGCCGCCGCTGCAACTGACCGAAGTCGAAGGCAAATTGATCGGGCGCGGCACCGCCGACATGAAAGGCAGCGTGGCCGCCACCCTCGCCGCCCTGCGCGCCGCCCAACGCTTCAACCTGCCGCTGCGCTTCTGCCCTTCTCTATTGCTGTGTACCGATGAAGAAGGTGGCCTGTACCCCGGCATTCGCTACCTGGCCGAACAGCAAATGGTAGAGGGGCATATCCTCAGCTTTAACGGCGGCGCCGCACCGCGTATCTGGGCGGGTTGCTTCGGTAGTATTGATCTGAAGATTACCGTTAAGGGGCGCTCATCCCATTCCGGCGAACCGGTAGATGCAATCAACGCCATCGAACAGAGCCTGCCGCTGCTCAATGCCCTGCACAGCCTGAAACAACAGGTGCAACAGCGCGCCTGGCCGATGCCGGCGCCGCCTCACTACAACGGCGCACCGCTGATCTCACGCATGACCCTGGCCGCCGCCCACGGAGGCAGCAAGGGCTCTACCGTCCCGGCGCAGTTCGAAATACTGATCAATCGCCGCTACGCGCCGCAAGAGCCGTTCGAGTCGGTGATGGCCGAGCTGCAACAGTGCATCGACACGGCCATGGCCGACACCCAAGCGTTGTCCGTGGAACACGAAGTGATAGGCCATCTGGCACCGGTCGCCGACCCCACCGGGCCGCACTGGCCACGTTGGCAGGCGGCGCTGGGGGTTGGTTTCGGCTTTACCGCAGAACAATTCCAGTGCTACGGCTCGTCCAGCAGCTCGGACATGGGTTGGGTCCAGCAAGCCGGGATTCAGGAAATCCTGCTGGGTGGGCTGATACGCCCGGAAAGCCGAATACATGCCGCCGACGAATACACCACGCGCAGCGACCTGGTCGCGTTGGCGCAATCGATCCTGGCCTACCTGGCTGAAGATTTCACCCCGCAAACCATCGCCACCGCACAGTCTGGCTGAGCGATGTACCCCGAAGACTGGCGCCAAGACTGGTCATCGGCTTTTTTACGTAGCTGCCCCACGCTTCTCTCATTGTCATGTGGAGTATTGCCATGAATACCGTCTTCAGGCTGAACCGCCGTCGCTTCCTGAGCACTTCCGCCATTGTCACCGGCACCGCCATGCTGCCGTTTTCCACGTCCTTGTGGGCCGCTGCGACCGCGCAAAAAGGTGGGACCTTGCGCATCAGCGTCGACCAGGCGGTCGGCATGCTCAACCCACTGCTGGCCAGGGTCAACCCCGAGTATCTGCTCAGTGAATTGCTCTACAACGGCCTCACCCGCCTGAGCCAGGACATGCAGGCCGAGCCCGACCTGGCGCAGTCCTGGAGCCACAACGCCGACCTCACCGAATGGACCTTCACCCTGCGCGGCAACCTGCGCTTCCACGATGGCAGCGCCTGTACTGCCAAGGACGTCGCCGCCAGCCTGCAAGCAGTGCTCGACCCTAAAACCGCCTCCCCTGGCCTGCGCAACATCGGCCCGATCAATCGCGTCGAGGCGCTGGACGACCTGCACGTCAAGCTGACCACTTCAGCCCCCTATGCCGACTTGCCAGTAAGCCTTGCCTACCCGGACGCCAAGATCGTCCCGGCCGCGATCCTGCAAAGCGACATGGCGCGACTGTCTCGCGAAGCCGTGGGTACCGGGCCGTTCAAGCTGGTGTCGTTCGAGCCGGAACGCATGGTGGTGGTCACCCGCAACGAACACTTCTACGACCCGCAACGCCCGCACCTGGACCGCGTCGAAATCCGCGTCTACCCGGACCCGGCCTCGGAAGGCTCGGCGTTGATGTCCGGTGATATCGACCTGATGCTCTCGGCCCAGGCAACCGAATTCAGCCGACTCAGTGAGGCCAACGGTGTCAAAGGCCTGCGCGTGGCGTCCGGGCAGTTCCTGAACATCAACATGGCTTGCGATCAGCCGCCTTTTAATGACGTGCGCGTGCGCCAGGCGTTGTCACTGTGCGTCGACCGTTCGGCCCTGGTCGATTTTGTCGCCGAAGGCTTAGGTACCCCTGGCAACGACACGCCGCTGAATGCCGCCTACCGCTATCACACGGACATCGCGCTGCGCCAAGCCAACCTGACCCAGGCGAAAAAGCTGCTGGCAGACGCGGGCTACCCCAACGGGCTGGACATCACCCTGGTGGCCTCGGACAAACCCTCCACTCGTACCCAACTGGGAATTGCCGTACGCGAAATGGCCAAGCCTGCCGGTTTCAACATTACCGTCGCGACCATGGCCAACAGCACCTACCTGGACCAGGTGTGGAAGAAAGGCAATTTCTACGTCGGTTTCTACAACATGCAGCCCTCGGCCGATGCGGTTTTCTCGCTGTTGTACACCTCGAATGCGGCCTGGAACGAAACCCGCTGGAACAACGCCGAATTCGACGCTGCCGTGGCCGCAGCCCGTGGCACCGACGATCCGGTCAAGCGCACCGCGCTGTACGCCACCGCGCAACAGTTGATGCACGAACAAGTGCCGTCACTGATCCCCACCTTCTTCGACGTGCTGGCCGCCCAGCGCACTTACGTCCAGGGCTATCAACTGCATCCACGCGGCGCAGTCTTTCGTCTGGACCAGGCCTGGCTTGACGACAGTGCTCCAAAGCGCGGATGAACCGAGGATGAACCTGTGACTGCTGCTTACCTGACCAAGCGATTGCTGTTGGTGGTGTACACCTTACTGATCGTTTCACTGTTGGTCTTCGCGATTACCCAACTACTGCCCGCCGATGCGGCGGTTACGCTCCTGGGCCAAAGCGCCACGCCCGAAGCCTTGGCCGCCCTGCGCGCCAGGCTCGGCCTGGATCAGCCCGCCTGGCTGCAATTCGGCCATTGGCTGACGGCTGTGTTGCAAGGCGACCTGGGCGTGTCGATGCGCAATGGCCAGCCGGTGCTGGGCTCACTGATCGATGCCCTCGGCCGCTCGCTGTTGTTGGCGGGTTGTTCATTGCTGTTGATGCTGATGATTGCGATCCCGCTGGGCATCGTCGCCGCCGTGCGCCGTGGGCGTCCGGTGGACCTGATCATCGGTGTGCTGTCGTACATTGGCGTGTCATTGCCGGAGTTTGTGACGGCCACGCTGTTGATCCTGCTGTTCGCCGATGTCTGGCAACTGTTGCCAGCGACCGGTTATGTGCCCCTCGGCGATAACGTTAGCGAAGGCATTCGCCATCTGATCCTGCCGACGCTGACGGTGTCGATGATCATGGTGGCCCATGTGTCGCGCATGGTGCGCTCAGAAATGATCGACGTACTGGAAACCGACTACATCCGCGCCGCACGCCTCAAGGGCCTGTCGCGGCGCCGGGTGCTGCTGCGCCATGCGTTACGCAACGGTTTGCTGCCGACCATCACCATTGTCGCCCTGGACGTCGGCTACCTGTTGGGCGGGATTGTGGTGGTCGAAGAGATCTTCAACATCCCCGGCATTGGCCGCGAACTGCTGGTCGCGGTAGCCGCCCGCGACCTGCCGGCGATTCAGGGGGGCGTGCTGATCCTCGCCGCTACCTACTGCCTGGTCAACTTCGTGGCTGACCTGACCTATGCCTATCTCGACCGGCGAATTCAATATGCGTAATGTTTTTTATCGCCTGCTGGCGACTCCCCAAGGTTTTCTCGGCAGCCTGGTCCTGCTGCTGGCGCTGGTGTTGGTGTGCGCAGGCCCGGCGCTGGCGCCCTTCGACCCTGAAGCCATTTCGATTCTCGCACGCTACAAGGCGCCAAGCCTGGTGCACTGGTTCGGCACAGACCAACTGGGCCGCGACATCTTCAGCCGCCTGCTGATCGGCGCTCGCGCGACGATCTCGCTGTCGGTAATGGCCACCGCCATGGCAATGCTCATCGGTGCGCTGTTGGGCACCGTCAGCGGTTACCTTGGCGGGCGCATCGACGAAGCGCTGATGCGCACCCTCGATGCGGTGATGTCGATCCCTACCCTATTGTTCGCCCTTCTGATCGTCAGCACCCTGGGTCGCAGCGACTTCAACGCCGTATTGGCGATCACCATTGCCTTCGTCCCGAGCATGGCGCGCATCGCCCGTAGCGTCGCCCTCGCTGCACGGCGCCAGGACTATGTGAATGCCGCTATCGCCCGAGGCGAATCAACGGGCTACATCGTCGTGCGCGAGATGCTGCCCAACATCGTCGCGCCGATCATCGTCGAAGCGACCATACGCGTGGCCTTCGCCATCATGCTTTTCGCCACCCTCAGCTTCCTCGGGCTGGGCGCGCAACCGCCGCAGCCGGAATGGGGGCTGATGGTCGCCGAGGCGCGGCGCTATTTCTTCCAGGCACCGTGGATGATGCTCATGCCGGGCCTGGCCATCGCCACGTTGGCGATCGGTTTCAATCTGTTGGGCGATGGCTTGCGCGATGCCCTCAATCCAAAGGGGCAGCGCTCATGAGTACCGTACTGGAAGTGGCCGATTACAGCCTCGACTATCAATTGCCCGGCGGCGCCCTGCACGTCCTGCAAAACATCGACTTCAGCGTGGCGGCCGGCGAAGTGGTCGGGCTGGTGGGTGAGTCCGGTTCGGGCAAGACCACCCTTGGCTGGGCAATCATGCGCTACCTGGCCGGCAACGCACGGGAAATCGGCGGCAGTATCCGTTTACAGGGCGAGAACCTGCTACAGATGCCCCAGCGCCAGGTCGAACGACTTCGTGGCGGCCGCCTGGGAATGATTTTCCAGGACCCCAGCGCCTCCCTCAATCCGACGCTGAGCCTGGGCGAACAGGTGGTGGAAGTCCTCACCCGCCACCGTAATCTGGGCTATCGCGACGCGTGGGCCCTGGGCGAACAACTGCTGGCCGACGTCGACCTTAAAGATCCGGCGGCCATGATGAAGCGCTTTCCCCACGAAGCCTCGGGGGGAGAAAAACAGCGTGTGCTGATTGCGACCGCCTTTGCCTGTCGCCCGCAATGTTTGATTTTTGATGAGCCGACCACCGCCCTCGACGTCATCAGCTCCGCGCAAATCCTGCAGCTGTTTCGCCGCCTGCGGGAAGAAACCGGGGTTGCCTCGCTGTACATCTCCCACGACCTGGCGCTGGTGTCGCAAGTCGCTGACCGAGTGTGCGTACTCAACCAGGGGCGCATCGTCGAACAAGCCCGTGGCGGTCGCATTTTCAGCGCACCGAAAGATGCCTATACACAACGCCTGGTGGCGGCGGTACCGGCCGCCGACAAGCGTTTACTGGACGAACCGACGGCCAGCGGCGAGACCCTGTTGCGCGTCAGCGGCCTCAACGTACGCTACGGTCGCCCCGCCCTGCTCGACAGCCTGTTACGGCGCAAATCGGTGCCGTCCATGGGCGCTCGCGACATGAACCTGAGCATGGTACGCGGTGAAATCCTCGGCATCGTTGGCGAATCCGGCTCCGGCAAATCGACCCTGGCCAAAGCCCTCACCGGCTTGACCCTGTTCACCGGAGCGGTGCATTTCGACGGTGCGCCGATCCATGGCCCGGCGCAGATGAACCGCGACTACCGGCGCAAGGTGCAGATCATCTTCCAGCACCCGGATGCATCATTGAACCCGCGGCAGACCATCGGTCAGATCCTTTCGCGGCCATTGCGTCTCTACGGCCTGAGCGAGGGTGAAAATGAAGCCCAGGCGATTGCCCGCCTGCTGCGCGAAGTGCGCCTGCCCCAAGACTTTGCCAGCCGCTATCCCCACGAGCTGTCCGGTGGGCAAAAACAGCGCGTAGCGATTGCCCGTGCCTTTGCCGCCCGACCGGAACTGGTGATCTGCGATGAAATCACCGCCGCCCTCGACGTCTCGGTGCAGGCCACGGTGATCGAGCTGCTCTTGGAGCTGCGACGCCAGCACGGCACCGCCTACCTGTTCATCACCCATGACCTCAACCTCATCCGCCAGATCGCCCACCGCATCGGTGTGATGTACCGCGGCGACCTGCTGGAGATTCTGCCGGCGGTGGGCATGGCCGCCCAGGCCACTCACCCCTACACCCGCGCACTGCTCGATGCAGTGCCGCAGCCTTTGAACGAATTGGACTCCCTTCATGACGCCTGACACGCTAATCGACCGAATTGACGAGACGTACTGCCTGGATTTTCTCGCGCGGATGGTGCAGCACAAAAGCTACAGCGCCACCCCTGAAGAACGACAGTTGGCCGAATACATGGCCGGCCAGATGCAAGAGCTGGGCCTGCACACTGAGCTGATGCCCGTGCCCGGCGAGCGTCTGAATGCCATCGGCACACTCAAAGGCAAGGGTGGCGGCCACAGCCTGTTGTTCAACGGTCACCTTGACACCAACCCGGTGACCGAAGGATGGACCGTGGACCCGTGGGAGGGAAAGATTGATGACGAGTTCATCTATGGGATCGGCGTGTCGAATATGAAGGCCGGCGATGCCGCGTATTTCTGTGCGCTGAAAACCCTGATCGACGCCGGCATCAAGCTCAAGGGCGACGTGATCCTGACCTACGTGGTGGGCGAGTTACAGGGCGGAATCGGCACCATCGCCGCCATTGAACAGGGGGTGAAGGCCGACTACTTCATCAATTCCGAACCCACCGACCTGCAGGCCGTCACCCTGCACGTCGGATCGCTGATGTTCGTCATCGAACTGACCGGCGACACCCGTCACCTGTCCAAGCGCGAAGAAGCAGTCGACGTGATCACCGCCGCCGTGCAACTGATACCACAGATCAACGGCATCACCTTCAGCGGGGCACGCTCGCCGGAACATGCCAAGGTCAATCGCGGGCATATCGGCGTGATCCGTGGCGCCCTTGGCCGCGACCTCGAAGAGTGGCGTCCACCGCAAGTCGCAGACTTCCTGCGCCTGCGCGGCTCGGCCCGCTACACCCCGGGGCAAACCGTGGAGTCGGTGCTGGCGGATCTGCAGCGCCTGCTCGATCAGCTCTGCGAGCAGTTTCCCGGCCTGCAGGCAACGCTGATCAATGACAGTGACAATCAGCCGCTGATGCCACCGTTCGAGGTGTCCCACGACTCGCCGATCGTCAAGGCTGTGAACGCTGCCTACCAGCAGGTGCGGGGCGCGCCACAGGCCACCGGCATCATCACCCCGCCGGCCTATTTCGGCACCGACGCCGCGCACTTCTATCAGCGCCTGGGCATGCAAGGCGTCGTCTGCGGCCCAGGTGGCAAATTCAACACCATGCCGGACGAGCGCGTGCACAAGCGTGATTACCTGGACATGGTGCGCATTTACATCCTGGCCATCCTCAGCATCTGCGAGGTGGCTGAATAACCCTGATTCACAAGAAAGAAGCACGGATGCCAATAACAAAAACAACACATTGACCACTTCGCCATCTGCTGATTATTTTTGATAAAGGCGTAAACCATGAGATCAGCTTTCATGTTTGGCTGTGCAACGCTGTGCGCGACTATTTCCGGCGCGGCGTTTGGGGATGACATTCAGGACAATCCGTTCTTCAAGGACAGCACCATCTCGATCGTCGCGCGAAACTTCTACTTCAACCGCGATTTTCGCAATGCAGCATCCACCGCGCAAAGCTATCGCGAAGAGTGGGCGCAAGGCTTCATCGGGACATTTACCTCAGGGTTCACCCCTGGAACGGTTGGCTTCGGTATCGATGCGATTGGCCTTTACGGCATGAAGCTCGACAGCAGTTCTGACCGTATTGGCAGCGGCTTGCTGCCGAGCAGCGGCAACCATGTCGCGGGCGTGAATCATGCGGCGGATAACTACTCGCGGGCTGCGGGGGCAGTCAAGGTGAAGATTTCCAAGACGGTGCTCAAATACGGCGGGCAAACGCTCAATCTGCCGGTGTTCTCAACCGGCGACAGTCGTTTGCTGCCGGAAACCACGGAAGGCTTCTACCTGAGCAGCAGGGAAATCGACAACCTGCGCGTGGACGTGGCGCACCTTACCTCCCTGAGCACCTATAACCAGAGCGCTCACAACGCCGGCGCCATGACGAAGGCGGATGTGGTAGGCGCCACTTACAACTTCACCCCCAACCTCACTGGCGCGCTCTATGCTTCTGATGTCCAGGACCTGTGGAAGAAGAAATACGCGGGCCTGAGCTGGGTCAAACCGATCGATGCCATACAGACATTCTCCACCGATTTTCGCTTCTATAACCAGAAGAGCATCGGTGCGGAAAACGGTGGTGTAATCGATAGCGACTCGTTCAGCCTCAAGGGTGCCTACGCCTATGGTCCCCATAAGGTGACCCTGGCTTACCAGGCGATAACCGGTAAGAACGGCTATGTGTTCTATACCGATGGTGGCAACACCGATTACCTGGCCAACTACGTGCAATACGCCGAGTTCACACGTGAAGATGAGCGTTCGTGGCAGGCACGCTACGACTTCAACTTCGCCGCGTTCGGCCTGCCCGGACTTGACGTGTTTGCCCGCTACATCAAGGGCGACAACATCAGCCTGGCCAACGGTGCCACCAACCAAAACGAATGGGAGCGCGATCTGGAAGCGGCCTACGTGATCCAGAGCGGACCGTTGAAAAACCTGTCATTCCGCCTGCGCCAGGCGACCTATCGCAACTCGTTCAATAGCGATGTTGACGACGTGAGGTTCATCACGCAGTACCCAATCAACTTGTAAGGTGAAGGCCCGGCGGCGGTCGCCTCCGGGCTCCTTCACTTCCAGGTAATCAAAAACACATATCGTCGCCGTTCGCTAGGTGCAAAGCAGTTGATAGCCAATCACGTTGAAAAAGTCGGAATTTCAGGTTGGATGAAGTCGAGGTTGGCCATCACTTCAGAACCTATTCACCACGTTGAGTAGCGTTTCGGTTCTGCGTTGACCATTGCAGCCTGGTCAGTGGGTTATTTTTAGGGCTTTTGCTTTTTTCGTGCGCACTCACCCCGTGACTGGCGGACCTTTAGACGTCAGTTTGGCCAGTCTCCTTAGATTTTTTACCACAGCCCCCAAGGTAAATTCGTCGGTTGCACCGGTCATGCCTTATAGCCGTAATCGATCCATCTTCAGGATTCGCTTGAAGTAGGCAAACAACATTTCGACTTTCTTGCGCTCATGACGAGAGCAAACGTATTGAGGCGTTGCGGCGATTCGCCGGGGAACATCACGCGCCGCTTCATGGACACTGCGTGTGATTTTTCGGAACGAGGTGTTTGGGCAGCAGCACTGTTTCATCGAGCATGTAGCGCCGTCGGTTTGCCGGAATCAAAAGATGATGGTATCGGCTTTCGTGACCGTGAGCGCTGGTTCTTGAAGGCCCGCCACACGCTTCGCAAAGCGTGTCCGGTGGGGCAGCGCGATACTCCTACATCTCTTCATTCCATTGAAAACCGTTGATCGAGAGGCCTGGAGCCGGCATCCATTTCGCAGGCCCGCGCAAGTGCTTGTGTATCGATATACTCCCGAATGTTCGTCAGTTTTCCATCTCGCACGGTAATGGCGAAGACCCAATCGTCCTCCCACGTTTTATTCGTGGCTTTGATTCTCCCCTTGGCGAAGCCGATGACTAAAACCCGATCTCCCTGCGCCACGTATTCATGGAACTCCATGACGGATGTTTCCATCTCTTCGGAAGCCTTCTGAAGCAGTTCTGCCAATCCCGCTTGCCCGTGATACGTGCCAGCCAGCGGCCAGTTCTCGCCCGGAATGATCCATTCAATATCTTCGGAAGTCAGCGCCAGCAGACCTTGCCTATCGCTGCGGCCCATTGCGATGAAGAAGTCCTTAACAACCTGGACATTCTTTTGTGTGTTCATCGAAATCTCTCCGTTTCTCTCGCATCTGATCGCGTCCGTTCTGATCAGATAGCTTGTGGACCTGCCGGTGAGGAGCATGATGTCGGTGATTCAACCGATATCGACTTTCAACGCGATGTCCCAAGTGCCGGCGCCGTTTTTGGCCAGGCCGATCATCATCAGGCCGAGCGCCTCAAGCGTCTGGGACATGTGCAGGCCACCGACATCCAACGGTCGTAGCCCGAGACTTTCGATGAACGTCGAGACACGCGCCTTGGCCTCCAAATCGTCGGCGGCGATGAACGCGTCGAGGGGGCCTCCCTTGGCAAGGACGTGGCCGAAAAGGGTGTTGAATGCCTTCACGACATGCGCGCTGGCGGGGGCGATCCTGGCGATCTCCTGCGCACCAGAACTGCCAGCGGGAGAGACGAGGCCCGTGAGGTCCGGCGAGGCCGTGTTGGTGATGTCGATGATCACCTTGCCGTCCAGCGCGTCCCCGTACTCGGCCACCACCGACGCCGCGCCGGTGTACGGCACGGCGAGGATGACGATGCCGCCGGCGGGCGCGGCCCCATAGGCGCCTGTGGTCGCTCCGGCTGCGAGCTTGTCGACCAGCGCCTGCGCCTTGGCGGGGTCGCGGCTGACCACCTCGACGGTGTGTCCAGCTTTGGCGGCACGACCGGCGATGGCCGTAGCCATGCCTCCTGAACCGATGATGCTGATAGTGCTCATGTGTAATCTCCAAATGAGTTGGGGTCTTGCCCGCAATCTCTGAACGGGCTTCCCCCGGTTAATATCCCGTGGGTGCCGGGGCTTGTTGCGACCCGGCGAACAGCCTCAGCTCACTCAGGCGACAGGGAAGTAGTGGCCGTTGCCCATCTCGGCAAACAGGCCCGGCTGCGCGGGTGTCCAGCCGAGTATCTGGCGCGTGATCTCGTTCGACGCCGGGGTATCCAGCGTCACCAGATTCGCGAGGAAGCCGAAGAAACCCGGCCCCATCATTACGTCCACAGGAATGGGCACGACGGGAAGGTTCAGACGGCTGCCAATGGCCTCTGCAATCTCGCGGTACGGGATCGCCCCTTCAGCAACCGCATGCCAGGATCTGCCAGCGGGACTCTTCTCCAGCGCCAGGCGGAACAGGGTAGCGAGGTCGCGGGCATGCACTGCCGCCCACCGGTTCAAGCCTTCGCCGGGGTAGCCAACGACGCCCTTTTCCTTTGCTTGCCCGATCAGGACCTGAAGGAACCCGGCCTTGTCGGTTGAGCTGTGCATGATTTCAGAAATGCGCACGACCGAAGACCGCACGCCCCGCGCTGCGAGACCGATTGCAGTCAGCTCCACGATGTTCCGGACCCGTAGCGAGCCCTTATATTGATCGCCAGCCGGAGAAAGAGCCGGATCCTCCTCGGTCGCCGGTCGACTCTGGAGTGGCCCAGGAACCGGCCAGCCCTCGTTAGTCGGCGAACCGATGCTGCCCGACACGACCAGCGGCTTTCCCGTTCCAGCCAGCGCATCACCGTATGCGAGCATGATCTGGACCTCCGCTGCGGCAACAGCGTCGATCCCGCCGACCGGAAGCAAGTCTTGTCGGTGTGCGACGTGGATTACGCCGTCGGCGGCTGCAGTCGCCTCCTTGAGCCCCTCGAGATCATCGAGATCACCGCGACGCACCTTTGCGCCGAGCGCAGTGATCGCCTCCGCCGCACTGTCTGACCGTGCCAAAGCGGTGACCTCGTGGCCGGCAGCGATGAGGTCGGAAATGATGTATGGACCGGAATGGCCAGTCCCGCCAGTGACGAATACGTGCATGTTCGTGTTCCTTTTAAGTGAGATAAAAAAAAGTTGCTGCGGGTGCGGTCAGCCGAGAAGGCTGACGCCGATTGAGAAGTGCGTGTGCTTGACGGAGTGGGCGATGAGGCCCAGCGAAAGCAGGCAGGCGTGCTCCAGCGTTCGCGCCATGAGCAACGGCCCGACGTCCATCGGGCGTAATCCGAGGCTCTCTATGAATGCCGAGACGCGTGCCTTCGCCTGCGCGTCGTCTCCAGCGATGAACACGTCCAGCGAGTGGCCTTCGACAGGACCGGCAGCCAGGACGTGGGAGAAATGGGTGTTGAACGCCTTGATGACTTCGGCGCCGGCTGGCGCAGCTTTGGCGATTTCCTGCGCGCCGAAACTGTTCTCAGGGGTCACAAAGCTTTTGAAGTCAGGGGCGACGGGGTTGGTTATGTCGACAAGAAGCTTGCCTGCCAACTCTTCGCCGTACTGCTTCAGCACCTCGAGAACCGCTGAATAGGGAAACGCCAGGATCACAATATCCCCGGCCGGGGCGGTGCCGAACGCTCCTGTCGTCGCGCCAGCTCCGATCTGCTCGGCCAGCGCCCTTGCCTTGGCGGCGTCACGACTCATCACCTCGACGGTGTGTCCGGCTTTGGCGGCAAGGCCGCCGATCGCTGCAGCCATGCCACCTGAGCCGATGATGCTGATAGTGCTCATGTGCAATTTCCTTACAGATATTGGTTGACCGTTCAAGGACTGCCGGCGTGATCCGGCGACTGCGTAAAACCTACGAACCATGCTGGCCGACTCGCTTGCATAATGCAAGTGAATTTCGGAAATTTACTTGCTCGATGCAAGCAATGTTAAGAACCAGCCTTGAAATCAATATCTGAACAAGACATTCGGTTCCATTGCACAGTGGCGTGGAGATTTTCGGCGACCGGTGGTCGCTCTTGATCATGAGGGTGGTGGCTCGACTAAATCGAAGCCCCTGGTAGGTCGACAAAGAGGTGAAGGCGCTGGTCCGCAATCGCGGATGTATCTTTCCCGAGATCAGAAACCTCGCGACCAGAATGGCCTTGTCCAAGCCACCTGGTCGACTGCTATTACCTTCCTTTGGCCCATTTGACTGACAACCATGAAGACGGCGTCGTGACCTGTCAGGGCTTCATGAACCGATAGACGAAGCGATCGGTCTCGCCCTTGATGGCGGGATCGAACACCTTGGTCGAGTGCGGATCGTCCTTGTTTGCGAGCAAAGTGCTTTGCGCGTCCAGTACAAAACCGGCCGCTTCCACCTCCTTGCGAACGGATGCGGGCTCAATCCGATGCAGCGCCTGGGCATTGCTCGCGCCCGTCCCGATGGCGGCGGCGTGGTCGATGATGACGTAGGCCCCACCAGGCTTCAGCTGCTCATAGACGGCTCGATTGAAGTCGGCGGCCGTCGCGCCCCTCGCCTTCATCAGATCAGTGTGGAGATCGTGGTAGAACAGGTGCAGCCACAGGACATCCGCCGGTTGCGTGACCTCCGGCATCGCGGTCAGGTCGGCGGAGACGGCTTCGACATTCTCCCGGCCCGGCTCCTTCGCGAGCGTCTGCATGCTGCCGAGCGGATCGTTCTTGAAGTGGGCGACTTCGGCTGGCACAAAGCTGTAGACCCGCCCTTTTGGTCCCACGGTGTCGGAGAACAGACGGGTCCACTCGCCGTCGCCTGGGTAAACGTCGATGACGGTGGAGCCTGCATCCACGCGTGCGAACCGGAGCAATTCGGATAACCTGGTTGTGTCGTACATGGGGATCTCCTTTACGGCTGGGTATTCGCGTTCAATGTCCTAACCATGCTGGTTGCCTCACTTGCAAAATGCAAGCGAATAACTGGAATTTACTTGCTCCATGCAAGTGATGTTAAGATCCCCCCATGAAAACCACATCTAAAGAAGACATTCGGTCCCATTGCGCAGTGAACTATGGCGTGGAGATCTTCGGCGACCGATGGTCGCTCTTGATCATTCGCGACATCGTTTTTGCGGGTAAGAAGACCTATGGCCAGTTCCTGAAATCTGAAGAAGGTATCGCGTCCAATGTCCTTGCGTCCCGCCTCGCCTTCCTTGAAGGGCAAGGAGTTCTCTCGAAGGCACCCAATCCCGACGACAGGCGCAAGGATTTCTACACGCTGACAGAGAAAGGCTTGGACCTCATTCCCATCGTGCTCAACATCGTCCTTTGGAGCGCGAAGCATGATTCGAAGTCGTACGCACGGGACATCGATAAGTTTGTTACCCGATTAAGTCAAAACCCCACGCAAGTGAGCGAAGAGTTGAAGGCGCTGGTCCGCATTGGCGGGTGCCTCTTTCCTGAGAGCGGGGGATGAACAAAGCGACGAACGTGCCCTCTCAACATGGGGACAAACTTCTCGATATCCGTTCCTTGGCCTTCCGCGGCGGCGCAGAGTTTTCTGATTATTCTTTCATTAAGCATCATCGTTCCTCTTCATTAATGGGCACTTATCCAACGTATAAGTTGTGGACCTACCGGCGAGGACGTCATAATTTGCGATTTGAGGATGTAGATTAGCCCTGTCTAACCAATGGCCATATGCCGTCATAGAAGCTCTAGCAAGGTGTAGTCCCAGCCAGGCGCCCGGCGCCACACCCTTGGCAACTGATCACCCACGTACCTCCGCCCGCCCGCCCCAGAATGACGTACAACGAATAGCGATCGCTCGCAGATCGGCCGCGACTGGGGGCAATATTGGGGGCATACATAGCGCTATGTGACGAAGACGCGACATGCTTTTCGGAGCATTACTTCAACTCCGTAATCATCGCTCAACAAATGGCAGCGGTGCATCGCTATCACGACGCACCGCGAAGACATTCAAAGTCATTGCCACCAACGAGTAATACCCAAAAACCCCGACAAGCTCTACAAGGCCAGGCTCCCCGAACGTCTGGATTGCGGTCGCATACAAATCCTCGTCAATACGACGCGTTTCGTACAACGACTTGCCAAGGCTATAGACCAGTTGTTCATCCTCGCGCGCGAATTGCGGGACTACTTGCTGCCGAAGTGCTTCAATAACCGAGTCTGTGACACCCCGCGGCACGGGCGATCGGCTCATGAATCTGCCACTACGCCTGCGACTGCCACCACACGGCGGTGAAGAGAATCGCCAACTCCGTCAGGCGCAACTCAAGCCGCGTGCCATATCGACAGAACGCTCCGAGACGCTGGGCATGACTGGCCAGTTCGGGACTGTGAATCCAGGTCAGAAAAGGTCCATCCAGGTTGCCCGTCGGGCCGGCAAGAACGTCTTTGATTCAATTGGGTAGACGCCGCCAAAAGAGTGTCGGGAAGCTGAATGTAGGTGCCGTGGTTGAGTGCACTCGCCATGGATGCCGAACGAGCGCCGTCGGTGCGTTGCCCCATCACGATGCCAGAACGAAGGAGCCCCCGCGAACCGGGGCCGGACGCCAGCGATAAATGGTTTCCCCCTTTGCCGTAACAAAGGGGGGCGACCGTCAGGGTGAAACCAGTACTAAACGGCACCGCAAAGGCTGCTGAAGGAAAAGAGAATCGAGGACTTCATATTTACTGCTTCGCCTTAGAAATAGAATTTCACTCTAGTCGCCAGATTCCTGCTTGAAAGCCGAACGCATATTACTGATTGAGTGCCATTCGCAGCCTGTCAGTCACTCAACCTCAGCGTTTGAGCTTGCGCTTGTTGCGGTATTGATCGATGACCACCGCGACCACAATAATCAAGCCCTTGATGATGTCCTGGATGTAGGCATCGACCCCGACGAACGTGAACCCGCTGGCCATCACCCCAAGGATCAATGCGCCGATCACGGTGCCGGTAATGCGCCCTACTCCGCCCGCCAGGCTGGTACCGCCGATCACTGCTGCGGCAATCGCATCCAGTTCATAGGACATGCCCATCCCGGCCTGCCCCGTGGCGGCACGGGCCGAAGCGACGACACCGGCCAGGCCTGCCAGCAACCCGGCAATGCTGTAGACAATCACCAGATGGCGTTTGACGTCGATCCCGGAGGTGCGCGCCGCCTGCATGTTGCCACCAATGGCGTAGGTGTATTTACCGTATTTGGTGTAACGCAGGGCGATGTGGAAGATCACCGCCACCACTAGAAAAATGATCACCGGCATCGCGCCGTGACCGATGGCCGTGTAGGAATCAGACAACATGCTGATGGGCTGGCCTTCGGTATAGTAACGCGCCAGACCACGTGCCGTGACCATCATGCCGAGAGTGGCAATGAACGGTGGAATGCCAGTGATAGCAATGATGCTGCCGTTGATTGCCCCCGCCAGCAACCCGACGCCGAGCCCGACTATCACCGGGATCCACACCGGCAAGTCAGTCAGCGACGGGAATACCGCCCTGGAGAAATCCGAAGTCTGCGCCAGACTGGCGGCAATCATCGCCGACAGCGCCAGTACCGAACCTGACGACAGGTCGATACCCGTGGTAATGATCACTTGGGTCACGCCAATGGCCAGCAGGCCGATGATCGAGACTTGCAGTATCATCAACACCAGACGCTGGGAATTCATCAGGAAGCTCTGGTCGCGCACGATCCAGCCGAACAGTTCAAAGACCAGACCGATGCCGATCAGCACCATGAAGATGCTCAGCTCAGTCGGAAAGCGCCGACGAGTTTTGGTCGCTGCCATTGCCGGCTTGTTTTCCTGTATCGCGTTCATAACCTTTCACCCTTCTATTGCATCGCTTGCGCTGGCCGCAGCCATCGCTGGCATCAATTAGTGAACCACGGACATGCCCGAGGCCAATTGCATCACCCGTTCCTGGGTCGCTTCGCTACGGTCGAGGGTGCCCATCAGGTCGCCCTCGTGCATGACCATCACCCGGTCGCTCATGCCCAGCACTTCGGGCAACTCCGAGGAAATCATGATCACCGCCATGCCTTCGCTGGCCAGGTAAGAAATCAGCCGATAGATCTCGGCCTTGGCGCCGACATCGATGCCACGGGTCGGTTCGTCGAGGATCAGAATCCGTGGATTGGTCATCAGCCAGCGCGCCAGCAAGGCTTTCTGCTGATTACCGCCGGACAGGGTATCGATGCACTGCTCCAGCGACGGGGTTTTGACCCGCAGTTTTTTGCACATGTCTTCACACAGCACCCGCAAGGCTTTCTGCTGGATAAAACCATGTCCGGCGTAATGCGGCAGCACGGCCATTTCCATGTTTTCCAGCACCGACAGGCACGAGAACAAGCCACTGAGTTTGCGATCCTCAGTCAGCAGCGCGAAGCCTTTCTCAATGGCCATATGCGGATCGCTGATACGCACCACCTGACCGTCGAGACGGATCTCACCGCCGTCGCTTGGGGTAATGCCGAAAATGGCTTCGGCAACGTTAGTACGTCCCGAGCCCATCAACCCGGCGATACCGAGGATTTCTCCGGCATGCAGGTCAAACGAAACGCCTTTGAAAATCCCGTCGAGTTTGAGGTCGCGCACTGACAGCAACAGATCGCCAATCGGCTTATCGCGTACTGGGAACAGCTGGCTCAACTCACGACCAACCATCATCGAAATCAGGCTGTCGCCGTCCATACTGTCAGCGCGTTGCAGGCCGATGTAGGCACCGTCGCGGAACACCGCCACTTCATCGGCGATGGCAAACACTTCGTTCATTTTGTGGGTGATGTAGATGATGCCTTTGCCCTGGCTTTTCAGGTCGGCAATGATCGAAAACAGGTGGGCCACTTCCGTCTCGGTGATGGCGGAGGTCGGCTCATCCATGATCAGGATGTCAGATTCGTAGGACACCGCCTTGGCGATCTCGACCATCTGCCGCTCGGCGATGCTCAGGTTGCCGACCAGCTCTTCGGGATCCAGGTTGATCCGCAGGCGCTCCAGCAGAGCGGCAGTGCAACGGTGCATCTCGCGGTGATCAATCATATGGAAGCCGTTGAGTTGCTCACGACCGATCCAGATGTTCTCGGCGATGCTCATGTGCGGCATCAGGTTGAGCTCTTGGTGGATCATCGCGATCCCGGCCTGCAGAGCCGCCAGTGGTGTTTCGAAGACCACCGGCTTGCCCCGCAGACGCAGCTCACCCGCGTCCGCCTGGTAGATGCCGGCGATGATTTTCATCAGGGTCGATTTGCCCGCGCCGTTCTCGCCCATCAACGCGAGTACCGAACCGGGGCGCACCCGCAGTTGCACGTCGGACAAAGCCACAACACCGGGGAAGCCCTTGCTGACGTTGATGATCTCCAGCAGGTACGGCTCATCGACAGACGTTGTAGTTGGCTTAACCCCCACTAAAGGGGTGCTCGAAGCAGTCGCTGAAGCGAACATGATCAGTACTCCATCAGCAAGGTCACCGTGGCAACCTTGCGTGTTTATTGTTGTTATTGAAAAGACGGACTATTTAAAGCTGTTGACGTTTTCCGGAGTGATCAAGCGATAGGGAATCCATACGGCCTGCTCAACCGGTTCGTTCTTGGACATTTTTACCGCAGTCTCGATGGAGCCATCCGCTTGACCTTTTGCGTCCTGAAACACGGAGACCGCCATGTCGCCTTTCTTGATGGCGTTCAAGCCGTCCGGCGTACCGTCGACCCCGGCAATCAGCACCTCACCTTTAGCCTTGCCTGCCTGTTTAAGAGCCATCGCTGCGCCAACCGCCATCTCATCATTATTGGCCACCACCGCGTCGAATTTGCGGCCTTGGGTCAACCAGTCATTGACCAGCGTCATGGCTTTATCCCGCTGCCAGATGCCAGTCTGCTCCTGCTCGATCTTGATATTCGGGTACTTGGTCAACACCTCTTTTACGCCTTTGGTGCGGTTGGTGGTCGAGTTATTCGCGAGGTCGCCGAGCAGAATCACGATGTCGCCCTTGCCGCCCATTTTTTCGGCAAGGTATTGCATCTGCAGTCGCCCCGCCTCCAGGTCGTCGGACGCCACGGTGACCACACCTTTAGGCAGTTTCAGGTCATCCGGACGACGGTTGACATAGACCAGCGGGATGCCTGCCTTGACAGCGGCTTCGGTGATTTTGCGGGTAGCGGCGGTATCCACCGGGTTGACGATAATCGCGTCGACCTTCTGGCTGATGAAGTTTTCTACCTGGCTCAACTGCTTGACCACATCACTGCGGGCATCTTCGAATTGCAGTTTTACGCCATCGGGATAGGACTTGGCTTTGGTGTCCATGGATTCGCGCAGGTAGGTCAGCCAAGTGTCATCGAACTGGGACATGCTCACGCCAATCTTCATGTCGGCCAGTGCGGCACCGCTGACAAGTAGCAGGGGCAAGGCAAATGAGGCAAAACGGATCGGGGTCTTCATGAAAGGTCTTTCTCCACATTCTTGTTGGTTTTATGGATGAGGCGTGACGATTTCAGTCAGCAGAAAACGGTCAAACGTAGCGCGAGGCAGGTCGCTGGAAATGACTCTATTAGAATATAATTTCCATATAAACAGATTTTAGAATTTAATTCTAATTTTATTCCACGATAATCAAACACGCCCATCTCCACCACTTGATGACGCTCGGCACTCAAGCGTGCGGCGTCCAGAACACGGGTGGTCGCCAGTGCATCACGCGCATCGACCGGCAGTGGTCCACCGCTCTGCAACGCGGCTTGCAGCTGTAAATAGAACTGATTCCAGCAGCCACGCTCGGAAGGCACCCGTTCACGCACCTCGCCCTGCTCGAACCAGCCCCAGCGTCGATGCTCTTCAACGCCCCAGCGCTCGCCTTCGGTCCTGGGTGAGAGCCCGGCCAGGGCCAAAGCCTCCTGCCCGTCCAGGCCATCGACGCTGTAACAGCCTTGAGTGCCGCTGATCCGAAAACGCGGCCCTGGGGTGTTTTGCAGGCAACTGCCGCCGAGCTGCGAAACAACGCCACTGGCGTGGGTCAGGGACATAAAAAAACCATTGTCAAACAGCTGGTCTTTTTCCTGGTACTCCAGCTCGGTATACACACGGGTAACCGGGCCGAACAGCAACAGCGCCTGATCCACCAGATGGCTGCCCAGATCACGCAGCAAACCGCCGCCGCTGGCCGTGTTCACCGATTGCGGCGAGTAGCGTTCGATGCGCGACTCAAAACGGCTGATCTGGCCCAACGCCCCGGACTCGATGAGTTTGCGCACGGTCAGGAAGTCCGAGTCCCAGCGGCGGTTCTGGTAGACGCTCAGCTGCACGCCCTGGCGCTCGGCCATGGTAATCAGGGTTTGCGCCTGCTGCGCATCAGCGGCGAAGGGTTTGTCACTGACCACCGCCACCCCGTGCTCAATGCCATCGAGCACCAGCGCCGGGCGCACCTTGAGTGGCGTAGACACCACCAACACATCAATCCCTGCTTCCACCAATTGCCCGATGCTGTCAAAGGCCGGCACGCCGGGATACTCCGTCGATAGCAGCTGGCGGCGCTCCACTGAACGTGTCACCACCCCCACGAAGGTGGTGCCCGGCAAACTGCTGATCAGCGGCGCATGAAAAAAACGTCCGCCATGCCCATAACCGACAAGTCCGATACGCATGTGTGCACTCCTTATTATTGTTCTGTGAACACGGCCTTGCAGGATCAAGCGTCAGTTATAAAAGTGAGGACGCTCTGGCAGGCTGACTTTAACGATCTGGCCACTGGCTTGAGCTTCGATGCAGGCGTCTGCGGCAACGGCGGCAGCAAAGCCGGCCCATGCCGACGGCCCACCGACCTGACCCGCCCGCACACCGTCGACAAACGCCTGCAACTCCACGTCATAGGCGGCGATGAACCGGTCCTTCCAGTCCATCAGGATCGCGTTGGACAGCTTCGCACCACTGCGCAACTGCACCTGGGACGGCTCGGGTAATTTGGCAATGCCGGTCTCCCCCACCACTTCGCACTGGATGTCGTAGCCGTACTGGCAGTTGACGAACACTTCCACGTCGATGCGCGTACCTTTCGCAGTTTCCAGCAGCACAATCTGCGGATCGCGCAGGTGCGCAAGGGCTTTGCTGGTCTTGCGCGGGAACACGACCTGCACCGAGACATAATCGTCGTCGAGCAACCAGCGCAACACGTCCAGTTCATGGATCAGCGTATCCGTGATGGCCATGTCGGTCCTGTATTGATCACCCACCGTGGGGTTGCGGTGGGCGCAATGCAGCATCAGGGGTTCGCCGATCTGGCCGCTGTCGATCACTGCCTTGAGGGCCAGATAACCGGCATCGTATGGCCGCATGAAACCGACCTGCACCAGCCGCTTGCCGTGGGCCACTTCTGCCTCGACGATATGTCGGCAGCCTTCGGCCGTCACCGCCAGGGGCTTCTCGCAGAACACCGGCTTGCCCGCCGCAATGGCTGCCAGCACAAACTCTTCGTGGCTCGGGCCCCAGGAGGTGACAAGAATCGCATCAACTTCCGGTGCATTGATCAGCGCATGGCCATCGGGATAGACCTCAGCCGTGATATTCAGATCGGCAACCACTTTGGCGGCTTGCTGCAAGTCGATATCGGTGACCGCCACAACCTCGCAGTTAAGTAAGGTCTGGCTGCAACGACGCACATGGTCCTGACCAATGGCACCGGTGCCGATGACGCCAACCCGCAGTGAACTGGAAAGCAAAGACATGTAAAGACTCCTGAATTTATAGTTGTTGGTTTCAGAGGCATTCAGTACTGACGGGCCTTGGCCAGTCGTTCGTTCAGGGTTTTGGCCACTGCGTCCGTGCGGGCGCTGGTGGAGACTTGCGCCACCCCGACCCGCCACCACGACAGGTAGCCGTGAATCATGGTTTTAGGCAGCACTTTGATATCGATCAGGGTCGAAACCGTCTGTAATTGCGCATCAGCCAGCGCCGCGTGCAGCGCTTCAACGGTCTTCACGGTGTAGGTTTTGCAGCCATAGGCCGCCGCGCTCATGGCGAAATCCACCGGTACGAAATCGCCATCGAGCTTGCCGGTTTCCGGGTTGCGAAAACGAAACTCGGTGCCAAAGCTGTCCATGCCATTGCCCATCTGCAAATTGTTGATGCAGCCGAACGCCATGTTATCCAGCAGGATCACGTTGATCTTGCGCCGCTCCTGGATCGAGGTCGCCAGTTCCGAGTGCAGCATCATGTAAGAGCCATCCCCCACCAGCGCATAGACCTCACGCCCAGGCTCGGCGAGCTTCACGCCCAGCGCGGCGTTGACTTCGTAACCCATGCAGGAATAGCCGTACTCGACGTGATAGGTGTTCACGCCCTTGCTGCGCCAACTGCGCTGTAAGTCGCCGGGCAGGCTGCCGGCTGCGGCGACGATCACCGCGTCATCGGCCAGGGCCTGGTTAAGCACGCCGAGTACCCGGCTTTGAGTCAGGCAGGAACCGGTCAGCTCGATGAACTCGCGCAGGACGGCCGGGTCCATGTGGTCATTGATTTCCGGGACGAAATCTTTCGCCTGGTAGTCGACCTGATACAGCCGGTCAACCTCTTCATCCAGTTGCGCACGGGCCAAAAGTGGTTGCTCGCCCCAGCCGGAACGGTAATCACCCAGCGCCTGGGTGAGTGCCTGCAAGCCAATTTTTGCATCGGCCAATAACTGTACGCCGTCGAGTTTCAGGGCATCGCAGGGGCTGATATTGAGGTTGAGAAACTGCACATCCGGGTGTTGGAACAACGACTTCGACGCCGTGGTGAAATCGCTGTAGCGGGTGCCAATGCCGATGATCAAATCGGCATCACGGGCCAGCAGGTTTGCAGCCAGACAACCGGTTTCGCCAATGCCTCCGACGTTCAGCGGATGGCTGGAGACCACTGCGCTTTTGCCGGCCTGGGTTTCAGCGAAAGGGATGTCGAAGCGCTCGGCAAATGCCTGCATCGCAGCATTGGCTCCGGAGTAACGCACCCCGCCACCACAAATGATCAGCGGCTTGCGCTTGCCTTTGAACAGCGCCAAGGCATCGTCAAGCATGGCGTCGGTGGCCGGACGTCGCTCGATGCGGTGCACACGCTTTTGCAGGAAGTAATCCGGGTAATCGTACGCCTCGGCTTGTACGTCTTGCGGCAAGGCCAGGGTCACGGCGCCGGTTTCTGACGGGTCGGTAAGCACACGCATGGCGTGGATCGCCGCCGTCATCAATTGCTCGGGACGGTTGATGCGGTCCCAGTATTTGCTTACGGCCTTGAAGGCGTCGTTGGTGCTGATACTCAAGTCGTGGAACTGTTCGATCTGTTGCAGTACAGGGTCTGGCTGGCGACAGGCGTAGACATCGCCGGGCAGCAGCAACAACGGAATGCGGTTGGCCGTCGCCGTGGCCGCAGCAGTGAGCATATTGGCGGCGCCAGGGCCTACCGAAGAGGTGCAGGCGTAGATTTTGCGCCGCAGGTGCTGCTTGGCAAAGCCAATCGCGGCGTGGGCCATGCCTTGCTCGTTGCGCCCCTGATGGACGACCAGATCACCGCTGTCCTGCTCCAGCGCCTGGCCCAGCCCCAGCACATTACCGTGGCCGAAAATGGTGAAGATCCCGGCGACGAATTTACTCTGGACTCCGTCGACCTCGATGTACTGGTTATCGAGGAATTTCACCAGGGCCTGAGCCATGGTCAGTCTTGTTGTGGTCATAACCGATCCTTCAATACCCGAAGAAAGCTCGCTCGCGCCTACCGTTGATCCGCAGTGGCCTCAGATCGAAAAGCAGGCGCTGGCTCATTATTATTCTGCTCTAATTGGCATTATTTGGCGGTTGGCATGCTGAATTCAGGGCCTTTGGCGATGCTGTCGGGCCAGCGCTGCATGACGCTTTTGTAGCGGCTGTAGAAACGAATGCCTTCTTCACCATAAGCATGGTGATCGCCAAACAGAGAGCGCTTCCAGCCGCCAAATGAGTGCCAGGCCATCGGCACCGGAATCGGTACGTTAATGCCGACCATGCCGACCTTGATGGTGCGGGCAAATGCACGCGCAATGCCGCCGTCACTGGTGAAACAGGACACGCCGTTGCCGAATTCGTGAGCGTTGATCAACGCGACGGCGCTGGCGAAATCCGGCACGCGAACGATGCCCAGCACCGGGCCAAAAATCTCTTGCTGGTAGATGCTCATCTCGGGAGTGACGTTATCGAACAGCGTGGCGCCCACGAAGAAACCGTTCTCGGCGCCCGGCACCTTGAGGTTGCGGCCATCCACGATCAATCGTGCGCCCTGGGCCACACCGTCACCGATAAAGCCTTCGACCTTGGCCTTGTGTTCGGCCGTCACTAACGGCCCCATGTCGCTGTCGCCTTGCAGCCCGTTGCCGACTTTCAGCTGATCGATGCGCGGCAGCAGCTTGGCAATTAGCTGGTCGCCAACCTCACCGACCGCCACCGCAATAGAGATCGCCATGCAGCGCTCACCGGCCGAGCCGTAAGCCGCGCCGATCAAGGCATCGGCGGCCTGATCCAGATCGGCATCAGGCATCACAATCATGTGGTTCTTCGCCCCGCCCAGCGCCTGCACACGCTTGCCACGGGACGTTGCTTGCTGGTGGATGTATGCAGCAATGGGCGTTGAGCCGACAAAGGAGATCGCTTCGATGTCCGGGTGTTGCAGGAGCGCATCGACCGCCACTTTATCGCCCTGCACCACATTGAATACGCCGTCCGGCAAGCCGGCTTCAGTGAGCAAACGGGCCATCAGCAAACTGGCGGACGGGTCACGTTCAGACGGTTTGAGGATGAAGCAGTTACCGGTAACCAGCGCCAGCGGGATCATCCACAACGGCACCATCACCGGGAAGTTGAACGGCGTGACTCCGGCGCACACACCGAGTGGCTGGCGCAGGTTCCAGTTATCGATGCCGCCGCCAATGTTGTCGCTGAAATCGGTTTTCAGCAGGTTGGGCGCACCGCAGGCGTATTCGACGATTTCGATGCCGCGCGTAACTTCACCCATCGCGTCCGACAACACTTTGCCGTGTTCGCGGCTGATAATTTCGGCCAGCTCGCGGTGGTGACTGTCGAGCAGTTCCTTGAACTTGAACATCACCCTGGAACGGCGCAGGGACGATTGCTCCGACCAGGCCGGGAAGGCTTTTAATGCCGAGGCAACGGCTTGGTCGACGTTGCTTTGGCTGGCCAGCGCCACACGCGCCTGCACTTCACCCGTGGCCGGGTTGAACACGTTGCTGAACCGTTCGCTGGCGCTTTCTTGCACCTGACCGTCGATGTAATGACCTAAAACCGGGGCGTTGCTCATTGTTATTATTCTCCGTGCAAAGGTTGAAATTCAGATATCCAGAAGCCAGCTGTGCTGCGGATCGTTATGGAACTGCCAGACACGTTTCGGGCCAGCCATCACGTTCAGGTACCAGGACTCGTAGCCGTACGGCACGCTGACAGGGTGGTAACCCTTGGGCACCACGACCAGGTCGCTGTTTTCTACGGCCATGGCCTGATCGATGCTGCGGTCGTCGGTGTAGACCCGCTGGAACACAAAGCCCTGGGGTGGGCTGATCTGGTGGTAATAGGTTTCTTCGAGAAAGCTCTGGTGCGGCAGATCGTCGGTGTCGTGCTTGTGCGGCGGGTAGCTCGACGAATGCCCGGAGGGCGTGCGTACCTCAACCACGAGCAGCGAATGCGCGGGCTCGGTGTCCGGCAAAATATCGCAGACATAGCGGGTGTTGGCCCCCTTGCCGCGCACGCTGCGCTTCATGTTTTCGGGTTTGATCAGCCGCGGGCCAAGGTTGGCGGTGCTGGAGCCGGGCGCGGCACACACTGCGATTTGCACATCGCTAAGGGCAACCACCTGCGCCTGGCTGCCGGGAGGGAGATAAGCGGCAAACGGCGATTTGTCTTCGAACACCGACTGCCGGTCACCGATGTTGTCCCAGTCGAACGCACCCTGCCCCGGCGCTTCGCCCTTGATGCTGACGCGGCCGCTGAGCAGCACCAGACACAGCTCCTTGTCACCCGCCGACACCGGCAACGTTTCGCCCAGGCTCAAGCGATAAGCTGCAAAACCGACGTATTCCAATTCATCTTTGCCCAGTTCGACCATGGTCCGGCCGCAAGCATTGCTTTTGACTAGCAGGCTCATCACTTAGTCCTCTCGTCGAGTAGCGTACGCAGGGTTTCGTAGCCTTTTTTGGCGAAGATATAGCTCGGTGCGACGGCGGGATCCTGCTCGGCTTCGACCACCAGCCAGCCGTGGTAATCGGCGGCCAGCAGCACGTCGAGCAAGGCGCCAAAGTCGATATCACCATCGCCCGGCACGGTGAAGGTGCCGTTGATGATGCAATCCGGGAAGCTCCACAGGTTATTGCGTGACAGCTGCACCACCGGTTTACGCACGTCCTTGAAATGCACGTGGCAGATCCGCTCGATGTGCTTGCGCAACACCTGCAACGGTTCGCCGCCGCCCATGTAGCAATGCCCCGAATCGAACAGCAGGCCGACCTCGCTGCCGGTCAGGGCCATCAACGTGTCGATATCGGCTGGCGATTCAACGTAAGCCCCCATGTGGTGGTGATAGGCCAGGCGCACGCCCTTGGATAGGGTAAAACGCGCCAGCTCGGTGAGTTTGTCGGCGTATTCCTGCCAGGCTTGCGGGGTGTGGAAGCGCGGGCGCTCGACCAGCGGGATGCGCTGACCCTGAATGGAATCCGCGACTTCACCATAAACCAGCACCTTGGCACCGTTGTTGGCCAGCAGCTCAAGGTGGCTGCCGATGGCGTCGATCTCTTCGGCCACCGAACGGCGGGCCAGACGACTGGAATACCAGCCGGAGACGAGCGCCAGCTCGTACGGCCGCAGCACGTCAGCGACGCCTTTGGCATCTTTGGGGAATTTACCGTTGAGTTCAAAACCTTCATAGCCGATCTCCTTGCCTTCGCTTAGCGCGGTGCTCAGCGGCGTTTCGCCACCGAGGGCCGGGAGGTCGTCGTTGCTCCAGGAGATCGGGTTGATGCCAATTCGGATAGCGGGCATGGCTGCACCTTTTATTGTTGTCTGAATGTCCGTTGCGGCTCAGGCGGCCTGCGCGGTCTCACGTCACGCCCGGGCTGTGCGCCAGGCGTTGATCAGTTCGACAAACGTGGCCTGCACTTGGCGGATCAGGGTTTCATCATCGATTTCACCGGCCATCCAGGCGCGGCTCGGCTCTTGGAAAATCGTCCGCCCCACAGCAAACCCGCGGCAGGTCTGGCTCTCGCGCGCTTGCTGAAAGCCTTCGGCCAGGGCTGCTGCCGGGGCGTTCAGGCCCAACAGCACCACCCCACGGCAGTACGGGTCACGTTCCTGGATCAGCTCGTCGAGCTGTTTCCATTGCTCGGCACTTTGCGCTTCGATCTTCCACCACGCAGGGTAGATACCCAGGTTATAAAGGCGTTTGAGCGAGCGATACAGCACGTCCGGGTAGGTCGAGGGGTGATCCTTGGGCGGGATGATTTCCAGCAGCAATTCGTGACCGCTGATTTGCGACGCCTGGTACAACCCCTTGATCTGCGCCTCCTGCTCCAGCCGCAACAGAGGCTCGTCGTCCGGGTGAAATTGCACCAGGCACTTGATGATGTGCTCTTGCGGCCAGGCAATCAGGTTACTGCCCGCCGAGCGGCCATGCTCGAAGGCCAGCGGACGCGACCCCTGGACCTCCACCGGCCGCGCTATCCACCAGCCGCGGCCGGTGGCGGCGTTGAGCGAGTCCTGACCAAAGCGCTGGTCGGCCAGCAGCCCGACATCCGCCTTGATGCCCTGAGTGCGTAAATCTGCTTCGACCCGCTCAACCGCCTTGATAAAGAGCTGCTTGAGCTCACTGATGGCGCTCAGCTCGCGGCCGCTCTTGTGCGCCAGCTCGACCAATTGCCCGCGATGATCAAAGGCGAAGACGAACAGTTGCTTCCACTGTTTACGCGGCACGCTGACCTGATGCAGGCGTTGCAAAGTGACATCCTGATCCGGCCGGGTAATGGGCACCGGGCTGCTAAAGAGATACTCGAGTTCAGCACGGGTCGGCATCGCCGGGGCGCAGGCATGGCGTGACACCACAAGGCCGCCGCAGGCATTGGCCAACTGGCAGCAACGCTCGTCGCTGGCGTCTTCCAGCCAACCGGCAAGGAAGCCCGACATGAAGGCATCACCGGCACCCAGCACGTTGAGCACTTCCACCTGTACGCCAGGGTAAATCGCGCCGTCTTCGAGCCGTACCGGAATATCCCCATGAATCACTGTGCAACCCTGCGGCCCCAGCTTGACCACCAGGGTCGCCGCGCTCACACGCCTTACTTTACGCAAAGCCGTAAGCAAATCTTCGGAGCCGCCAGCAATCAAAAACTCTTCTTCAGTGCCGACGATCAAATCGAAACGCGGCAAGATTGTCTGCACATGCAGGCTGACGTTCTGGTCGGCAACAAAACGGGTTTCGCCGTCGGCCTTATTAGCAAGGCCCCAGAGCACCGGACGATAGTCGATGTCCAGAACGCGCTTGACGTTGTGCTTCGCGGCATAGTCCAGCGCCTGGATGCTTGCCTTGTAGACCCCGTCAGTGGAGAAATGGGTGCCGGTGATCAGCAAGGCTTTACTGGAGGCAATAAAGGTTTCGCTGATGTCTTCTGCCCGCAACGCCATGTCGGCGCAGTTCTCGCGGTAGAACACCAACGGAAAGGTCTCGCGGTCCTTGAGCCCCAGCAGGACCATCGCCGTCAGGCGTTCGGAATCGACTTTGATAGCGCTGACATCGCAACCTTCGCGGGCCAGGGATTCGAGCAGAAAACGCCCCATGTGGTCGCCCCCCACCCGGCTCAGCATCGCCGACTTGAGGCCTAGCCGTGCGGTGCCGAACGCGATATTGGCGGAAGAACCGCCGAGGTATTTGGCGAAGCTTGAGACATCTTCCAACCGTGCGCCGACTTGCTGCGCATAGAGGTCGACGCCAAGGCGTCCCAGGCAAATCAGATCCAATTGACGTCCACTGGCAAAACGAGTCTGGCCCATGCTGGCTCCTATTATTTTTATCAGCCTGCGTTCGACACGATGGAGGTGCCGAACACTCTTGGTGGGCACAGACTAAAACGTCTCGGACCGAACAATCAATATTTATTCTATAAAATATTTACGTGGAATATTTTTTCTAGAATGCTTCGTACGAGTGTTCCAGATAGAGTGCATCGTGCAGCAGGGCACACCGCAATGCGCTGCCGAGGATTTTATCCCGGCCTACCCTGTAGACTGCGCACAGCCATCTATTGTCAAGGGATGAGCGATTCGTCATTCCTGCAAGAACAAGCCAGAAGGATTTCTTATGTCCCGCACCGATCAGCCGGCTACGACCGAGAGCACGCCGGAGAGCGACCTCCAGAGCCCACCGATCAATGCCGAGCGTTTGCTGCAATTGATCACTGACGAATACGAAAGCCTGCCGCGCCAGCTCAAACGCATCGCCAGCTACATGAGCCAGCAGAGCGACCGGATCATGGTTGACCGCATCAGCGACATCGCCAGCGAATGCGAAGTGCATCCCTCGGCCATCGTGCGCTTCTCCCAGCGCTTCGGCTTCAGTGGTTTCAGCGAAATGCAGGCGTTGTTCCGCGAGGCCTACACGCACAAGACCACACCGGTGCAGAACTACCAGCAGCGCATCCGCAGCATGATCGCCAACAAGTCGCAGAAGGCCAGCGGCGGCGACCTGGCGCGCGAATGCATCAACGCGACCCTGTCGGGTATCGAACGGCTCGGCATGGAACTCGACGACGAAGCATTCGACAAGGCTGTGGATCTGGTCGTCAATGCAGACAACATCTACGTGGTCGGCGTCCGCCGCTCGTTCGCGGTGGCCGATTACCTGGTCTACAACCTGCAGCACACCAACAAACGCATCCATCTCGTTTCAGGTCTGGGCGGCAGCTATCGCGAGCAAATGCGCAGCGTGCGTGCGAATGACCTGGTGATCGCAATCAGTTTCACGCCCTACGGCAAGGAAACTCAACACTGCCTGCGCATTGCCCAGCACCATCAGGCGAAAACCCTGATCATCACCGACAGCAACCTCTCGCCGCTGGCCAAACGTGCCAGCACTGTACTGCTGGTCAATGAAGGCAGCTCGTTTGCCTTCCGCTCATTGAGTGCGACCCTGTGCCTGTGCCAGGCGCTGTTTATCGCCGTGGCCTATCGACTGGAATTGAAGGTCGATGAAATTCACGAGCAGGTCGGGTTCGACGATTGAACGCAGTACCAGCGGTGCTCCGTGCGCCATTTTAAATATTTATTCCGAAAAATTACTAAAAAGAATTTTTATTCTATAAACTGGATTTCCTAAAACAAGAACGTCAAGGATCCTTTCATGCGTGAACTCGGAATCGGACTTATCGGCACGGGTTTCATGGGCCGTGCCCATGCCCTGGCCTTTCGCAACGCCAGTGCGGTATTTGAACTGCCCTTCACGCTGCGCCTTGCCGCACTGGCCGACGCCGACCCGGTGCGGGCCCAGGCCTGCGCTACCGCCTGGGGCTTTGAGCAGGCCCATACTGACTGGCAACAATTGATCGACGACCCCAGCGTCAACCTGATCGCCATCACCACCCCCAACCACCTGCACTACCCGATGGCCATGGCCGCTATTGCCGCAGGCAAGCCGGTGTACTGCGAAAAACCGCTGGCGGTGAGCCTTGCAGAGGCCAGCGCCATGCACCTGGCCGCCAGAGACGCGGGCGTGGTTACGCGTGTGGGTTATAACTACCAGCACAACCCGATCATCGGCCTGGCGCGTGAGCTGATCCTGAAGGGCGAACTCGGTGAGATCATCAGCTTTCAAGGTGAATTCAGCGAAGACTTTATGGCCAATCCTGCGTCCCCCTGGTCGTGGCGCTGCGAGACCGAACACGCCGGTGGGGCGCTGGCGGATCTGGGCAGCCACTTACTCTCAATGGCGCGTTACCTGCTCGGCAATGTCGAAGCCGTGTGCGCTGATGTCCAGACCGTGCATCGCCAACGTCCGGCCACCGCTGGCAACACAGAACTGCGCCACATTGCGGTCGACGATCAGACCCACGCCTTGCTGCGCTTCTCCAGCGGCGCACGGGGCACCTTCAGCAGCAGTTGGCTCAAGCACGGTTACAAGAACCATCTGAGCTTCGAAATCAGCGGCACCCAAGGCACCCTGATATTCGATCAAGAGCGCTTGAATGAACTACGCCTGTGCCGCGCTGGGCAAGACGGTTTCCAGCGTTTATTGGCCGGGCCGAATTTGCCGGGTTACGCAGCCTTCAGTCCCGCAGCCGGGCATCAGTTGGGCTACAACGAACTCAAGACCCTGGAAGTGCATGAACTGATCATGGCCCTGGCTGGGGAAGGACAGACCGGCACTGATTTCGAGCAAGCCTTTGAAGTCGAGCGCTTGGCCACGGCCATTCGCCTGGCGGCACGGGAACAGCGCTGGGTTAATGTCAACGAGGTGTGATCGCTTACTGAGCGCACGGCACACCGCGCCGGGCTTCGATGCTGCCCGGCGTGGTTTATCCCTCTCAAAGCTCAGGGCCCGAGCGAAACACGTCGGCACTCAACCCAAACCGATTCATTTTGTTGTATAGCCCGCCACGGGACACATGCAACTGCTTGGCGGCCAGGCGAATATTGCCGTGGGTCGCCTTGAGTGCGGTGATAATCGCGTTCATTTCTTGGGTACCAAGGTCCGGCGCGGCCTGGAGCTCAGGCACGCCTCCTGGCGCCGAAGGTCGCAGCCTTTGCCTGATTTCGAGCGGTAGATCCACAAGCTGGATTCGCTCGGTCATAGCCAGATTGGTTGCGCGCTCAATAATGTTTTCCAGCTCTCGAACATTGCCGGGCCAGTGGTAAGCGCAGAGAACATCCAGTGCCTCCGGCGAGATGCCCTGCACCGACTTGCGCAGCGAGCGAGCGCAACGGCCCAGAAAATGCTGCGCCAGTAGCGGAACATCTTCGCGGCGCATTCTGAGCGGTGGAACCGTCAAACTCAGTACTTTGAGCCGATAGTAAAGATCCTCACGGAACGCCCCGTCAGCCACTGCCTGACTCAGGTTGCGGTGGGTGGCTGCGATGATGCGGACATTCACTTGCCGGTTTTTTTTTGCCCCTACCCGTGTCACTTCACCTTCTTGCAAGACACGTAACAGGCTGACCTGGGCATCAAAAGACATGTCACCGATTTCGTCGAGAAAGATCGTGCCGCCATCGGCCAATTCGAACTTGCCGGCCGAACCACCGCGGGCCGATCCGGTGAACGCGCCTTCAACATGACCGAATAATTCGCTCTGCACTAAATCTCGCGGAATGGCCCCGCAATTGACCGCCACAAACGGACCTTCGCAACGGTCACTGGCGTTATGAATCGCTTGGGCGAACAACTCCTTGCCGGTGCCGCTTTCGCCCAGGATCAGTGTGGTCGAGTCACTGCGACTGGCGATTCGCGCCAGGTGCAACGCATCCTGAATCGCCCGGGAACTGCCCTGAATGGTTTCAAAGGTGTAGCTGGCCTGACTACCAATGATGCGCCGGGTAATTTCCCGGATACGCCGGTTCTCGCGCAGCGAAACAATACACCCGCCCTGCGCCAGTGAGCATACGGACACCAGGCACGCCAGATGGCTACGGTCATGCAGTTCAAACGTGCAATCCAGATCGCGCAGCCCTTCCCCGCCGCGCAGCAGAATTTCATCCGTGAGTTCGCTCTGGCCCAGGCGCTGGAACGGGCTGCCCAGCAGGTCGCGGCCCACGCGAAACAATTGCCGGGCATAGCGGTTGAGGGCCTTGATACAGCCGCGTTCATCCAACACCACCAGCCCTTCGTTGAGCACTTCAAGCACGGTCTGCTGCTCTTCCAGCAAGGCCTGCAACGCCATCTGTCGCGAAACCGCTTCTGCAGCGGCCTGCACAGTGCCCAGCGTGTGGAAATGAAACCAGCCAGGCTCGGCGGTCAGGGTCAGCATGGCCAGTGTCCGGCCCTGGGCATCGCGGATAGGTGCGGCCGCGCAATGCATGCGACGCTGACGCAGGTCGCTGCCAAAATTTTCCTCGGCCAGCACATACACTAACCGGTCTTCGGCCAATGCCAGCCCGGTGCAATTGGTGCCCTGTACCGACTCCAGCAAGCGGCTGCCAACGGGTGTGAGATCGAGCCCACAGAAATACAGCGTCGTGCCTTCGGCATCGGTCAGGTTGATATGGCCCCTGGGGTTGTACGCCAGCAGGCCTCGCATGACCTCCGCCGCTGCGCCGATCAAGACTCGATTGGCCGCCAGCGTTGCAGCCAAATCAGTTGGCGCAACAAAGCGGTACTCACCGTCTTTAGGGTCTAGCCCTGCGCTGACGCTGCGTCGCCAGGAATCCCAAATCACCTGTCGCACCCCGGCAGGTTGATCGGTACGCCCGCTCAGGCACGCCAGCCAGGCGTTCTCCAGCGCCACAATCGGCCCTTCGCTCAACGACGCCGGGCCGAGTGCCGTAAGGTAATCAAGGTCTTGCACTCTGAAAGCCATTGGCTGTGGGTTCACTGGCCGCACCTATGTTCATATTTTTGACATGTCAGTATAGACATGTCATTAGAATGAACACTTAATTTGGAATTTTTTTATTAATCTCTTTATTATCAACAAGTTAAAAATTGGCACAGGCTTTGCTCCCTTCGTTATAGCAGTGGAAACGCTTCTACTGAACAACAATAAAAGGGAGTCATTTCATGAATACATCCAAGACCCTGCGCCTCGGCCTGATCGGCGCTGGCCGTATGGGCAGCTTCCACGGCCAGACTGCCGCCCTGCACATCCCCGGTGCCTGCCTGGCCGCGATCGCCGACCCGACACCTGGACAGGCCGCTCGACTCGCCGCTGAGCTGGGTGTCGAGCGGGTTTACGCCGATGCACAGCAATTGCTCGATGACCCGGATATCGACGGCGTACTCATTGCCGCCCCCGCCCGCAGTCACGCCGATTTAGTGATTAGTGCGGCGCGTGCGGGCAAAGGCGTGTTTTGCGAAAAACCCATGGCCATTACCCTGGACGAAGCCGACCGCGCTATCGCAGCCGCTGCCGACGCGCAGGTGGCGCTACAAGTCGGCTTCAACCGTCGCTTTGCCAAAAGCTTTCGCACTGCCCACCTGGACGTGGTCGCCGGGCGTATCGGTACACCACAACTGCTGCGTTCGCTGACCCGCGATCCGGCCTTGAACAATCCCGCTGCCTCGCCGCAGTGGGTGATCTTCCTCGAAACCCTGATCCACGATTTCGATACCCTGCGCTACCTTAATCCCGGTGCCGAAGCCGTCGAAGTGTTCGTGATGGCCGATGCCCTGATTGCACCGGACTACAAAAGCAAAGGCTTTCTCGACACTGCGGTGGTCACGATCCGCTTCGACAACGGCGCTATCGCCACGGCCGAAGCGAATTTCCAGGCGGTCTATGGCTACGATGTTCGAGGCGAAGTGTTCGGCAGCGCAGGCATGCTGACCATGGGCAGCGTCAATGACTCAGACCTGGTCCGCTATCTGGCCAATGGCATCCAGGGCGATACCCAGCGCCTGGACACGGACCTGCTGCGTGATGCTTATGTGGCCGAACTGAACCACTTTACAGACTGCCTGCGTACAGGCGCAAAACCACTCGCCAGCGGCGAAGATGCCCGGGCGGCGCTGGCAATTGCCCGTGCGTGTATCGAGTCGTTCCAGCAAGGTAAAGCGGTGCGCGTCGAAGGAGGCCGGTCATGAGCTTCACGCCGTTCAAACTGGCCGTCAGTGCCGAAATGGTCTTTCTCGAATTGCCCTTCATCGAGCGGGTCAAACGCATTCATGCACTCGGCTTCAGCGCCGAAATCTGGGGCTGGACAACCAAGGACATTGCCGCACTCGCCGCCACCGGCGCGGACTTCACCTCGATGACCGGCTACATCTCGGGCAACCTGACCGACCCCGACGGCATTCAGCAATTGCTCGACAGCGCTCGGGAATCACTGGCCGTCGCCACGCAACTGAATTGCCCAAGCCTAAACCTGCACGGCACCGGCCTGGACGACCAGGGCTTGCCGGTCAAACCCGTGGCCCATGCCACTGGCCGCATGTGGTTGAGCGCCTGCAAGACCCTGGAAAAAATCGCCCGCCTGGGCGAAGACGCCGGTCGCGTGTTCCTGCTGGAAAACCTCAATACCGAGGTGGACCATCCCGGCACGCCGTTCGCTAGCGCCGACGATACGTTGGCGCTGATCGAGGCCGTCGACAGCCCTTATCTCAAGATGAATCTGGATCTTTACCATGCGCAGATTGGCGAAGGAAACCTGATCGAGTTGATCCAGCGTGCGGGCAGCGCCATCGGCGAAATCCAGGTGGCTGACGTTCCCGGACGCATGGAACCGGGCACCGGTGAAATCCACTACCCGGCCATTGCCAAAAAGTTGTTCAGCATGGGATATAGCGGTGTCGTCGGGCTCGAAGGCTGGGCCAGCAGCGACAGCGAAGCAGCACTTGAACGTTTTCGACAAGCCTTCACGCTGAATTGAGGACCAATGGCGCGCCGGGACGTTGCTCCAAAACGCGCCAGCGGCCCTCAGGTTTTTTCTTGATCAGTTTCATCTCATAACAATAAAAGGAAAACTATCATGCGTCGCTGCACACTGCTTTTTGCCACCCTGCTACTTGTCTTCAGCCAATGGGCCACCGCCAGCTATCGCATCGGCGTGAGTATTGCCAAAGTCGACGATAACTTCATGACCTACGTGCGCAGCGGCCTGGAGGACGCTGCCAAAAAGGAAAACGTACAGATCCAGTTCGAGGACGCCCAGGGCGACGTGGTGCGCCAGCTCAATCAGGTCCAGGGCTTTCTCAATCAGAAGGTCGACGCAATCATCGTCCTGCCCGTGGACACCGCCGCCACCGCCAACCTGACCCGCGCCGCCGTCGAGGCGAAGACGCCGCTGGTCTACGTCAACCGCCATCCGGACGAACGCGTGCAGCCTAAAGGCGTCGTCACCGTGGCGTCCAATGACATCGAGGCCGGGCAACTGCAAATGCGCTACCTGGCGGAAAAGCTCGGCGGCAAAGGCACCCTCGCCATTATCATGGGCGACCTTGCGCAAAACGCCACGCACGACCGCACTGAAGGCGTCAAACAGGTGCTCAAGGATTATCCCGGTATCAAGATCGTCGAACAACAAAGCGCCGAATGGCAACGCAACAAAGGCATGGACCTGACCAGCAACTGGCTGCTGGCAGGCACCAAGTTTGATGCCATCGTCGCCAACAACGACGAGATGGCCATCGGCGCCGCCATGGCTCTGCAGCAAGCTGGCAAAACCAAGGGCGAAATTGCCATTGTCGGCATTGACGGCCTGCCCGACGGCCTGAACGCGATCAAGCGCGGCATGCTAGTCGCCTCAGTCTTCCAGGACCCAAAAGCGCAAGCCAACGCCGCCGTACAAGCAGCCGTAAAAATGATCAACGGCGAGCCCGTCGAAACGGATGTGTGGGTGCCCTTTGAACTAATCACCCCAGAGAAAGTTGCGGCGTACGAGCAGCATTATAAGTAGTCGCCAACGCTAACCAGCGGCATGCCGGGAGCAGATACGGCGGCGCATGCAGGGCAAGCATGCGCCGATATATGTCAAGCCAGTCTGGAAGATACCGCTGAGAATGGGTGCTCCGGCAGCACCGCATGGTCGCTTCGACGGACCTGCATCTTCATCGGTTCCCAACGACCCGTATCTGGTGAAAGCACGCAAGGTGACTTGGCTGCACGCTTACTTAGCAGTCCTGTGACTGAAAACCGGGCTGGGTAGGTGACGTCACTGGACGCATACGATTTACTGCCTGCTGCCACTAGCCGTGGGTTCTGACTGACCGAAGCAGCTTGCATGCCGGGAAGCTGATGAGGGCGGCCAATTCCTCACCCAAGCATGGGGCGAAGAAAACTTCTTTCGTAGCTCACGATAAACTTCAACGCCGTCGCCTCTTCCACCAGGCGCACACACTCCTCATCCTGCGCAGCCTGGTCGCGATACCGTTCGTAATCCGCGAGAGTAGCAAAACTGAACAAGCAATAGGCGATGTTGTTGGCACCCTCGGCGGGCAGAAAGTAGCCGTGGTGCTCGCCTCCCAGACGGGTCACCAGACAGATCCACTGGCGCGAATAGCGTTCGAATGCAGCGAGCTGGTAAGGATCGATGACGTATTTGACGTGACAGGTAATCATGCAATCAGTCCTTTGAGTTCAGGGCTGATCATTCTACCTGCCTGATCAGCACCTGTCCGAATACCACCCTGCCACCCCGCCACCCTGTACAGGTTGTCACTCTCGCATCCTGGCATCAAAGCGCAATCACGCAAGGTGTGCTGGGCGGATGCTTACCAACTACTGGAGGAGTTGCTGGGGCATTGTGTGGGCGCAGAAGGCTTCGTTGGCATCATTCATCCAACCTGAAGCCAGGGCCAACTTAAATCAACTCATTGTTCACACTGCTCGCTTATCACTGCGGAGCGGCCTTCACCCCTTCCTGGAGACCCGTGTCGAAACGGAACGAGGCGCCATAAGCCGAAGCGGGTAAATGACTTGAACCATCCGCTCTTAACCGCGAACGGAAGGTACCGCTTTGTGGTTTGGTGCGGTATAGGCCACGCTTTTGCAATTCCGGGATGACCAGCTCGACGAAGTCTTCAATACTGCCAGGGCTGATCAGGGGATTAAGCATGTAGCCGCTGGTGCCAGAAATACGTGCGTGTTCCTCAATGCGTTCGGCCACTTGTTGCGGGGTACCCACAAGGATAAGGTCGCTTCCTCGAGTTACATTGGCAAAGCGCTGTTTCACGTCACCGGCGGTCAAGGGTTTGCCACTGCCATCAGGACGCATCACATAGGAAGTCATGCCTTCTGTGTGAGTAGACAGCGCATCACTGTCGGCATAGCGGCTGATATCGATACCAGTGTCACCGGCGTAGCTCACCAATTGTGCCTGCAAGTGATAGTTGCTTTGCAGCTCATCATATTTGCGCTGAGCTTCGATTTCAGTTTTGGCCGTGACAATACGCAGCACCGTTAGAGACTTCACGTCCTCAGGCTGACGGCCACGCGAATGGGCTTGGGCCCAGATTTCTTCAAGCCCTTGACGAATTTCCAGTGGGTTGGATTTCGCAATGAAGATCAGTTCAGCGTGCTTGGCCGCGAACTCCCGGCCACGCCCTGACCAGCCCGCCTGGATCAATAAGGGTGTGCGCTGGGGCGATGGAGAGGTCAGGTGCGGTCCGGCTACCCGGTAGTGTTCGCCAACATGGTTGATTGGTCGCACACGATCACCCCGCGCGTAGAGCTGGCGAGTCTTGTCCGCGACCACAGCGTCGTTGGCCCAACTGCCTTCCCAGAGTTTGTAGACCACATTGAGAAATTCTTCAGCACGCTCGTAGCGATCATCGTGCTTGATCATCTGCTCAAGACCGAAGTTGCGGGCGGCGCTGGACAGGTATGAGGTGACGATGTTCCAGCCCACCCTGCCATTGGTAAGGTGATCCAGCGTGCTGAAGCGTCGGGCATGGGTAAAAGGATGTTCGTAGCTGGTAGTCACCGTGACGCCAAAGGCCAGGTTTTCCGTCACGGCTGCCAATGCCGGAATGATCATCAGCGGGTCATTGGCCGGTGCTTCCACTGCCCACTTTATCGCCGCATCGGCGTTGCCACCGAACACGTCGTAGAAGCCCAGGACATCACCAAAAAAAAGCATGTCGAGGTGAGCCTGGTCGGCAATGCGCGCCAGGTTCGACCAATAACCCAGAGAATTGATGGCCAATCGTTCGTCAGCCGGGTGCGTCCAAAGGCTTGGCGCGCCGCCACAGCCCACACTGGCTTGTTCATAGAGCGCAAATAAAAGAGGTTTTGGATCGGACATCGTAGTTCCTGCAAATAAGTCATTAAACAGGGCGGATCACCGCTGATTCTTGAAACCTTTGCCGTAGTGGCGTTCAAGTCGGTGCTGTATCAATTCAAGCCCGATGGACAACAACCAATAGATGACGGCTGCGGTAGTGAGCATTTCGATGTAGCGATAAGACGAGCGGCCATAGGACTGCGCCAGGAACATCACCTCCCAGACTCCCATCACCGAAATCAGCGATGAGTCCTTGAGCATTGAAATGAACTGACTGGTTGTCGGGGGAATGATCGTGCGCATGGCTTGCGGCAAAATAATGTGCATAAAGGTCGCCGTCGGCCTAAGGCCCAGAGCCATCGCTGCTTGACGCTGACCGGAAGCCACAGCCAGGATGCCAGCGCGAAAGATCTCACTGAGATAGGCACCATAATTGAGCGAGAGCGCAATGATTCCGGCGCTGATAGCGCCAGGCACAACACCCAGCTGCGGCAACCCCAAATAGATCAGCAGGATCTGGATTAGCAACGGAGTACCGCGAAAAAAAGACGCATAAAAACTGGCGATACCAAAAGCCACTGCGCTGCGTGACAGACGCGCAAGTGCTGTCACGAAGCCTAGGAGCAATGACAACCAGATCGAACAGAAGCACAGAAACAATGTCAGCGCAGCGCCTTGCAGGAAACCGTTGGGCCCTAGATGCAGGCCGACCAGATTCGGCCATTTCTCCAGAATGATCGAGAATTTCAGATCAAAACTCATGAAAAACATGACGCACAATCCGAGCAACCCTAACCACGTTAAATACAATCGAGTGCGAAAGCCAAAGAGCTGGCTCAATCGACGTGGCTCGGTTTCGGGTCTGACAACCGCCTTGGCCGAGTGTGGGGTGAGGTCTGTCATTGGCTGATATCAGAGCCGATCCACTTCTGCGAAATCTTGCTAAGCGTACCGTCAGTCTTAAGCTGCGTGATGACCTCGGTGACTTTGGCATTCCATTGCGGATCGCCCTTTTCAATCGCCACTACGTTCGGTTCGGCATAGAGCGTGTCGCCGGCAATTTTGAAGCGAGGATCCTGAGCAATACGGTCGCGGGCAGTGATGAGGTTGGTAACCATGGCATCAAGACGCACGCCCGTACCCAGTGCCAAATCCTGAAAAGCCACTGTTTCGTTGTCGTAAGGCGCGACTTGAACATTATCGAATGGATAACTCAAAGGCTTGTCCTCGGCGCCCTCGATCACAAGATTTTTGTTCAAGTAAGCTTCGTAAGTCGACGCACTGATCACGCCAACTTTTTTTCCGGACAAGTCTTTGCCTGCCGTAATGTCGTTGTCCTTGGCATTCACCACGATGACCGCTGGTGACTGGTAATACTCGACGGGGAAATCGAACACTTCGGCGCGGGCCTTGCTGGGAGTCATCGAGCAGACGCAGATGTCATAACGTCCACTCCAACGGCCAGCAGCGATCACATCCCAGGACGGTGTCTCCAATTTGAGTTTCACCCCAAGCCGTTGCGCGACGGCCTTCGCCACATCCACATCAAAACCGTCCAGTTGGTTTTGCTCATTCAAAAAAGAGAATGGCGGATAGTTTTCCATCAACACGCCAGTCAATTCCCCTTTCTTCGTCACCCGATCCAGCGTGGGCCCAGCGAAAGCCGTTGAGCAGGTCGCCAGTATCGCCATGCCAACAGGTAGAAGCGCCGTAATTTTCAAAACCAAGTACTCCAATCAATTCAAAAGCCTTCAAATGGAACAGCTGCTACCACCATGCTTTTCCAGATGACGTTGCTGTTCTTCATCCGCTCGTTGAAACTTGACCAACGGCGCAATTACCGTGACTACGGGCTGCCCCCACTGCCCCGACGCATCTAGCCGCTGTTTCGCCACAAGCGCTAACCGGGCCTACCGGGCAGAGTTGAAAAATATTGAAGATCATTCATGTTCCAGCAACCTCTGCGCGCGGTAATAAATGCAGGTGTAATTTCGCGATATGTTCTGGCCCAATACCGCAGCAGCCGCCAACGATACTGGCGCCTGCCGCAACCCAGGCTCTGGACCACTGGAGGTAAGACTCAGGGCCCAGATCGCGACGAATCTCCAGCAACGTGCTATTAGCCTTGGCCTCTGTGCTGACGGGAGGAAATGCGTTGGCGTAAACCCCCAGCTCAATGTTTTGGCCAAGGTCCTGAATGACATGCCGAGCTTCGGCCAGTGCCGCGGCCATGACTTCCGGCTGACTGCAATTGAACAGGACCGCTTTTGCTCCCAACTCAGCCGCTACCCGTACCGCATCGGCAACCGCCTCAGTGGAGCGCAGCCGTGGTTGCCCGCTGGCTTCATCAAGGAGCGTAAACGACACCCAAAGCGGCTTGGGGTCCGCGTCCAGAGCCTCGACGACGGCCCGGACTTCTGCAATGGAACTTTGGGTTTCCGCCAACCAGACATCTACATGCGCCTGTAGCCCGGCGATCAACGCTCGATGGATCGCCACCGAGCGCTGGTGATCGAACAGATCCGGTCGATAGGAGCCCAAGGCTGGCGGCAGCGAGGCGGCCACCGTGACGAGTTCGGTGCAGGCAGATGCGGCTTGACGCGCGAGCTGTCCCGCGCGCTCGGCCAATGATCGTCCCTGGTCGGCAAAGCGCACATCGCCAATATGAAAAGGCACTACCGCATAACTGTTGGTGGTGATGATTCGGGCACCCGCCGCAATGAACGCCTGATGCGCCTGAAGCACATAATCAGGTGCGTCGATCAACGCGAGCGCTGACCATTCAGGCTGACGAAACGGCGCCCCGATACGCTGCAATTCGCGGCCCATGCCGCCATCGAGCAGGCGCAAGGAAGCATGGTTCATTGGCTTGAACTCACTTTCGGCGCCGACGCGGCGAGCCACTGATCAACCGTGGCGCTGTTCGCCTGGACCCATTCCTTGGCGGCGACGTCAGCTGGGATTTTTTCCTTCTCGATCTTCAGGATCAGCCCGTTGAGCTGCGCAGGGTCAATGGCGACGTTGCGCAGGAACTCAGCAATTTTCGGTGCCCGGCTCTGCAACGCAATCGAGGCCAGGACATGGACCTTGGCATCCGGGAATGCGCAGGTAATCTGGCTCTTGTTCAGCCAATCCGGATCGACTGTCGGACTGATGAATTTCCAGCAGCCATCGGCCTTGTAAAGCGGGTCGTCCTTTTTGTTGTCCTGGGCATAACCGTCGAACGCAGGCTCTTCCAGGCGACGCAGGTCAAAGGCTGAGAAAATCCAGTCCGGGGTATAGGCATAAAACACGACGCCGCGTTGTGCCTTGTATGCGGCTGACAGTTTGGCGTAAGTCACGGACGCCTCGGTGGACACCGCCTCGAATTTATCGGCAAATCCGTAATCCTTAGCCTTGATCTGGCCAATGTAGGTTGACTCCCAGCCTGCAGGACCTACCAGCAACTGAGCCTTGCCGCCACCCAGCGGTTCGAAAAGCTTGGCGACTTCAGGTTTTTTAAGATCGTAGATGGATTTGACCCCGTACTTGTCTTGCAGATACCCCGGAATATAAAAGCCTTGTTCGCCCGCATAAGGGGTGACGTTCGGGACCAATGACCGGGTGCCGCCAGTGACGTATCTGGCCCAGGCTGCCGACTGGTTTGGTAGCCAGATGTCGGTCAGTACATCGACCGAGCCATCGCCCTTTGCGGCGGCACTGAACAACACCGGGACATCTCCAGCCAGATACGACACGTCGCCATCCAATCGGCTTTTGATCACTTCCCCGAGGATGTGTTGGATGGCGATAGCCCCCGTCCAGTTCTGCTCACCAATGACAATTTTGTCTTTGGCGAATACGGTTGCCGGGAGAATCAAGGACGCCAGCAAGGCGGCCGCACCCAAGGTACGCGACAGATGTGTCTTCACGATAAGTCTCACAGTTATTAGTTGTGCAGGTGATATTGCTTGCGCAAGCTCGATTGAATGATTCGGTCAGGGATCAGCGCGCACAGGACGATGGCCACTCCGGCAAGCATGCCCTCGCCGCCTTTGATATTGCGCAGCGCCGTCATCACGTCATAACCCAGGCCGCCGGCACCAATCAGGGCGGCCACGACGACCATCGACAAACTCATGACGATGGTTTGGTTGATCCCTAGCAATAGCGAGCGACGAGCGAGCGGTAGCTGTACCTTGAGCAGGGTTTGCCATGGGCTGGCCCCGTGTGCGACTGCCGCCTCTACGGCATCTTTTGGCACTTCCTGTATACCCAGCGACGTCAGGCGGATCATTGGAGCCAGCGCGAATATCACCGTTGCGATCACGGCAGGCGTCTTGCCGACGGAGAAGAACGCCACGGCAGGTATCAGGTAAACAAATGTCGGCAGCGTCTGCATGACATCCAGCAAAGGCGTGATCACCTTCCGCACCAGCGGACGCTTCGCCAGCAAAATTCCGCTGGGCACGCCAATGATGAGGGCGATCAGTACCGACGAGCCAACCAGCGCCAGGGTGGCAATGGTTCGCTCCCAAAAGCCGAACAATCCGATATACAACAATGCAGCGCTGCTAGTCAGCGCCAACCCCAGGCCAGCCGAACGCCAGGCCAACAACACCAGCGCCAACGCGCAGACGGACCAGGGCAGCCAGCCCAGTATGTTTTCGATGCCTTCGATGACCGTTCGAACGGCAACAATCACACCGACAAATGCCCCTTCTAACGTCACTTGCGACCAGCCAATAAATTGGTCGATACTTTCCGCGGCCAGCAGCAGGGCTTGTCGATTCGCCGGAAACTGCAGCAGTGCATTGCCGGTGTCTGGCGTTATGACTCGCCAAATCACCAAGGCGTGACTGACCATTAGCACTGCCAGCGGCAGCACCCAACCCAATGCGTTTTGCCGCAAGGGTTGACGACTGAGAGAGAGTGCAGTGAGTCGGCTGGCAGCAATCACAGCCACTGCCACTAATATCGCCAGCCACGAAGAATTGGCAATGCCCTGACCCAGAGTGGCCACTGCCCCTAATTCACTGGCAAACGTCAGCCAGAATAAACCGTCCTTCCCTCGGGCCGCCAAGGCTGCTGGTCCGAGCAGAAGCACTTGCCAACCGCGCAAACCGGAGGTGATGGACTGCTCACGCGGTTGCCGACCGGGCACAGCAAAACTGACACTGTCGGCACTGCGCAATAGGGAGGGCGTTGGGCTGCATTCGCGAAAGAAGTCCGCCACTTCAGCGTCAGCGGGATATTCAAGCAACTGTTCTGGTGTGCCCACCTGTACCAGCCGGCCATTGCGCAGCACGGCAATTCGGTCAGCCAGACGTATAGCTTCGGCCGGATCATGGGTAACCAGCAAGGTACTGATTCCACGCTCGCGAACCAGAGCCAGGAAATGACTTTGCAGGTCGCGGCGGATGGTCGGGTCCAGCGCACTGAACGGCTCGTCCATTAGCAAAATGTCGGGCTCCGTCACCAGCGCTCGTGCCAAACCGATACGTTGCTGCATGCCACCGGAAAGTTCATGGGGGTAATGTTCACCCCATCCGTCCAGCCCTACCGCTTGTAACTGCGATGTGGCTGCCGCATGACGAATCGGCTCGGGTACGCCGCGTAATTCCAACGGCAACGCGACGTTATCCAGCACCGTGCGATGAGGTAGCAGGCCAAAATGTTGAAACACCATGCCGACACGTCGCGACCGCAAGGTACGCAACGCCTTGGGATTCAACCCACTGATGGCTTGGCCTTCAATCAGTACTTCGCCACTCGTAGGCTCGATCAAGCGGTTGATATGCCGCAGCAACGTAGACTTGCCGCTCCCGGAAGTCCCCATCAGGCACAGAACTTCACCGCGGCGCACCTTCAAGCTGACATCGCTGACGGCGGGCAGAATCGATGAATCTTTGCGCAAATAAGCCTTGGTGACATTTCGCAGCTCCAGCATCACATCACCGTCTTCTGCGGGATCGCCGCCAGGGTGCGCAAATCCTTGAGGAGCATCGATGCGGGCAGTCGCCAAAGAGGTTTGAATGATTGTCACAGCAGCTCCGGCAATTGGCTAAGCCCCAGGCCATCACGTGAACATGCTTAGCCTGACGCAAAAAAAAGCACCCCGCTTGAAGCGCAGCACTTCCTGTCGACATAAAGCTAAACGATCTTAAAAACTATAAATAAATACTTTTTAGGAATTAGCTTAAACCCTTGGGCAACATCTTCTAACAGCCGATCACATCGCTTCATTCGTGACTTCAACGCTGTGCACCGCACATTGATTGCGTTGCACCTAAGGAACCAAGGGAAATTACCTATCAGCTGATTTTTTTGCGCTTGCGTGGATGATTTTCCTGCGAGGCCACTGTGAGCGGAAACTCGCCGACAACGTGCTCTTCGTTCATCAGCCAGCGTTTGTCGACGATTTGAGAGCCCATGCTCCGCCGATTATTTCCTTGGCTTAGGTATCCCCAAACCTACTAGGTCTACGAACAGTGCCTAATTGACGCTAGGTTTATTATTGATACCTTGTCAACTGTCCTCACTTGAGGGAATCGGCCCTTCGTTCGCGACTCTTGCCGGCGGGTTGCCGCCAGCCAATCGAGCAACCGACAGCAAGCATTTCTCTGGTCAAGCCACACTCGAGAAATCGTTAAGCGCGGGGGACATTCAATGAAATTTATTCTGAGGAAAATATGCAAAATTCTAAGCTTCTAACCCCCTTGAGCAACGAAGAACTCACTTTCAAGAATCGGGTGTTCATGGCGCCGATGACAAGAGGTCGATCCAAGGATCAGGTGGCCAATAAATTGACTGCGACGTATTACGCACAGCGCGCATCGGCCGGCCTTATTTTTACCGAAGGCACCCAGATCAGCGCCCAGGCTGTCGGCTGGACGAATACCCCCGGAATCTATACCCCTGAACAGATTGCGGGCTGGAAGACGGTAACCCAGGCAGTTCATGAAGCCGGTGGTCTCATTTTCGCCCAGCTCTGGCACACCGGGAGAGCGTCTCATCCTGATTTTCACGGTGGAGAACTTCCGGTTGCGCCATCGTCAGTTCCCTTCAATAGCCAGGCGTTCACGCCAGAAGGCATCAAGCCCTCGGTGACCCCACGCGAAATGACCATTGATGAAATCAAATCCACCATTGCAGACTACGAAAAAGCTGCACAGGCCGCGAAAGATGCGGGTTTTGACGGTGTAGAGGTGCACGGTGCCAATGGTTACCTGCCCGCGCAGTTTCTAGAAGACGGCTCAAACAAACGCACCGACGAGTATGGCGGAACGATTGAGAAGCGGGCGCGGTTCCTGCTTGAAGCCACTGACGCGGCAATCAAGGTCTTCGGACCAGCCCGTACCTCGGTCAGACTGTCGCCACGCATTCCGTACAATGACATGGGCGACTCCAATCTCGAGCAGACCTACATGTACGCGGTAGAAGCGCTGGAAAAGAAAAATGTTGGAATTCTGCATTTCATGGAGCCGGCGACCCTGCCGGAAGGCGTGAAACCCTTGGCACCCGGCGCTCGCAAGCGGTTCTCAGGGATTTTCCTGTTGAATGTTGGTTACGATCAGAAGTCTGCGGAACAGGCCCTGCAAACCGGTCTGGCCGATGCAGTCACATTTGGCACGCTGTTCATCAGCAACCCTGATCTGCCGGAACGCTTCTTCCTCGACGCGCCGCTGGCCACTGCGGATACCTCCACTTTTTACAGTGGTTCGGAAGAGGGCTATACCGACTATCCGCCGCTGGCCTAAGGGGGCGACGAGATTTAGCTGAGCCATGGCATTGAACCATCTGATCGATACCGAGCATGGCGCGATCATGGATGTCGAACCAACGCAGGCTCAGCGACCGGCCGAGTTGGCCGGCTTGGGCTATTACGACTGTATTCGCTCCAAGCGGCGGTCCTGGCACACTGCTGGGGCGGTTCAGGTGCCAGCTCGCTTGAGGAGCCGGTCCAGAGACAACGCCGCTCGGGACGACACGAACAAAAAGCCGCGATTGACCGCACTGCGCTCATATTCCAGAAGACACTCATAGTCGGCCTCACTGGCCCGCAGGACTTCCTTGATCGCGAGGTTACGGGAAACCGTTCATTGCTTTCCTGATTGAATCTGCATCCGCAACCGTTTGCCCCATCGCGGTGATGTAAGGCAAGCAGGGACTGCGCACACTTCGCCCCAGGATCCGGAGGACTTCGACCACGTCACTGTTATCTCTTGCAAGATAGTCGTAGGTGACGCTGTCGATGGAAGCCAAATCCCCCTCGCCCTCTTTCAGCCTTCGCATGCTCTCCCGGTGTGATCCGGTAAAAGTAACCTCTGAGAAAAAACCGCGGTCGCTGATCCCGGCCAGCGTGTGGCGAAACAAGTTCATTCCAGAGTTGGAATCCCCAGCCAAGCGGCACTCGCCCAGAATCTCCAGGATGCGCTCAAGCCAAGGGTTCTGCGCCTGTAAAACCCTGGCGGGAGCGAGGTACATGGATAGATCGCTGCTCATATGAAACCCTCTCGCAAGGTTGTAATTGACGCTTATCACAGCGAAAAGCGGTTGGCCGGCGTCTTCAAGCCCAAGCGGTCCCTTAGTGTCCCGGGTTCATATTCCTGGCGGAACACCCCTCTGGCTTGCAGCAGAGGCACCACGCCACGGGTGAATGATTCAAAGTCAGAGGGCAAAAAAGGAAACATGAGATTGTAGCCATCGACGGCATTCGACTCGTATAACGCTGAAAGCTTGTCGGCAATATGCTCCGCCGTTCCAATCAGTAGCCAGGTACTGGAGCTCTTGACCAACCGGCGTCCTATTTCGCGAATGGACAGGGAGGTGTCGTACTTCTTGAGCAACGCCAGCTCAGTTCGAATGCCATCAAACTCAGACTCATCCGGCAATGCCGGCAATGGGCTGTCCGGCGATAGCCCTGTCAAGTCCAGACGGGTGTAGCTGGAGACCAGATCAATCGCCACGGCATCGATAATGAGGCTGTCCTCAAGTTGCCGACGTCGCTCCTCCTCAGTCTCATCCTCAAGCACCACCGGAAGTACGCCGGTGATGATTTTCAGATCACTGGAATGCCTGCCCTTCAGCTCGAGTCGGCGATTCAAATCCGCCCTGTACGCCAGCCCCTCTTCTACTGAATTGATAAAACAGAAGTGCACGTCCGCATGGGCGGCGGCCAGATTCTTGCCCGCTTCAGAGGACCCCGCCTGGGCAAGGACCGGGTGGCCCTGAGGTGGACGCGGCACGTTAAGCGGCCCACGTACGCTGAAATGTGCACCTTTGTGATTGATCGGGTGAATTTTCGATGGATCGGCAAAGTCGCCGGTGTTCTTGTCAAACTCAAGCGCCCCCTCCTCCCAGGAGTCCCAAAGTTGCTTGACGACATGGATGAATTCCTCGGCCCGCAGATAACGATCGCCGTGTTTCGCCACGCCTGACAATCCGAAATTCGAAGCCTCTTCTTCCAGCCAGGAAGTCACGATATTCCAGCTGGCTCGCCCAGCGCTGAGGTAGTCCAGCGAAGCAAAATATCGCGCGAGGTTGAAGGGCTCGTTATAGGAGGTTGAAGCCGTGCCCATCAGCCCGATGTGCTCGGTAACCGCAGCCAATGCGGACAACAGCGTAATCGGTTCAAGGCGGGCGTTAGCATAGTGCCTCAACCCGCTGGCCACGGAGTCCCAGACTGCGACGTGATCCGCGACAAAAACCGCATCAAATTTTGCCGCCTCGGCCGCCTGCACCAGTTTTACGTAGTAACTCAGCGTCAATATCTCCTTGGTCGGTGACAACGGGTGACGCCAGGAAAAACGATGATCCCCCTGGGGGTTAAAAAAGAACAAATTCAAAATCATACTTTTATTCGACATAACGCCTCCGCGACCTTACCAAGGTCGCATTCATTTTCACTGAGCCGTCTTGACGGTATGTTCGGCAACCCACTGCGCCGCGACTTTCGCGGGATCCTTATGATCGATGTCAACAAGGCGATTGAGGTGCTTGAGGTCGCCATCGGTCAGTTTTGCAGAGACCTCGTTGAGCACCTGGGTGACTTCCGGGGTTAGCAACGCCTTACGCCCCAGTGGTGTGATGTTTTGCAGGGGCTGTTGGTGCTTGTCATCCTCGAGGACAACCCAAGGCTCTTTCGCCAGAATGCCTTGCGTGGAGACCACCGTGGCCACGTCGATAGCGCCGGAGTTCAACGCCAGCCGCGACAAGGGGCCGCCCATGTCCAGCGACTTGACGCTCTTGAAGTTGATGCCGTAGACCGCCTTCAATCCGGGCAGGCCTAGCGCAGCCGTGGCAACTTCAGGAGGCCCGCCCAGGGTGAAATCACCCGCGACAGGGGCCAGGTCGGACAAGGTGCGCAAGTTGTACTTTTCTGCAGTTTTTTTGGTGACGGCCCAAGCGGTAATGGAGCCCGCGGACGAAGGCTCAATCAGCTGGAGGTCCGCCGGCAACTTCTGTTGCAAAGCGCTGAGGATCTCCTTTTGGGTGGTTAGGGCGGTCTTGTCGTCATAGAAACTCAACAGTGACCCCAGGTATTCGGGTACGACGTCTATATCGCCGTTTTCCAGGGCCTGGGCGATGATCTGGCGGTTGCCCAGATTGAGTCGGGTCTTGACGTCTATCCCTTGATTTTTCAAGGCTGACGCGTAGATGTTCGCGAGAATCGTCTGCTCGGAAAAATTGGCCCCTCCAATGGTGATGGACTGAGCACTGGCAAACGTGCTGCCAACCACCAAGCCTAACCCCAGCAACAATGAAACCGAGTGCGCTGAGCGAGCCTTCGAACGTTGTTTGTTTTTCATGTGGGTTTGCACCTCTGCAGAGTTAATACACACTTTCAAATGCCTCATGTCATGCAGCGCTTAGTTCGATTTTCCCCGCACGCCATTTTCTAACCATGAATGTTTCTATCATTGAACAAACCCACTCACTGACAATCGCCAGTGCCGACACCATCAGTGCGCCGCCAATAATTTGCGGCGTATCATTTCGGCCCAGTCCATCAATAAGAAACCTGCCTAGCCCACCGAAGCCTGCATATGCGGCGATGGTGGCTGTTGCGATAAGTTGCACCAGGGCTGATCGGAGCCCTGAAAAGATCAGCGCAAAAGCCAGCGGTAACTCGAGCTGAAAAAACATCTGCCCTCTGCGCATGCCCATCGATCTTGCAGCCTGCTTCAGAGATGAATCCACCTGATCGATTCCAACATAGGTATTGGTTAATATCGGCGGTATGCTCATGGTCACCAATGCGATAATCACCGTGCTGGTTTCATAGCCAATAAGCATGATTGCAAGTATCACAATACCCAGAGAGGGTAATGCTCGCCCAATATTGAACAGCGCTATCGCCACCTGCGCGCCTTTGCGGTAGTTAGCCAAAAGTACGCCAAGCGGCATCGCTATTACGCAAGCAATAAGCAGACTCAAAGACACATAATAAATATGCTCTGCCAGCCGAGTCAGTATTCCGTTTTCACCCAACCAATTATCAGGAAGAGAAAACCAAAGGTAGACACCCGCGATCATGTTCATCAGCGCACCCAAGGCACCAGCCATTTATTGATTGAATAAAACAGAAAATCAAAACATAACGCCAACATCACGGTCAGAACCAGGCTGACTGCCACAGGTGTAGTGAAACTTTGAGCCAGCCCGGTAATGAACAGCTGGCCCAGTCCACCTTGGCCAATCAAGGCAGTCACCGTCACCAGCCCCACCAAAGTTACCGAGGTTGTTCGCATGCCCGCCAGTAACGCAGGCAGCGCCAGTGGAAGTTCAACCCCGAGGAATCTCTGCATGCGCGTATACCCGAGCGCACGGGCTTCCTCCAATACGTCCGCAGGGTTACTCGCAAGCCCCGCCAAGGTATTCTGTAGCACGATAAGCAAGGAATACAGGCTCAAACCAATGACCGCCGTGGTCTTGGATAACCCGGTAAAAGGCATTATCAAAATAAACAGTGCCAGGGACGGAATGGTAAAGAGTATGCCGCAGACATAAATCATAGGCCGCGCCAAACCCGGCTGCCACAACGTCAAGAGCACCATTGCGCCCGCTAACAGCACGCCTATGCACAAGCCCAGGGTCACCAACTGAATATGATCAAATAATAGCTGGCCAATCTGCTGCCAGTTTTCAACGATCCAGGACCAGTCAATCATTGCGCATTTCCGAAGCGACGCTCATTGAGCGCGCTGTGAAGGCTGGCAATCGAGAGGCAACCTTCGTAACCGCCCGCCTCGTCTACGCGAACAACCACACCAATCGGCGCCGTCAGAATTTTAACCAGTGCGTGATGCAGCGAGTCGTTACTCGACACCGTTGTCAGTTCCGGAACAGGCACGTCTGATTCACTGACCCACTTCAACGGGTTGGACTTGTCATCCAGCAGCAGTTTGAACTCACAACTGACCTCATCCGCCGGAAGATCAGAAACCTTCATCAACGAAAGCCTTTTTAATAGCGGATCTTTGCCGATAAAGTTCTTCACAAACTCGCTGGCAGGATGGGCAAGGATTGTGTGAGGTGTATCGAACTGAGCAAGCCTTCCTTCGCCCTCGAAGATGGCAATCCGATCGCCAATCTTGATGGCCTCCTCCATATCATGGGTCACCAAAATAATGGTTTTATGCAAACGTCTCTGAAGCGCAACCAGTTCATCCTGCAGTCGCTCACGTATCACCGGATCAAGCGCGGCAAAGGGTTCGTCCATCAATACAACCGGCGGGTCCGAGGCCAACGCCCTCGCCAGAGCGACACGACTTTGCTGCCCGCCCGACAGCTGATTAGGGTAGCGCTGAAGAAATTCTGGCTGAAGCCCAACCAGGGAGATGAGCTCGCTCACGCGCTGGCGGATTTTATGTTTGCTCCAGCCCAGGAGTCGCGGTACTGCGCCAATATTTTCGGCAACCGTCTGGTGGGGAAATAAGGCCGCGCTCTGCATCATGAACCCAATGCCACGGCGTAACGTAACGACGTCAAGCTCATCGGTTGCCACGCCGTTGACAAAGATGCGGCCACTGTCCTGGGTATCCAGCCTGTTGATCATTCGCAAAATGGTGGTTTTGCCACACCCACTAGGCCCGACAAATACACAGATCTCACCCTCCCGGACGTGAAGCGTTAAATCGCTCACGGCAGTTCGCGGGCTGCCTTTATGAGTTTTCTTTATGGCTTCAAAACGTATCATTTTCCGACGCTCAGATTAGCTTGCATATTTCAGTGCTCGACTGGATAGCGAGGACAGTCCACCGGACTGACCAGATGTTTCTTCAATAACGAGAAGTAGCCATCAATGACATAGCCATCGTTTCGCGCAATCCATTGCTCACGCCTGGCTCTATACACCCGGGGCAAGTAAAACCAGGGCAGACCGGGAAGATCGTGATGAACCAAGTGAAGATTGAGGTTAAGAAACAGCCAACTCAACAACCCTGACGATTCATTGATAACCGTGCGGTGTTCCGGAAGCGTTGACGGACGATGTTCGTAAAATGACCTTATCATGGCAATCGACAAGGCCGGCAGCGAAACCAGGAATACGTACTGTATGGCACTGATGGCGCTGTATTGCTCAACCAAGGCCAGCACTACGCCAACACTTAGTAGATGAGCAACCCACATCCGCCAAGCGATTCGCCCGGTGAGAAATAGCCCTCCGATCTCACTGCCCACGAGGGTTATCACCGCCAACGGCGCGCCCATAAGCAAACGACCACCCACGGTCTTGTTTACCCACAACATCGTTCTGACACACCGAGGCGATCGCAACCAAAAAGCACCAGTGACATAACGACTTTCAGGATCTTGACCCGGCACCGTCAACACCTCGTCGTGGTGATGCGCCAAGTGTGTGTCCCTATAAATGTCGTAGGGGTACCACACGGCAAATGGCAGAAATCCCAAGGCTTTATTTATGCCGGGCCAGCGTGTTGGATGACCGTGGATAAGCTCATGCTGAATCGACATCCAGAGCACAACCAGTGGAATCAACAGGACAAGGCTGAATACATCGCCAAGTAAGTCCCCATGAAAAATAATAAACGTCCAGGACAGATAGAACCCGACCAACAAAAGCCAGGTGGGCCATTCAGTTTTACTGGTTACGGTAGTGCTCAGCTTAACGATTTCAGCTCGATGAGCTTCATCCAAATAGTTTGGCATGGTTGTCAGTCGTGATAGATCTTGCTCGGAACAGGCGCCCAATCACTCACACTTCAAGCTGCAACCCCATACACCGGGAATTACCTGAAGATGATTGGCTGGACTAACGGTATGGAAGCGCCAACAGTGATGATTCACATGGCGTAGAGAAGAAACGCCAAGCCTTCGCTGATTGCACTGCAGGCTTCGCTGTTGGCCTGACAAGGGAGAGGTTTGCCGGTAACGAATGGAGCGGCAGCTGAGGAAAAAGGACTGATATGGATATTGCCGGCGTGAGAAATCGCTGCTTGGGCGCCGTCATGCGACAGAGCCTCAAGGCTGATTTGGAAGATTCGGGCGCCGGACATAGTCGTACCATAACTAATAGGATTGAACATATCCGGCGGTCCGGTGACAGGAATGTAGCATGGTGATTAATATGATCAAGGAATATATTTCATTATGCTTATTCCATAAATGAATAAGCATAAACGTGTATCCACTCCTTTCTCGGCTACTTAAGCGGCAAGCCTTTCCCTTTCTCCATGGGCGCGTAGATTTCCCATTACCGGTCGCCACCCGGCCTGCGGGCATCTACGATTCGCACGTAGACGCCCGCACCCCACTGTAATTCAGTCCAACTCCGAGGGATGTCGAGTTGTCGTAACAGAGCAGTCGTTGAAACAGTGAGAGCTGCGATCAACAACCGATTACGACTCAAGCTCGCAAAATCCGAGACTCGCCCTCTGATTCCTTCAGGTTAAAACCTTCGTGGCACAACACTCCCCACTCAGGCGAAAAGGCTCAAACCAATTCGGCTAAAGATGCTGGATTGAAGCCCTTCAGATGCGCGTAATCGCCGTTTTCCACTTTGGCGACCCAATCCTGGTCACTCAGCAGAACGTGCCCAACCGAACCGACGCTAATGGTTGTGGCTCCAGTCACCTTCTTGGCCCAGCCCGCCCCTCTGCCCGCCGCCGATAATAGGCGGCGCTTCCTTCGCCAGGAATGCCCTCGGGCGAAAATTGCCTGGTCATCGGCGCCATGACAATCCGGTTTTTCAGTTCAAGCGACCGGAGGGAAAAGGACGAAATAAAATGCTGGTATCAGGGTTTGCCATTGAATGGACTCCATTTGCTTTCGGAGGCTATATAAGTATATTTTGTAGACCAAATGTAAATTAGGCACCTAGAGTCGCCTAGGTATACGTGAGGAAACTTCGATGCTGGAATTAAAGCCGCAATGTTTTTCGTCGGACTGTCCTAGCCGGGCGCTGTTTGACCAAATCGCAGATAAGTGGTCGATGATGGTTCTGGCAGTGCTTGACGACGGGCCGCATCGCTTTAACGCCATCAGACGCCGCCTTCAGGGTGTCACTCAAAAGGCACTTACACAGTGCCTGAGGCGACTGGAACGAAATGGTCTGGTCTCGCGCCAGGTCATCTCGTTCTCGCCCGTGGCAGTCCAGTATGAGATCACGCAACTTGGTCGAACACTGCAGCAGCCATTTCGCGAATTGCATAGATGGACGCTGGATAAATTGCCCGAGGTTGAAGCGTCCCGGTTGAAGTTTGACGAGGCTGCACAAGTAAACCTGACGGAATGATTTTTTATTCATTGGCCGCCACTGGGCACCTGCAACGCATCCTTGCAAAGCGGATGAAAGGTCTTGACGGTCAAAATGCAGCGCTAACATCGGCATAAAAATAAGGAATCAACAATATGGACACTTCCACCAAAACCGCCTTCGCGTCTACTGCAATTTTGGGGGCCGGCCTGATGGGGGTTGGAATAGCGCTGCACCTTGCCCGTCACGGGCACCAGGTCAGGTTATACGACCCGCAAGTTGAGCGGTTGGCGGAGATTGCGACGGTAGCCAGCGTCATCCTCAGCGAATTGGTAGCTGCCGACCAATTCGACGAAGCTCAAAGGGACGTAACCTTGTCGCGTCTTATACCAGTCAGCACGCTGACGGCATTGGCAGATGTGGATCTACTCATCGAGGCGGTACCCGAGCGTCTACCACTCAAGCAATCCCTTTATCGGGAGCTGGAAGGCATCGTCCGCGCGGACTGTGTGTTCGCCAGTAATACCAGCGGTTTTCCGCCGGACAGTCTTGCAGAAGGTTTGAAGCATCCGGAGCGGCTGTTCATCGCGCACTTCTGGAATCCTCCGCATTTTATTCCGTTAGTGGAATTGGTGCCCGGTACAGCTACCGATCCGCACCTTGTCGAAAAAGTGCGTGTGATGCTTGAGGCGATGGATCTGGAAGCTGTCGTACTGGAGAGAGCGGCGCCGGGCTTTATTGGAAATCGTCTTCAATTTGCCCTGTTGAGGGAAGCACTGCATATCGTCCAGAGTGGTATCGCCGATGCGGATACAGTGGATCGGGTCATGCGGGCGTCACTGGGCCGGCGCTACGCAATGGTTGGCCCGCTAGAGGCTGCCGATATGGCCGGACTGGATACCTTCGTAGACATATCTACCCACCTGATGCCGCAATTAGCCCAAGGTACCGAAGTCATCGAGCTGCTCAGGGAAAAAGTGGCCGCGGGCAATACCGGTCTGCGCAGCGGGCAAGGGTTCTATCACTGGGGTGAAGAGCGCCGCGAACGGCTGCTGAACCGGCGCGGACACCAGCTACGGCATGCTCTCAAACCCTGAACCTATCGAGCAGCAGCATCACTGCGAAACAAGCCCGGCTAACCGATTGCATGTTACCCGCAGCACCAATGGCCCAAGACCGAATTCATGAGAAATCGCCTGGGTATTTCCTACTCCACTATTACTCGCACTCTTGCCAGATTCCCGACCCGCGTAAACTCCGTCGTGGCGTCCCCCTCACGCTGGACGGTAGCGCGGAGCACGGGATAGTAGGTACCAGGTTCCGAGTAAATGAGTGTCTTATGTACCGCGAGCGTTTCTGACGGCTGATGAGGAAGTGGAGCGTCTAGAAAATCATCGCTACCCGTCTGGCTCCATTCTGTTTTCACAATTTTGCCGGCAGATGCCGGGACGGTAATGTCACCAAGCAGCGTGACGGGCTCTCCGACTTTGGCAATGACTCTCTCACCGCTCCTGGACGTGAGCTTCACGACAGGCTGGATGCCTTGCCTTGCTGATGCGTCTGCGGGTAATGAGACCTGGCCGTTATTGAGCGCATACTGAGTGGAGCGAGGCGGCGCTATACCGTCTTCCACCCAGGCACTTACGTCCCTGACGGCTTGTTCGAGGATGCCGTTGTAATCGATGAGTCTCACAAACTGATTGTCAGCCGCGCCCGAGGCAACAACGCTGCCATCCAGATGGTCTGCATTATCGTTCAACCAGATCCGCACCTTCGCGTCGTACTGATTCCCCTCTCCTGCCTTCAATCGCTGGCCATACCAGTCGGCATCCCAAGGGTAGGCGTCGACATCAAGTGCGTTGGCTATGAGTATCATCTTGCTGTTTATCTTGCCGGTGAAGCTACCACCTCCGCTGACACCTGCGCTGATTATTGAGCCTACGTCTCGGGGGCGTTGCGGGTAGCGCGGTGAACCGTCTGCATTGCGAAACTGATCCCACACAGCAAATCCACCAGAAACCGGTATCTGGTGCCGATGGTAGGAGGTCAACGCAATTGCCCAGCGATTATCGACACGAACCTGGGTTCCATTTTTCAGAGTGTTGAGCATATCGGCTTGGTTTTGCGCGGACAGCGTAATGACTCCGTGGCCAGCATCCAACGACCCTAGCAATTTTCGATTGCCCCCCTCTGCTCCTTCGAGGGTAAAGTCCAACCAAGAGCTGTTTTTCACGTGCGACAGCCCGGCCAGGTGCAAGCGTAATGGCTTACCAGCTGAGTCACGATCTATCTGTTGAACCGACACTACGCGATCAATTTTCGCCCTTCGGACAAGATTGCCCAGAGTGGATTGCTCAGTACCCAGGTAGCCAGGTTTGCTCCAGAAGTCATCTGCATAACCGGGATCAATGCCTTTGACCGAACTGGCAAATCCCAGTAAACCCTGCGGGTCGTTGAGACCCAGGATGTACGGGTAATTATCCCAACCGCGCAGGGGCACACCCATTGCCGTGACCTCCGCAAGAATCGAAGCCTGCGTGGCGTCAAGTGCTGCAAAAGGATCGCCGCTACCTCCTGGTCGCATAGCGTCGGCAATGTGTGACGCCTTATCCTCGAGTACAAGACGTGCGAAAGCACGTACAAAAAAATTGGTTGGAATCGATGTTGGAACGCCAATGACGAATGGGACGGCACCATCCCATACCCCCGACGAGTTCTCAGCCGCAGCGATGGTCAGATAAGACCCGCCGCTGCCACCATAGATATAGCCGTGGATCTGAGAAGCGGACAATCCATAGTATTCCCCGGCAATCACCTTCGAGAACTTTGCAGCCGCAGCGTTGGCTCGATAGCCAGAGGGCGAAACAGTATCCACGGTATACGCACCGCTTTCGGCACCAAATTTGATTACCCGGTCCGGAACGCTACCGTCTCCCAAAGGATAAACCTTGTGGAAGAAACGCCCCTTCCATTGGGCTTTCGGCGGGAAGAAAAAGCTGAACTTTACATCAGTGCCTTCGAAGTGCCCGGAAACGCGATGCGTCAGAACAGGGCTTTTCAAATCTTCCTGGCTATCTATTACCGGGCGGTCGAACTGCGGATCGACGCAGTCTTGAGTAATGAACATTATCCCGCCCGGTGGCGTTTCACATGACGGGGATTGAGACGCGGCCGAAGCTATAGTCGCCAGCCCACCAAGCGACACCGCAAGTACCAGGCATCTGCAAGCAACGAACTTCTTATTGAAACCGTGACCGCGATGGAAATCTGTGCCAGGTGGAGCAGCCACTAGAGTCAGTTTTTTAGCGTTGTTCATAATGGCTGTGAAATTCCTTGAGGAGCTTCAATGGCGGCAGACCGACACTGCTGGGTAAGTTTTTGAGTCGCTTGAAGGGTGAGATTGCTTCGGTTGGGGCTCTCATTTCCAGCTTGAGAAGCGTGACTTGCTCTACCAGACGCTCACCTGCGCCTGGACAGAGCCTTAGTACCTTCCAGTTTTGATATGTTCAATGATCCCGGCAGAATTCAGCCGCGCACTAGACTTGAGTGGCATCTCATTGTTTTTTAGAAGCTGCCAAGTGGCAAATTATTTTACCAAAAATACCTTACATACCCTCGCCAAGCGCTAAAAATTATGCGCAACCATAATTTAATTTATGTCACTGAGACCACGTCAACATTGCAACGTCAATGAGGCGGTCAAGTGTCTCGCCAGTCGCACCGACCGAAGGCAAATTTACGATAGCCTGCAATACGCCAAAGTAATACCAGGCCATTAGATCCAAATCGACATGTTGCTCGATCTCACTATCCATTTGCCCACGCGTCAAAATATCCAAAAACACCTGCCGCTGCTGGCAAGCGGCCGCGTTTGCTGCGCTCTTGCCTTCGGCAGTAAGGTCTTCTTGCTCAACGTTGCTACGGGATATCAGGCAACCCGAAGGGCGCTTTGCGTCAGATGCCTTAGGAAGAAACTCCCGTAGCAGTGCTTCTATGCTCGCCTTGGAGGTCTGTGCTCGGGTCGATCTCATTCGCGTTAATACACGGTCGGTATATAGCTGAAGAGACTCGTTGAAGAGCCCGTCCTTATCATGGAACCGCTGGTATAGGCTTGATCGAGACAACCCCGTTGCTTCGGTCAGATCGCTAACCGATGCATTTGCATACCCATGACGCCAGAAAACAGCCATCGCCGCCTTTAGGACTGCACTTTCGTCATATTGCGGTTTACCGCTCATAAATCCTCCGTTGACAACATGGAACGATCAGACCAAGATTGTTGGACCGATCGTTCCATCGTATAGGAAAATTTTTTAATGCTCAATCAATCTGCTAATCGGACGCAACCGCTGAGCATCGCCGTTGCCGGCTCCACAGGCCGCGTAGGCAGGCGATTGATCAGTCAGTTAGCGCAAGACCCGGTCACCGTACTGGCGCTCACACGACAAAAATCATCCATGGCCCTTGCGCAAGGGGTGGCCTGCGCCGAGTTGGATTTTGATCAGCCGTCAACGCTCAGAAAAGCGCTTGTGGGTGTGGAGAAACTGTTCATTGCTCACGGTACTTCACCACAACAGGTCGCCAACGAGATTGCCCTCATTGACGCTGCCGTAGAGACGGGCGTGCGGCACATCGTAAAGCTTTCGGTTATGGGACCATCGACCCCTATCAATCCATTTGCCTGGCATTCAGTGATAGAAGCACATCTGGGTCAACAGCCTATAGCCTCTACCGTATTGAGACCTACCACGTTCATGGACGTACTCAAGCGTGCTGGCAACGCTGTTGCAGCGGGCACTTGGGCTGGCTGCGCAGGCGATGGACGTGTAAATCTGATAGACAGTCGAGATGTAGCGGACTCGGCGCGCATGGCACTACTGGAGGAGGTAGCGGAAGGCTCACAACGTGCGTATCACCTGACAGGGCCGCGAAACTGGACAATGCCGCAAGTTGCCGAAGAATTATCCACTCTGTTAGGCCATACAGTCGCCTATACCCACCGGTCTCCAGTCGCACAGTATTCAGCGTTAGTTGCCGATGGACTCTCCCCGTTTGTAGCTGAGATTCTCATGGGGCTTGATCGCATCATCCATAATTCCATACTGACAGAACGAACCTTTACCGTGGAGGATCTAACCGGTACTCCACCGCGTTCGCTGTCCGCCTGGCTCCGTGACAACCTTGATGTCTTCAAGAAATAGGAGTTGCCGATCATTGGAAGCCAACCATTGCCCGCTCTCGCAAGCCCATACTATTTAATAGAGCAACTGTAATCGAAGTACTGATGTAGCAGACGCACAACTTTTAGACCTTAAACTATAGGTTGCTATTCATGAGAGCATTCAAACATCCGGAAGCCAGGGAGTTCGTTCTTGAGCGTGTTCTCTATGCGTTAAGCGACCCTGTGCGCATGGAGATCATTCACCATCTTGCTGGGGTGACTGAAGCAACCTGTGGGGAGTTAGACGGCGGCCGACCTAAATCAAGCGCTTCTCACCACTTCAGAGTTCTACGTGATGCGGGCTTGATGCGCACGCGCAGCGTTGGTGCAACCCATATGAACTCTCTTCGTAAAGACGAGCTTGAAGTCCGCTTTCCAGGGCTGCTTGACTCCATACTCAGTCATTTCCCTTCGCCGGGCTTATAGCTTGCGATAGCCACTCTGTGAGCTACAAAGACGCCCCTTCGAAAGATGACACAGCGCAGATGAAGGCGGTTAGCTTCGCACTGGCCATTTCTCAGCGAAAATTAGCTGCCTGCAGAACGCGCGCAGGCGAACGGTGCCCCCTTAGTATACTTAAACCTATCAAGGTCGCTTTGAGTGCCTGATCGATAATAGTTTTTTTCGCTATATCATTTTGTCGTTAAAAATTGAAAGCATCACCTTACGTCTTGGCACGACTCCTGGCGACTGACGAAAACAGCCTTATTCAATTCGTTGTTGGCTAGCGCAACCGCAGCAGACGTGTCGGCTGCTCCAGCAGCCGACAAACCGCACTAGCCAACTCAGGTAAAAGGCGAACAGTTCCAGCGCTTTTAAGCCTGAAGTACAGCTCTGGATAAGGTTGATGTCAGAAAAGCGAGAGAGGATAATTGATAATCAAACGGTTCTCATTGAAACGGGTATTAGTCCCCCAATCCCGACGCAACGTTGAATTGCGCCATCTGATGTTCAACTCTCGGAGTGCGCCGGATTGAAACACATAGGCAAGCTCACTCTCACGCCCCCGCTCCTGGGCGTCAGTCAGAGTATCAACATGGACATCGCTGCCCTTGATAAACCGGTTCATAAGGGTCAGACCAGGCACGCCCAATACTACGAAGTTATAGTCATGCCGAAGTTGCCAAGAGCGTTCATTGGCATTCTCATAGCTTGAGTTGTAACTATCATTGGCCAGCGTGCCACCCGACGTACCATTGACTTTCATCCAGCCGTCTTGCCCCGATACTTTTTGCAAGCCGACGTAGAAGGTGTGAGCGCCATACTTGGCAGAAAATAGGCCAGACCATGTTCGATTATCAAGATCTCCACTCAGAGAGCGACCTTCATCCTTACCGATGAATCCCATTATATTGGCAACGAGTGTCCAATCGCCTACGGGTTGGCTGTGGATGAGTTGTACCAGTTGCTGGCGATATATATCTTTCAGCTCAGCGTTCCACGTGCCGAGCATCGTACGCTTGTCATTGAAAGTGTATTCGCCTCCAACGAAATTGAACCGGTCAGAGGTGACGCCTGGTTTCTGTGCAAGGAACATTTCTTCCATGCTCGCGTCATTTCGCGGACTGTTGCCACGCAATTGCCCGCCATACAAGGTCACGTTTTCAATTTCGCGAGAGGTAATCTGCGCCCCGCGGAAGGTCTGAGGTAACGAACGACCGTCATCGGACCGCAGAATAGGCAGAGTGGGCATCCACTCACCCACTTTGAGCTCCGTAGCAGAAAGGCGCGCCTTGCCAGCAATGGCCAGACGGCCGAAATCATCCGCAGGGCGGCCGTCGTCATGCACGGGGAGCAGTTGTGTTCCGCGTGTGCCGCGCCCACCATCAAGCTTCAGGGCGTACATACCAATGGCGTCAACACCAAAACCCACCGGTCCTTGGGTAAAGCCTGACTTGTAATTCAGAATGAAAGCCTGGCTCCACTCCTCCGCTTTACCTTGAGTGGCTTTATCACTGACATAATTTCGATTGATATAAAAATTACGCAGCGTCAACGCAGCAGTAGAGTCTTCGATAAAACCAGCATCAGCTGCCTGCGCGCCAATTGCTGTACTGAGCAATGGCAACACGAAACACAGCGTTGAGTGATTGCAAACATTTTCGGATGCGCGGATTCTCATTGTTATTATTCTCATCACAGACAGTTTATATGAGCGCAGCCCTGCGGACTGAAACTCACGGGGGTGGTTCAGAACAAAACTTCCATATATGAATTACTCCCTTGGAACAGAAGGCTTTGAAATAGTCAAAATATAGCGTCAAGGTATGCGACGCCTTGGATATATAGTTGTTTCCCTCAGGACTATGGTTACTGCACTACCAGGCCCCGGACGCCCCTTCGTTCAGGGCGCGCGTTCCTGAAACAGTGCGCGGATCAGGGCTGGCGCGCGGTTACTGCAACCTCCAACAGACCCCGGTGGCCGAGGCTCTCGATCAATGAACGCAAACCAAACTCCCACTGAGGTGCCTGATCGCTGGTGGTCACGCGGTTGCACAGAGTACCCAGCAGAGGGTTACTGATGCTGACTACATCGCCCAGCTTATGGGTAAAGCCGTTGCCGGGCTGGTCGCGATCCTGGTTGGGGGCGAACAGGGTACCGAGGAACAGCACAAGTCCGTCTGGGTATTGATGATTTTCGTTGATAGTTTGCTGCACCAGGTCCTGAGGGTCACGGCTGATCTGGCGCATGGAGCTGCGGCCGGAGAGAATGAAACCGTCCTCGCCCTCAACCCTCAGGTCCACCTCCGCGCTGCGTACATCCTGAAGGCTAAAGCTTTCGTCGAACAAGCGCAGCAACGGACCTAACGCGGTGGACGCGTTATTGTCCTTGGCCTTCGACAACAGCAAGGCGCTACGACCTTCGAAGTCACGCAGGTTGACGTCGTTGCCGAGCATGGCGCCCTTGATACGGCCATCGCTCGACACTGCCAACACCACTTCCGGCTCTGGGTTGTTCCAGCTCGACTTGGGATGCAGACCGATGTCTGCGCCATAACCAACCGCCGACAGCGGCTGGGCTTTGGTGAACACCTCGGCATCCGGGCCAATACCAACTTCCAGGTACTGGGACCACAACCCCTGCTCTACCAGAACTTTACGCAGCGCTTCAGCCTGGGCTGAGCCCGGTACGATCTGCGATAGATCCGCACCAATGCGACTGGCCAGTGACTCACGGACAGCATCGGCTTTGGCGGGGTCGCCCTTGGCCTGCTCTTCCACCACACGCTCCAGCAGACTGGTAGCAAAGGTCACACCGGCGGCCTTCACTGCTTGGAGATCAATGGGGGCTAGTAGCCACGGTTGGCGCGGGTCACGCTGAGCCGGATCACTGTTGTCCAACAACGTTGGCAGCCCGATCAACGGCTCGCCCAACGGCAAACCCCGCAGGTAGGCCACTGGATCAGCCACTTCCAACAGGGCCGAAATGGTCGCCACATGGGTGCTGATATCGTGTACGGCGCCGGCCTTCGCCATTACCACCGCAGGACCCAGGTCCGGCAGCCAGACCCGCCCTACCCAGCTGCCAGCGTCGAATACGCTGGCATCGTAGTTCAATTGCAGCGGTGGGTTGGTGTTCGATCGTTCAGTCATCTGTGTACCCTTACTGTCATTCATTTGAGAAATGCTGGCGATTGCGTTTGCCCGGCGAGAGACCGGCGGCTACCAGCGTCGCGGTACAGCCCGACGGGGCCGGGGCCATACTCACATCAGTCAGCTCAACGCTGCTGTGCCGGGGATACCGTCGATCAAACGCTGGATACCCAGTGGGTTGGAATCCTTCAACGCATCGGGCAGCAGAGCGTCGGGTACGTTCTGGTAGCACACTGGGCGTAGGAAACGGTCGATGGCCAGGGTGCCAACCGATGTGCCGCGCGCATCGGAGGTAGCCGGGTACGGGCCGCCATGCACCATCGCATCGCACACCTCGACACCGGTCGGGTACCCGTTGACCAGCACCCGACCGACCTTCTCTTCCAGCACCCTGAACAGCTGGGCGAAGGTCGGCAGGTCCCGCTCATCGGCCAGCAACGTCGCCGTCAGCTGGCCGCGCAAGGCACTCACCGCGCGCAGCAGCTCGGCTTCGTCCGCTACCTGGATCACGATGGTGCACGGGCCGAACACTTCTTCCTGCAGCAGTTCGTCTTGCTCCAGAAGCAGGCTCACATCGGCGCCGAACAGTTGCGGTTGCGCCTGGTTGCCAGCCTGGGCCTGGCCGCTCAGGTGCTGGATACCAGGGTGCGCAAGCAACGCTTGCAGCCCTTTGCTGTAACTGGTCAGAGTACCGGCGTTGAGCATCGTCTGTGGTGCATGTTCGGCCAAGTGTCCGCCCAGTTGCTCGATGAACGCACTGAAGGCGGCCGAACGAATGCCCAGCACCAGGCCCGGGTTGGTGCAGAACTGACCGCAACCTTGTACCACCGACCCGGCCAGTTCCCTGGCGATTTGCGCGCCACGCGTGGCCAGTGCCTGCGGCAGTACCAGCACCGGGTTGATGCTCGACATCTCGGCGAACACCGGAATCGGTTGTGGCCGGGCGGCGGCCATGTCGCACAGGGCCCGTCCGCCCTTGAGCGAACCGGTGAAGCCGACCGCCTGGATACCGGGGTGCTTGACCAGCGCTTCGCCGACACCGGCACCAAAGATCATGTTGAACACGCCGGTCGGCATGCCGGTTTTTTCTGCGGCGCGGTGCAGGGCTTCAGCCACTTTTTCCGCCGTGCCCATGTGCCCGCTATGGGCCTTGAACACCACCGGACAACCGGCGGCCAGGGCCGCAGCGGTGTCGCCACCAGCAGTGGAAAATGCCAGCGGGAAGTTGCTGGCGCCAAACACGGCCACCGGCCCTACGCCAATACGGTACTGACGCAGGTCCGGACGCGGCAGCGGCGTGCGCGCTGGCAGTGACCGATCGATGCGCGCCCCATAAAAGTCACCCCGGCGCAATACCTTGGCGAACAGGCGCATCTGCCCGCTGGTACGGCCGCGCTCGCCCTGGATACGCGCACTCGGCAACGCCGTTTCCTGACAGGTCAAGGCGACGAACGCGTCGCCCAGGCCGTCCAGCTCGTCGGCGATGGCTTCGAGAAACTCGGCACGGCGTACCGCAGACAGATTTCTGAATATCGGGAAGGCCGCGACCGCAGCGTTCACGGCCTGGTCAACCTCGGCCAACGTCGCTTGATGAAAACCGCCCGGCAAGCGTTCCCCGGTGTGTGCATCGACGCTATAGACCAGGGTGTCGCCCAAGGCGCTGCGCTGGCCTGCAATAAAGTTGTGTCCAGAAAATGGCATGTGCATATTGCCTCGAAAGGGGTGAGAAGATTCGATCAGGTCACGGCGCCGATTTGCCAAGGCACGAACTCGTTCTGCCCATAGCCGTGTTGTTCGCTCTTACTGCGCTCGCCCGAGGCGATGCGCAGCATCTGTTCAAATATGTAGGCACCGCATTGCTCGATGCTGATGCTGCCGTCGGCGATGCCACCGCAGTTCACATCCATGTCTTCACACTGATGCTCGAACACGCGGTTATTGGTGGCCAGCTTGATCGACGGGGCCGGCGCACAGCCGTAGGCGGAACCGCGACCGGTGGTGAAGGCGATCAGGTTGGCGCCGCCGGCGACCTGGCCGGTTGCCGAGACCGGGTCGTAGCCGGGGGTGTCCATGAACACCAGCCCCTTGGCCGTGACCGACTGGGCGTATTCGTATACCTCCACCAGATTGCTGGAGCCGGCCTTGGCCACGGCGCCCAACGACTTTTCCAGGATTGTGGTAAGGCCACCGGCCTTGTTGCCCGCCGAGGGGTTGTTGTTCAACTCGGCGTTCATGCGCTGGCAGTAGGCCTCCCACCAGTGGATGCGGGCGATGAGTTTTTCACCCACCGCCTGGCTGACCGCACGGCGTGTCAGCAGGTGCTCGGCCCCGTAGATTTCCGGAGTTTCGGACAGGATCGCGGTGCCACCCGCCGCTACCAGGCGGTCCACCGCATTGCCCAGTGCCGGGTTGGCAGTGATACCCGAGTAACCGTCGGAGCCGCCGCATTGCAGACCGACGACAAGATGCCGCGCGCTGACCGTCTCGCGCTGCACCTGGTTGGCCTGGGCCAGCAGAGTCCTGACCTGCTCGATCCCTGCCGCGATAGTCTTGGAGGTGCCTCCCACTTCCTGGATGCTGAAGGTGCGCAACTGGGCGCTTGCGGTGAGGCCCTGGGTTTTCAGCAGGCCCTCGATCTGATTGGTCTCACACCCCAGGCCGATGATCAGCACCGCCGCAAAGTTGGGATGCACGGCGTAACCACCAAGGGTACGGCGCAACAGGCCCAGTGACTCGCCGGCCGGGTCGACCGCGCAACCGGCGCCATGGGTCAGTGCAACCACGCCATCCACGTTCGGGAAGGCAGCGAGCGCTTCAGGGTGGATGTCACGGCGGAAATAGTCGGCTACGGCGCGAGCAACCGTGGCCGAGCAGTTCACCGAGGTGAGAATGCCAATATAGTTGCGCGTGGCAACCCGCCCATCGGTACGCACAATGCCCTGAAATACCGCTTCGCTGCTCGGCGTTCTGCGGACATCGACGCCAAAGGCGTAGTCGCGGGCGAAATCACCCATCTGTACATTATGCACATGCACATGGTCACCGGCCTCGATGGCCTGTGAAGCAAAACCGATGATCTGCCCATAACGGCGCAAGGGCTGGCCCTGCTCCACCCGTTCTGTGGCGATTTTATGGCCCGAGGGGATCGGCTGGCGCACGGTAATCGCCTCGCCATCCAGGCGCAGCCCTTGCTGCAAGGCCTGGCGGGCGATGAGAACGTTGTCCAGCGGATTGAGACGGATAACGGCAGGGTCGCCGGTTTTGGCAATCAGTTGCATAGGACCTCTCAGGGCGGCGCGGCTGACTTATTGTTATTGAATGGCCCGTACGGTGACGGCCGAAGTTATGTCTACTGTAAGAACTCTTAAGCAACATTCCCAATGATATAATTCGATCGTGCGATAACCTTGATGTATTAAAAGGAGCAAGGGCAGTTTCCGCCCCCGACAAATCTCATCGCTCGCCAATATAATAAGCACGCATTATCGGAGTGGTTACACACCCCTAAATGCAATCCTGCAAGACCTCAATTGACAATCAATCACGAACACCGGCCACGAGGAAACCGGAAATGATCATAGCGACAAATTTTATTCGGCTGCAGACACTTATATACACCTTTCGCTTATTATCGATATTGACGCCCGATCATCGATAACCTGACAGACTTTGCTCTTCGCGCCGAGCCCAAACGCTCTCCAGTAAAATATCCACGAAGTCTCGAGCTGAAGCGCTCAGAGGCTCGTCCTTGCGGGTGACCACACCATACTCCAACGCCGGAAGATACAAGGGGCTGCGCAAAACCTTGAGTTGACCGTTGGCCAGTTGGGTAGCGACCATAGAACGCGGCAACATGGCGATCATCGGTGCCGATTGCAGCAGCTGCACAAACATCGGCATCGAGATAGTTTCTACACTATTGGCGGGCGTGGTGATCCCGGCGACCCGGAACGCCTGCTCAAGGCGGTCACGGATCGGGGTACCCATCGGGTACAGTACCCATGGCCAATCGCCCAGCGCCGACAGTGGCGCACTGACCAGTTTGCTCAATGGGTGATCACTACTTACCACCAGACTGAAAGGTTCCGGTTCTAGTGGCTGGTAGTTGAATATCTGACTGAAGCGTTCTTCAGTAAAACGGCCAATCATAATATCGAGCCTGTTCTGCTCCAGCATGCTCAGCAGGTGATCGCTGGAGTGTTCCACCACTTCGATCGACAGCAACGGACTGCGGGTCTTGATGGCAGCGATGGCCCGCGGCAGCAACAACGCGGTAGCCGCAAAAATTCCGCCGACACGTATAAAGCCGTGCCCGCCCTTGCGCAGGCGGTTGACCTGATCAACGAACTGTTGTGACTCTACCAGTACCCGCTGGGCGTAACGGACCACATAGTCGCCCAACTCGGTGGGCGGCATACTGCGTGTCAGGCGCTCGAAAAGAGGGAAACCGAACTGATCCTCAAGGTCTCGCAGCATTTTGCTCAACGCTGGCTGACTGAGGCTCATGCACGCGGCAGCGGTGTGCATGTTGCGGGTGCGCGCCAAGGTGTCGATCAGCACCAGGTGCTTGTAGCGAATCCCGTTGCAAAAATTGGAATGGGTAATGTCCGGTGACATCAGCTACAGGCCTCAGGCGAATGAAAAGGCGGGTGATTCTGTGCCGACAGATTGCGCGTCGGCCGGAAAAAATAACGTTACTTGCGGTCGAGAAAAGCAAGCGCGCCAAAAGCCAGACTTGTGACACTTGGCAAAGCGCGCCCGCCTGAGAAAAACGCTCAGGCACTGCCTGCGGTTATCACTGCAGGTCAGCACTCATCAACCCGCGCTGACAGATGTCTTGCAGCGGGTGTATTCCAGTTGATAAAGCGTGGTGCCAACCTGCTGCGCCGGGTTATCCAGCAGGTTGCCGAGATCCGCCAGCAAGCGCTCTCGTACATGTGCTACATAATCGGCGGCGCAGCCTTCGATCATGATGACCCAGGACGGAATTTCAGTACCCTCTGATCGGGCCTTTTTCTCTGCAGTCTCGACCTTGCTGACGGCTTCATCGGCTGTGCCGAAATGGACACCGGTGATTCCCTGCGCATCGACCAGCGGCGGCAGAACTCGATCACGCAACGCCTGCAGAACGTCCGTGCAGCGCTCGGCGGCGACATCAAAACGGATGGTCAACAGGTAAGCGCCATGACCCACGCCAGCGCTATAGTGCACGTCGCAAATCGACCGGGCGACATTGCGGTATGACTGCACGACTTTCTGCGTCCATGGTGTTGGCGCATTGAGGCGAGCAAGATAATCGGCTCCCCCTAACACCTGCACAGAATCGGCCTCGTACAGATTGAAGTAGACTGGCCCTGCATTCAGCGCGATGTACCGCCGTCCGCGCTGAAAGCCTGGAATACCCAAGCGTTCGGGCATGTGTTCACGGTTATGCCACTCATAGAACTCATCCCGAGCTTCAGGGAGAAGATCATGCCAAATTGCAACGACACCCGTTCCTGCAAAACTCATACGTCTTCCTCCAGTCGGCATCAATCAACGTTAGGGTAACGACCAGCAGCCCAGGCTGCGCCCATTTCCGGAACATAGGGCACTACCGTCTGAGACTGTTCGCCCAGCCCTGTGCCCCCGACGCGCATGACGTCCCCTGCCTTGAGAAACACATGCGGTTTCTGACCCAACCCGACTCCCGGCGGCGTCCCGGTGATGATCACGTCGCCTGGCATGAGCGGCATGAAACGGCTCAGATAAGAGACGATGTGCGCAACGCTGAAAATCATCGTCCGGGTGTTACCGTTCTGGAAACGCTTGCCGTTTACCTCGAGCCAGAGATCGAGATTCTGCGGATCGGCAATTTCATCACGGGTCACCAGCCAGGGACCCAGCGGAGCAAAGGAAAAGCTGCTCTTGCCCTTGGTCCACTGACCTTCGTACTCAAGCTGATAGGCCCTTTCGGAGACATCGTTGGCCAGGCAGTAACCGGCAACGTGTTCCAGCGCCTTGCTTTGCTCGATGTGCCAGGCAGGAGAGCCGATCACGATGGCGAGTTCGACTTCCCAGTCGAGTTTCTTGGCATCGCTTGGCAGGATCACCGGGTCGTTGGCACCACTGATGGACCCAGTGTGCTTGTTGAACACCACGGGCTGACTCGGTATGGGCGTATCGGTTTCGGCGGCGTGGTCAGAATAGTTGAGGCCGATACAGATCAGGTTCGGGACATTGCCTACGCATGGACCCAGACGTGTTCCAGGCGGCAGCAGTGGCAGGCGCTCAACATCGATGCCACGCAGTTTCTCGATGCTGGACGGCGACAGCGCTGCCGCGTCTATATCATCGACGATTCCAGAGAGATCCCTGATCCCTCCTTGAGCATCCAAAATTCCAGGCAGTTCTTGTCCTGGCAGACCGAAACGAACCAAGCGCATATGTTACTCCTCAAGAGTTGAGAAAAAGACAGGTAGTGACCCTGCCTCGCCGAACTGAATATCCAGCGGCTGGTGAGTGGGAACTTCTAGAACACCTGCATAGGAGCCGGTGATAACGACCTGACCTGCTTGCAGATCGATTCCACGTACGGATAGAAAATTTGCCAGCCAGACGATTGGCGATACGGGGTCATGATCAGGATGAGCGCCGGAAATGCTTACAGGCTCGACACCGGGGTACCTGAGCGTCACATCGAGATGAACGGGCAGATTGTTTGAGCACAACGAAGTAGCTTCAGGCCCCAGAACAAGGCCATGATTGAAGAGCCCGTCAGCCAGTAGTTGCTCGAACGCCACCTTTTGAGGATCGGTATATCGACAGTCGATTACCTCCAGCGAAAGGTATACCTGACTGATCGAACGGTGGATGTCGTCAGCCGTGTAAGGCGCCGGGCGAGCAGGCAAGTCCACCCCTAGAACGCACGCAAGCTCAGGTTCAATTCGGACGGTGGACGCCGCAAAGTTCAGCGAGTAGTGGCTGGACCGCACAATATCGTCAGAGTAGATCGGCGCGACTATCCATTTGCCAGGCTTGGGCAGTGCACATTTCCAGCCGCCCACTTTCTTTCCAGCCAGCACGCCGACCTGTTGCTGTATCTCAAAGCCTTGCTCCAGGCTCAATGACAAGTCGTCACATGGCAGAGCATCTAACCGACAGTTCGTTCGACGCGCACGCACTAGTTCAGCGGCGGCCTGCAAGATGGTTGATTCAGCCATATCAACGAATGAGGCGTGATCCATCACAGTCATACCGGCACGCTAGCTTGACGAGGCCATACCGTGCCGAGCTTGTTCGCAGCATCTTCTAGCAGTGCGTGCAATTCGGCGTAACGGTCCGGATGCATGCGCAAGACTGGCCCGGCAATGCTCATCGTTCCGACCACGGCGCCGGACGAAATCAATTTCACTGGCACCGCAATCGCCCATACACCAGCCTCGGCCTCTTCCACGACCAGCCCATAACCGCGCTCCCTGGTCGCCGCAAGCTCAGGCAGCAGGCGTTCAATGCTGCTGATAGCCCGAGGACCTTTTCCGATTCCATGGTCTTTACCCAAGCCATTGCGTATAGCAATTTCGACAGCCTGCTCATCAGGCATTGATGCAAGCCAGACCTTGCCGTTGGCAGTGGTGTAGAGATTGATGGGCTGATCCATGGCTGGCGAATACATTAACCCTGGCGCAGCGCCTTGGGCCGAGGCAAGCCATGCCAGACCGTTTTCGCAAACTACGGTCAGACGCACCAACTCGTGAGATATGGCGGCTACGTTTTCAATGATGGGCTGAACCAGTTCAGGCAAGCCTATGCCATTCAGATAACGTTGCCCCAGAAGCGCCAGCTTGAGTGTCAGACGGTACTGGGACGTTGCTTCATCCTGCTCGGCCCACCCCTGCTCTACCAACTGAGCAAGCACACGGTGGGCTGGCCCTTTCTCCATGCCCAGTTCAGTTGCGATATCAGACATTCGCATCCAGCGGGCTTCCCGGGCCAGCAGCTCAATGGCCTCCAGGCAGCGGTCAACTGCACCTTTAACGACTCTCATGGAATTTTTCTCGACTGGTAATCAGCAGCACCATGCTTTGGTTACGCTGTTCTATTTGGAACACAGTTACAATAGTAAGCACTCCGCGCTTGCCAAGTCAACGCAAGCACTACCAAATACTGCCATCTCACTGCGGGCTGACTAATGGCGGGATCAACCAAGCCTGCAGATGGCCGTGAGCTGTGCGCGTCGCGGCGAGCTAAACAATGCAGACTAAATATTCGACGGCCTCTGCATCTCTTTACATAGCGGGTGCCCTCCGTCCTGCCGGGCCGCCGCCCGGGCCTTACCCCTTGACAAAGCTCATTAACCGGGAACAACATTACAACTGGAACGTCGTTACAATAATAAAATTCGGAGACCTCTTATGAGCCAAAGCATTCAGGCCGATTCAAATTTCAACCGTCAGTCAAGGAAGGCCGCAGCGAGCGGCTGGATCGGCTCGGCGTTGGAGTACTACGATTTTTTCATCTATGCCACCGCAGCGGCCTTGCTTTTCCCACAGCTGTTTTTCCCGACAGACAATCCGACCGTTGGCATCATCGTTTCGTTGGCAAGCTTCGGCGTCGGATACATCGCTCGCCCAATCGGAGCCGTGGTATTAGGGCACCTGGGTGACCGGCATGGACGCAAGACCGTACTGGTCTACTGCATGTTCTTGATGGGCTTCTCGACCGTGTGCATCGGACTGCTGCCTACGTACCAACAGATCGGTGTCTGGGCGCCTGCACTACTGATCGTTTTGCGTCTGATTCAAGGATTTGCTGTTGCTGGAGAGGTGTCATGCGCCAGCTCCATGACCTTGGAGCACGCGCCTGATGGACGTCGAGGTTATTTCGCAAGCTTTACGCTTCAAGGCGTCCAAGCCGGGCAACTTCTAGCCGCAGCGGTTTTCCTGCCGCTCGCCCAGTTCATGCCGGCTGATCAATTTGCTGCCTGGGGCTGGCGAATTCCATTTCTGCTCAGCGCCCTGGTACTTGTCGCCGGGTGGATCATCCGGCGTGAAGTTCATGAAGCCCCGGTATTCACCGAGACGCAAACTCATGCCGAGCCCCGCAAATTACCTGTGGTTGAAGTGATCACGCAGAACTGGCGAGATGTGTTACGAGTGATCGCCATGGCGCTGTCTGCGGTTCTTGCAATCGTCGCCTCCGTATTCGGCGCAACCTATGCAGTCCAACCCGCCTACGGTATCGGCTTTCCTTCCGGCGTATTCATGTGGATACCGGTGTTAGGCAATTTGTGCGCCGTAATACTGATTCCCTTCGTGGGTAAGCTCTCTGACAGGATTGGCCGCCGACCTCCGGTGATTGTGGGTGTTCTTTGCGGCGGACTCTTGTCATTTGCCTATCTCTATGCGATCAGTATCCACAACCTATGGCTTTCATTGATTCTCTCGCTCCTCATGTGGGGTGTGGCTTACCAAGGTTTTAATGGTGTATTCCCAAGCTTGTTCCCGGAACTGTTTCGTACACGCGTACGTGTTACCGGCATGGCTATTGGTCAGAATATTGGGGTGGCATGCACAGCGTTTCTGCCAGCCCTGTTCGTATCGATTGCGCCCCCCGGGACGGAGAATATCCCTCTGAAAATCGGAGCATTGACTTTTGGTATCTGCGCAATCTCTGCGATTGCTGCTTTTACTACCCGCGAAACATACCGGATTCGCCTGAAGGACCTCGGAGACCCTAATGCGGTCCCGATGTCCAAAGAGGAATACGAACGGGTGCAGGAACAGTCCACTTCCAGACCGCAGGTCAATGCCGTCCAATCAGTTCCAGCGACACGCTCCTGACAGCCTGTCCTATACCACCACCGCGCCGTTCAATTTCTCTGCACAGCGCTTAGAGTAATACGGCAGTGAATATGCACACGTTGTCAGTAGTGGGGTCCGACATCCCACTACTGACAATTGGCGCGCCACTGCCAACGCCACAGTAGGTTGACATGCATCCACGTATTACCGGCAGCACTCGTATATATGGATTAATTGGCACTCCTCTCAAGAGCGCCAAGTCCCCGATGCTGCTGAACAAGTTGTTTGCCGAAGCTCAGTCTGACGCCATCTGTATTCCAATGGAGGTCGGTACGGGAGACCTGGCTGAGCTTGTCAGAGGCATGCGAGTTATGAGCAACCTTGCCGGGCTTCTGGTCACCATGCCGCACAAGCAGAGCATGCTTGACGTTGTGGACGTTCTTCACCCTACGGCGCGTCAGATCGGCGCAATCAATGTCATTCGTTGTGATAACGACGGACGCTGGGTGGGTGCCGTCTTCGACGGGCTTGGCTGCGTGCTGGGCATGCAGCGCGAAGGCATTACCCTGCTGGGAAAATCCGTTCTGCTCATTGGTGCGGGCGGCTCGGGAAGGGCAATCGCGTTTGCGGTTGCCGCTGCTGGCGCCCGATCGCTGATCATCTCAGACCTGGATGCAAACCGCGCACTGGACCTGGCGCAATGCGTCGCCAAAGACAGTCCGTGCGCTGTGCATGCAGGCCCGGCAGATCCTGCAGGCCATGACATCGTGATCAATGCTACCCCGCTCGGCATGAACCCTGATGACCCGATGCCGATAGACGCAAAGCATCTGGCCTCAACCACGGTGGTGGTCGACATCATTACCAGGTCCGAGCCGACCGCCTTGCTCCTGGAAGCGCAGTCGCGTGGCTGCCGAACCCTTGATGGCCACCCTATGCACGTAGGCCAAGCCCTGCTGGCTTTAGGCTTTCTTGGTTTCGAAGATATAGAGCGTCGCTACTCGAGTGGGCTGTAAGAATCCCATATCACCCGCCCAGATTGTCACCCCGCCCCATCTCTTCATACCTCTAATGAACCAGGTAAAAATGTGCACATGCCCCTGCATGTGCACACTTTTGTGTGGTCGTTGAATTGGCTCTCAACCAAGTCGAAACACACCACCTCCAAGCAAAATGAAATCGACTTCCGTTCGTAATCAGCTCGTGATAGCCTGCTGAACAACCTCGCAATCGTGGCTCGCGCACTGTTACTTTCTGTACTTGACCCGCAATCCCGAGGCATCGGCAAGCTAGTCAGACACTCTTGTTTATAAGGAATGAATGTTGAAAGTCGTTCTTCTGGAAGTAAGCCACTGGCACACCCCGCTCTACCTTGACGCCCTTGAGCGTTTGCCTGATGTGACCGTCACGGCGGTATCTGATGCCACGGGATCGCGTGGTCCAGCCCTTGCTCAACGCTTCGGAGCGCAGCCGTACGATCACTGGAAAAACCTGCTGGATAACGAAGAGGCTGATTTTGCGTTCGCCTTTGGTCCGCACGATGAGCTGTATGCCATGGGCATAGCATTGATCGAACGCAATATTCCGTTCGCGATGGAGAAGCCTTGCGGGCTGACCCGGGACGAAGTTCTGGATCTGTATCGACGTGCTGAAGCCGCAGATCTGTTCGTGGCGGTACCATTGGTTTGGAGACACAGTGAATTACTGAGCCGTCTCAAACAAGCGGCGCTTGAGAGCGGTGCAAAATGGAGGACCCAGTCGTTTCGATTCAACGCCGGGCCGCCTGAACGCTACCTGACGAACAGTTGCTCCTGGATGCTTGACCCGAAACGCTCGGGGGGCGGTTGCACGATCAACCTGGCCGCTCATTTCATCGATCTGGTTCAGGAGATTTCCGGAGAGCGCATACGCAGCGTGTCCGCAGTCATGTATCGCGACCCGCAGCTGACCGCTGTGGAGATTGGCTCAATGATGACCCTGGTGACCGAGAGCGGCTGCATCTGCACCATCGAGACTGGGTACAACTACCCCGGAAATACCCCCGAGCAACGGGAGTACTCCTTTTCATTGTCAACCGATCAGTTCTACGCGCGCTCGACCCCGGATGGCATGCGCCTGACCGACGCTGCCGGCCAGCCAAGTGACCTTCACATGAGCCTGAACTCCGACGTGTATTACGACAACTTCGTAACCGACGTCTTGGCACCTGGCCGAGACACGGCGTATACAGGTGCCGGACTTGCAACGATGCACAGCGTCATGAGTATCATCGAGGCTGCCTATGAGTCAGATCGCCTAGGTGGCGCTCCCATCACGCTCTAGCACCCACGACGCGAGGTTGCTGGCCATGGCCAGCAACAATGAGGATTGAAAATTGTCACATATTGGCCGCTACTTCAACACTCTGGAACTGCTGCTTTCCCATCCAGGCGGTCTCGCACTGTCCGAAATCAGCGAGCAGACCCAAGTCGCCATGGCCACGGCCCACCGCATATTGAGCGCGCTTCGAGAACGAGGCTACGTCTACCAGGACGAACAGGACCACTACCGTCTGACGCTGAAAATCCCCAGCATGGGCGTGAGCTACATCGCTGAAACGGGCTTCGCCAAGATTATGCAACCCTTACTGAACGATCTGGCCAGCGAAACCGGCGAGCACGTTCGGTTGGCGGAGGTTGCTGAGGATCATCTGACCTGGGTACTGCAGGCCACGAAAAATACCAAAGGTCTTCAGTACCGACGCGCCCTGGATGAAAAAATCATTCCTCACACAACTGCGGCAGGCAAAGCGTGGCTTTCCACCATGCGCGATGAGCGTGCCATGCGAATTCTTGCCGCGTGGGACATCGAGAACACCCGAGACTACGCGGGGCCCAATGCGCGCGTTTCGATTCGCGACATCTTTGATGACATCGCCTTGATCCGCAAAGAGGGGTACGCAGTAGTTCGCGAGGAAGGTGAAGTGGGCGTGTGTGTCGTGGCGGCAGCTGTATTCGACACCTCGCGACCAGACAGCTCGGCCCCGGTGGGCACCCTGAGCATCGCCGGCCCAATCGCACGCATGAGAGAGGAAACCCTGGGCGCTCATATAGAAAGCTTGAAGCGGGCGGCCATCAAGGTGGGCGAGCACTGGGCGCTATGGACCTCGGTCAATGGGAATGACTCACTGCCTGGGCGGTAGTGCGCCGCGCATACTGCGGCGATCATGAAAAGCTCCGGCAGGCCCTGTCCCGCAGAACGTTTTATGATCGCGCACGCGCATGTTGCTGGTAACAATGCTGTCGCTTGAACCTGGGGCCTGGTACAGGCCTCAGGGCTACTAGAGCAATCAGGTCACAGGGCCGTAACGACAAGCGACCGAAAGGCGATTACGGAATTTTCCAGCCCTTGGCACGCAGATCCTGCACCCCCTTGTTCAGCTCATGTAGCGCGTTTTCTTCGCGGATGATTTCGAGCACGCAATTTTCAATACCGCAGGTCGCGTGAACGGCCTCGCCCAATCCCACAAAGTCCACGACACCGGTGCCAACCGGATCATGACCCCACACATCCATACCGGTGTCGGACACATGCACAAAGTCGATGGCGGCATGGTACGCCAGCAGACTCGCGACAGGGTCCTCACCGATGTAAGCGGCATTAGCAATGTCGTAGACAACCTTGACCACATCGTCATTGAGGGTGCCTACAACCTCTGCCAGTTCCGGCATGGTGGGGGTAAAGCAATACGGGGTATTTTCCAGCAGCAAGCGTACACCAGCCTGTTTCGCCATGGGAATCAGGACTGCCAGGCTCTCGTACATCCAGTCGTAGGTCTTTTCGAGTGGCGGGGAAATCATGGGACGCCTGGTACCGGGAGATATCACCACTTCCTGAGTACCCCAAGCTGCAGCCAGGTCAATCACCGATTTGATGTGCTCGATGCTCTTCTGACGCATATTTGCGGCGGGACTGGCCAGATTAACGTCATAGCCGCCGGCGTTGAGGGACCTGATCTTTGTGTCGTACTCACGAAGACGCACGCTCGCGGTAGAACGTTCTGCCGTCGAGAGTTCTACCGGCCAGCAATGTGGCGAGCTGACGGGTACCTCAAACACGCGATGCCCGTGCTCGGCCAGCTGCGCAATTGCATCAATTGCCGTGGAGGACCATAGATAGGAGAACGTGCTGATGATCATGTCGAAACATCCTTTCAGTTGAGTATTCGCTGGAGGAAACGGCCATTCGTATTATGGATTTTGTACCTGGACCACTATCGCTGGAGGGAAGACGCGACGATTGGATCTGGGTAGCGGTAGCCACTGCTTTGGCAGGGTAACCAACTACGTAAAAAACGATATCGGAATCGAATTCCATTGTCAATTTGATTGCAAAGAGGAATCTATTTTCGTATTTTACAGATCTCTTTTACCTCAATGTCTAACTATAAGAAGGAGTGCCTAATGAGAGTTTTGGTCAGTGGCGGTAGTAGCGGTATCGGTGCGTCTACATGCCTGAGGATCGCGGAGGCGGCGCTTGCCCGGGGCTCGCAGCCGAAAATTGCGGTATGCGGGCACACACTCACTACTACGCAGGAAGAGGTCGTTCAATCCATCAAGGCTATGGGCGGTATCGCCATCGCATTGTCCGGAGACCTCGGCAATCCTGAGGTGCCCAGCCAACTGGTGGCGGCGGCAGTGGCGGAGTTCGGCGGGCTCGACGCGCTGGTGGCGAATGCCGGCATCGCCAGCCCTGGCGCGATCTGTGATTTGTCCATCGAGGACTGGGACGATATGTTCTCGGTCAATCTTCGCGGCGCCTGGCTGCTTGCCAAAGCCAGCTACCCGTATTTACGCGAGAGCAGAGGCGCGGCATGCTTTACCTCGTCGATGTCTGGCCAGCTTCCGCATGCCGGTTCAGGCGCGTACAGCCCCACCAAAGCGGCACTGACAATGCTTGCTCAGACACTCGCGCTGGAATGGGCACCTGATGGAATCCGTGTGAACGTGGTGTCCCCGGGCATGACCCACACGCCGATGTCCGAAAAAATGTACGCCGATCCCCAGATCAAGAAAGCACGGGAAGCAATCATTCCGTTGGCGAGAATCGGCGAACCCGTGGATATCGCGAACGTGATCGAATTTCTCGTCAGCCCCTTATCCGGATATGTCACAGGACAGGATATCTGTGTCGATGGGGGCTTCTCCAAATCGATACTGAGCCATATTCCGGGCCGACCAAGCTCCAAATCCTAGGCTCGATTGCTTCACTGTGAGTTCAGTACTCAGGTCGGGAGGTGTGTCGGTGATACAGCGAAAGACACACTGCCTTGAGTGTAGGCGGGGCCGTACAGGCCTGTTGTTACGTACGGCGTCGACCTGCATTGTGTCCTTACGCGTTATTACTGGAGTTCATACCCGAAATACATGTAGTCACTGCCATTCGCACCTCGAATCATCCAAGAACAGCCGAATAGCTTCGCCCCTCTTCTACAGACGCTCCATCGCTTTGCTGCACCGGTGCGACTATCGTGCAGGACACCGGTGTTGCCCCCCACAGGTTGGCGGAGGTCGATCAGCAACGCCAGGCTCGCGCCTTTATAGCCACCAATCGGACTCAGACTGCCGGCCATTGCCGCATCGGCATCGGTAGTCGGCTGCCCGTCGGCATCCAATGCCCAACCTGTCGGTAGCGCTACGCTACGGCGCTGCGCGTCGATCACCGCGACCTTGGCTACCACACTTGAAGATTGATCAATCACCAACGGCGGACGCCCTTCGCGCGGGGTAGCAAAGGCCAAGGGGTTAGTGCCGAAAAACGCAGTTTTGCCGCCATGGGGGGCAATCGACGGCGAGGCATTGGCGACCATCAGGGCGACCAGCCCTTGCTCCGCCAGCTCTTCCACAAAATAACCCAGAGAGCCACACGCGTAGGACTGCCCCACCATCAGAGCGGCCATGCCTTGGCGACGCGCGGCCGCCACCAGCAAAGGTAAACCCGACGCCAACGCAGGCTGGGCGAAACCGCTGCGCGCATCGACACGGATCAATGACGGCGCCAGCACTTGAGCGCTCGGCTGCGCGGCGCCATCGACCTTGCCGCACGCAGCGTGGTCGTAATAAGTCGGCAGATAGGACAGGCCGACAATCTGCTGGCCATCGCGTTCGGCAAACGCAATCGAACGCGCTACGGCCCGGGCATTTTCGGGGCTGACATGGCTGCCTATCAGTGCGGTTGTGGCACGGTTTTCGATCTCGGACAGGCTGACAATAAGAGTGGCGGTCATGCGGCGGTCTCCCGATGAATGAGGTGGGTACTAGCCAGCGGTGCCAGCTCGGCAAGCAACTGATCGGCGTACCAGCGGATGAAGTCGCGGGTGCCGCCTTCGATCAGTTCCGAATACGGGCCTGGGCGATAGGCGCTGCCGCGAATCCCCAGCTTGTGGGCGCCTGACCACGATGTGCAACAGCCTGCGCAGCGCTGGCCAGGTGCTGACCCTGCGCACGCCACCGACCCTGGCGACGCGTTGATTACTGCCGCTGTTGCCGTGATTGCGCACGGTGACGCCGGACATGGACGTGCGGGTGACGACCTACGATGCGTGGGAGCCGCGGTTTGAAGACAGCGACGTGGACGCCGCGATCATTCAGGGCCGAGGGGACTGGAAGGACGTCGAGGCGATTCCGTTGATGCCGGAACGCCTGACACCAGTGTGTTCGCCAGCACTGGCCAAGCAACTCAGCGAACCGGCCGACCTGAAGCATGTACCGTTACTGCATTGTTTTCCGGTGCAGGCTTGGAGCCGTTGGCTGGAAGCAGCCGGTGTCGAGGGCGTTGTCGCGCATCGGGGCCAGTCGTTCGATACGCTGGATCTCGCGCTGTCGGCCACAACGCGCGGGCATGGCGTCGCGTTGGGCGACTTGAATCTGGTGCGCGAAAGCCTGAACGATGGCGTTCTTGTCGCGCCGTTCGACATTGAACTCCATCAGGGCATTTCTTACTTTTTGATTTATCCGTCGCAACGGGCGCAGTTGCCGAAAATCCGCGCGCTGAGGGAATGGCTACTGTCCGCTGTCGAGGGCTGATGAGGCACTCTTATTACTTCCGGCGAAGGTCCTTCAGCCACTCCTGGCCAAATCTTGCACAAGATTGCCCAGGCGGCTCGTTCAGTAATGGATGAGCGGCCCCATTGTTCTTTACCTCGTTCATATATACCTGTCTCATGCGAGGCGCGGTTAATCGAGTCGTCCACCATTTTCCCGGGCGTGCTTGATGTCTCTCGAAGGTGGTGCTCCGAAGCGCCGGGAATATTCGCGACTGAATTGAGCGACGCTTTCATAGCCAACCCGCAATGCGGCTGTGTTCACGTCTACCCGCTCGGTTAACATAAGGCTGCGCGCAGCTTGCAGCCGTAGCGATTTTTGATACTGAATCGGGCTGGTGCCTGTCAGCTTGCGAAAGCGGTGATGCAGCGTAGAGCTGGCCATTCCTGATCGCTCGGCAAGGTCGGCGACTTGCAACGGCTTATCGTAGTGATATTTTAGCCATTCAACGGCTCTTACGATGCCCTTGTCTCGGTAACCATCACGAGTGACGCTGCGCAACAAATGCCCCGCTTCACTGAGCAGGAGCCTGCCATATATCTCACGCTTGATAAGGCCCGCCATCAGGCCGGCTTCAAGCGGCCGTTCGATCAGTGTGGCGAGTCGAACGAACGCATCGAGCATCTCACTCGTCGCCACACCGGATACGAAGCCCCGCGCCTCAGTAGCCATTTCCTGCTTTGGGGGTTCCAGGGTCAGGATCACCTCATTGAGCATGGAAAAATCGAGCTTCAACACAACGGATAAATAAGGGATTTGCTCGCTAGCCGCGTTGACGCGAGCCAGGGTGGGTATATCGACCGAAGTGACGAAAAACGCCCCTTGCCTGAACGCACAGGCTTCCTCACCGAACGTGATCTCCTTGGCGCCCTGCAGAATGATGGCCACGCAAGGCTCATAAATGCAGTACTTGGGCGTACCCAGCTCGGCCACACGATAAAAGGCCAGGCCTGGAATCGACGTCTCGCAAGCCTCGGCCAAGCCAATCTGCAGAGTGACTTTTTCGATAAGCCGTGTGAGTGCCTGGAGGCGTTCATTGGGCTGAGCGGCTTCGCGCAAGCTCAGGGAATGCACAAGGCCGAGACCGAACTGGGAGAAGGAACCGCTGGTCATGACATGCGCCCTGGTAACGGAATGTTCGAGTCTGCTGAGAATGCACAGTCAGCACAAGCGTATCGGCAGGATTATGCAAAAAATACGGCGTATTAGGGTCACCTGCCTACCCCTCGTTGCTCTAACTTCCAGTACGAATACCGGCTTCGATGAGCCGGTGAAACCTGAGTCTCGAAAGGAATGCCGGATGGACAGACGAGATTTTCTTACCTATTCGGCGGCTGGTGCCGTTGCAGCCGCTTTGCTGCCGGCGTCGAGCGTCGCAAGTACGGCGGCTACAGCCCCAGCGTCCTCTTCGCTGACAGAGCGCGGGAGCGTGATGCGTACAGAAGGACGGCTCGTGCGCGCAGACCTGCCCCTCAATTTACCCTCACATACAATGAGATACATGACGCCTCAACGCTTCGGTATGGGCGGGACGCAAATCGGCAATATCTTTGCGCCGATCAGCGACGAGCAGGCGGATTTGGTTCTGCAGGCTGCATGGAGTGCAGGCGTAAGACTTTACGACACATCGCCGTTCTACGGGTTTGGCCTGAGTGAATACCGTCTGGGCCGCTTCCTGCGCGGCAAAGATCCTGCCGACTATACGATCTCCACGAAGGTCGGCCGCGTATTGACGGCCGCTGGTGGCCAGCGCGCGGATCATGCCATCTGGAAGTCACCGGCGCCCTTCAACTACCGTTATGACTACACCGCAGCAGGTACGCGCCGCTCCGTGGAAGACAGCCTGCAGCGCCTGGGGTTACCACGTATCGATGTTGTTTATATCCATGACATCTCTCCAGACAACACCGAACTGGAAGGCGGGTGGGAAGCGGCGTACCGAATTGCCCGCACAGGAGCGATGGTTGAGCTTGAAAAAATGCGAGATGAAGGACTCATCAAGGCATGGGGCTTCGGAGTCAATACGCCCAATGCTGTGGTTCAGGCACTGACCAGTAATGACCCGACTCCCGACATCGTGTTGCTTGCCTGCCAGTATTCCCTCCTTGACCACGGCGATGCGTTGCACAACACCTTGCCGGCATTGAGAAGCAAGGGCACCAGCGTCGCGGTTGGAACACCACTGAATGATGGATTTCTGGGAGGTCGAAGCCGATATAACTTCAGCCTGGATCTACCTGCCGGAGCGGTGAAAAAGCGCGCGCAAATCATGGCGGTCGCCCGCCGACATGGCATTGACATTCATACTGCTGCCTTGCAGTTCGCAGCCGCTCACCCACAAGTGTCAGCGATCATTTCGGGGGCACGTTCGCCGGAGCAGATAGTTTCCAATGTGCAGGCGATGAAAGTCGGTATTCCGGCGGCGTTTTGGCAGGAACTGAAAAACCAGGGCCTGATCGATACTCAAGCACCGGTACCCTCCTGACTCGGGGCACGCCCTTGCTATCTGCTGACGTGAAGCAACTTCGACAGTTTATTTATTCCGTGGCGGGGCTCAAATTTATGCTCCTGTTTGCAGTAACAATGCAGAGAGCAGCCGCTGTATCAGTATTTTACCGGAGTGCGCTTTACTTCCGATCACGGCAATTACCTACACCCATAACGTTGAGAATTCAAAGGCACTCTTGTTCAGCAAATCAACTGTACACCTCCAAATAAAAACACCAGCCTGAGATCGGTATAAATGAAGATACGAGCGTCTTTCATGATTTTCGGCGGCCTACTTGCGCTCTCCAGCAGTGGTCATTTACTTGCGGACACTCTTGCGCTTAGCGTTCCACTACCGGATCCACTCCCACAGTTAAAGGTTCTGACACTCCTTGTAGGTATGCATCTGCTTGGTATGTGCTTCGGTCTCGGCGGGGCGACGATGCTGGACCTCTGGATTTTGCGTTGGATGCGTAGGGGTAGCCTTCCAGTTGAAATCGGGCGCACCTTTCACTTCATCAGCGACGCGGTCACCACTGGACTATGCCTCCTGTGGCTTTCAGGCCTTGGCTTCCTTGCCCTTTACGCCATGGAGTCGCCGGAAAAGTTTGAAAATCCTAAGCTCTGGGCGAAGGTAATTGTGGTGACCGTCCTGACCATCAATGGAATCATCATCCACGCGTTTGTGTTGCCAGAAGCACTACGCGACTTGAGTCGCCCTTTGCTCTTTGGATTTTCCCACAGGAGAGCTGCCTTATTTCTCGCATCAGGTGCAATTTCAGGCGTTTCTTGGTACACCGCTTTTGCCTTCGGCCTTTTTCGCGAGTTAAACAACAGTGTCACATTCACCTTGTTGGTCATCATGTGGCTTACGTTGATAGTAGCCGCCGCTCTCGCAGCAATTATGCTCTGGTTAAAAACTGCAGCGGCAGCCAGAAAACCTCGTTCCCTAAGTCCTCCGACTTTAAAATGAGCTTGTAGCTGTCTGGGCAACATACACTTCTGCGACTGTTGTCAGAAGCCAGGCAACTGGGGTACGGCAATTCCATATCCAGGCCGTTGTATTACTACTTAGCTTGGCAGGTTTCCCACTTAAATCTTACGTTTCAACCGGAACGGCCCGGGGACTGACTGACAGCGTACGGGTCCGGCGTCGCGATGCATTCGTGTCCACGGCGCTGAATTGCTTCGTCGAGAAACTGCAGAGCCAGTCTGGCCCCGGCAATGAGGGTGCGGCGACCAGCGCCAGCACTCACTAGCCCACCGCAGCACAGGATCAGGCCGTTTTCTCAACCAGCGTCAGCGCCACCGGCGGGCGCTTCTGGCTCAGGTAACGAATGCAGCTGACGCGCAGGAAGGACGCGAAATTCACCACCTCGCCGCGGTAATTCATCACTTCCTGATGCAGTTGGGTGATCAATTGATTGGTGCTGAGGCCATCAGTGGCGGCAATTTCGACCAATACATCCCAGAACTGGTTTTCCAGGCGCAGCGTGGTGACGACCCCGTTGATACGCAACGAACGGGTTCGCGACTCGTACAGTATGGGATCGGCCTTTACGTAGAGTTCACACATGAATGGCGCTCCTGTCTCTGAATGAATAGCCAGCCCATGCTAGTCGGTTTTCCGACGATGCGGGTAACAGAAGGCTATTACGTGGGCCCGGACGGAAACGCGGGCCACGCCGAACATAATAGCCGTCTATTACCTCATGGGTTTTGCCCTGGCGTATGGTTTGAATGAAGCCGTCAACGGCCTCATCACCACCAGCACGACAACGGGTTTTACTATGCTTAAGTTCATTCACTCAATGATTCGTGTATCAGATCTGACACGTTCATTGCGTTTTTATCAGGACGCATTAGGCCTGCAGGAATCCCATCGCCTTGAGTTCGATGATTTCTCCCTGGTCTATTTGCGTGATCCCCATAGCGGTATTGAAATTGAATTGACCTGGAATAAAGGCGTCTGCGCCTATGACCTGGGCAATGGCTATGGCCACGTCGCCTTCGTCACCCCTGAGCTTGATGCCTGTCATGCCAGGATGACCGAGCTAGACATCTCGCCTGGGGCCATCAAGGAATTCAAACGCGATGACGAACTGCTTGCCCGGTTCTTTTTCATCCAGGATCCCGACGGCTACAAGATTGAAATCCTGCAACAAGGAGGTCATTACCAATAAACCAGCACTTTTCAGAGTTTGATCAGGCGATTCAACTCGATGATTCAGCAGTACACCGTGGCTTCTCATAAAAATAACAAGGAGACACCCATGAACGACCTCAAGGTCAATAGGCGCCGTTTTCTGCAAGGAAGTGGCGGCCTGTTATTAGGCACACTGCTATTTACTTCCGGCCCCATCGCACTGCTTGCACCCGGCCAGAGCTGGGCGCTGGAAATGACCACTCTGAGCAGTGATCTGGGCAGCAAGCTGCTGTTGCTGATCCGCCGTATCTATCCCCACGACACCATGGAAGACGCTGTCTACGCCTTCGCGGTCAAGGCGCTGGATACACGGGCATCTGCCGACCCGTCCATTGTTCCCTTGCTCAATCAGGGCTTCGCGCAACTGGATCAGTTGGCGGGCAAGAGCTGGGCTTCCCTGGACGAATCGCGCCAGGTTGAGCTGCTCGAGAAAATCCAGCACTCGGACTTCTTCGCCCTGGTTCGGAGTGTGTCGGTTACTTCGCTGTACAGCAACGAACTGGCCTACACCCATTTTGGTTATGAAGGCGCGTCGTTTGCCAAAGGCGGTTACCTGATGCGCGGTTTCAACGACCTCAAATGGCTACCTGCGCCTCCCGCAGATGCCAGCCCTGCCGCAATGTCCTGAGGAATTATCAACATGACCACTTACAGTTATGACGATCAATCCGTAGTAGTCGTGATCGGCTCCGGCGCAGGCGGCGGCACATTGGCCAACGAGCTGTGCCAGAAAGGCATTGCGGTGGTGCTGCTGGAGGCTGGCAAGCGGCAATCCACGGCCACCTTCATCAACGATGAATGGCCCTCTTTCGAACAACTGTCCTGGGGCGATACCCGCACCACCTCGGGCACCTGGCAGATTGCCCAGGACTTTCCCAACCTGCCCGCCTGGATCTGCAAGACCGTAGGCGGTACCACGACTCACTGGGCCGGCGCGAGCCTGCGCTTCCAGGAGCACGAATTTCGCGCCCGCCAGACTTATGGCGAAGTGAAGGATGCCGCCCTGCTGGACTGGCCCCTGACCCTGGCCGAGCTTGAGCCGTTCTATGCCCGCGCCGAAGAGAAAATGGGCGTCACCCGCACCAACAATATTCCCGGGCTGCCAGGCAACAATAACTTCAAGGTGATGTACAACGGTGCGATGAAACTGGGCTACAAAGAGTGTTCGACCGGTCATATGGCCATTAACAGCCGCGCCCGCGACGGTCGCGCCCAATGCATGCAGCTGGGCTTCTGCTTCCAGGGCTGCAAGATGGGCGCAAAATGGTCAACCCTGTATACCGAGATTCCGGCAGCCGAGGCCACGGGCAAGCTGGAACTGCGCACCGAAGCCCACGCGGTGCGTATCGAACATGACGCCAAGGGCCGGGCGACTGCCGTGGTGTATGCCGACGCCAGCGGCCAGTTGCATCGCCAGCAAGCGCGACTGGTGGCCGTGGCGGGCAACGCCATCGAAACACCGCGTCTGTTGCTCAATTCCGCCAGCACGCTGTTCCCCCATGGCCTGGGTAATGGCGCGGGCAACGTCGGCAAGCATTACATGCGTCACACCACCGGCTCGGTATTTGCCGAGTTCAAGGAGCCGGTGCACTTCTATCGCGGCAATATCATGGCGGGGCTGATCGGCGACGAAGCACGCTTCGATCCTGCCCGTGGCTTTGTTGGCGGCTATGAAATGGAAACCATCTCACTGGGGCCGTCATTTATGGCCGCCTTTCTCAAACCTGGCGCGTGGGGCCGTGGTTTCGCCAGTGTCATGGACAACTACGCCAACCTCGCCGGCATGTGGCTGGTGGGCGAGGATATGCCACGGGCAACCAACCAGGTCACGATCAGCGCCAGCGTCAAGGATCGATTCGGCATTCCCGTGGCCAACGTCCACTACGATGACCATGCCAACGACATCGCCATGCGTGAACATGCCTACAAGCAGGGTACGGCACTCTATGAAGCCGTCGGCGCCTTGAAAACCCATCGGGTACCGCCCTACCCCTCGACCCACAACATGGGCACCTGCCGCATGAGCCTCAAGGAAGCCGACGGCGTCTGCAACAAATACGGGCAAAGTCATGAGGTACCGAACCTGTTCATTTCCGATGGCAGTCAGTTCACCACCAGTGCCGCAGAAAACCCCACGCTGACCATCGTCAGCCTGGCCATCCGTCAGGCGGGGCACATCGCTGAGTCGCTGAAAAGCAACGCGGCCTGATCTTCGCCAGCCTGCCAGGGCGGCCAGTCATTGTGCTGGCAGCCCTGGCGGACTGGTGTCCGTTAACTGTCATTCTGAAGAAAAAGAATATTGAATGAGCCGCCTGTTCGCGCTGGCCCTCGCCCGTTGATTGCGGCCTGACTTGGGGGCGGGGCGGCGTTGACGGTCGAGATCAACGCAAACAATTGAAATTTGTTGGAGCGAGGCTCGCACAACGCTTTGGCGCCTTTCTTGCCTATGGGAATCCATGCACCATCCGAACCGGAGCCCCTATGCAAGATCCACAACTGCCCGCCACCCTGCGTTTCATGCTCGCCGCCAGCCGCTGCGAGAAGCAGGGCCTGGATGCATTGGCCCGCACCTGCACCCTGGTCACGCTGCTGAGCAATCTGGTGCATGCCATGCAACGCGAACGCGGTTTTTCCAATCTCTACCTCGGCCAGCCTCAGCCACGTCTGCTGGCGACCCTTGAACAGATCAGCGAAGAAGCGCGCCTGTGCGAGCAGGCGGTGCGCGGTTATCTGGAGCAGATGGATATCGAGGGCGCCGACCGTGCGCGCCTGTGCCATCGGCTTGCCTATATGTTGCACAGCCTCGATGACCTCCCGGCCCTGCGCCGCAAGGTTCGCGATGTTAACGTCACGGTCATCGACTCCACCGACAGTTTCAGCCGCCTGATTGCCAGCCTGCTGGCCGTGGTGTTCGAAGCCGCCGACACCGCCATCGACCCGCAGATCACCCGGGCACTGGTGGCCATGTTCAACTTCATGCAGTGCAAGGAGCTCTCCGGACAGGAACGTGCCTGCGGGGCCGTGGGCTTTTCCCAGGGTTACTTTGACCCGGCACGGCACGAGCAGATGGAACATTTGCGCTGCGGCCAACAGCGCTGCAGCGAGGTCTTCAGTCAGTACGCCGACAGCGCCGCGCTGGAGCGTTGGAAGCAAATCGAGGCCGATGCCGGGCAGTTGCAACAGCTGCGGCAGATGGCTCTGCGCACCAACGCCGAGCAGACCGTCGATCCTGGGCTGGCCGAGCTGTGGTTTGACCTGTGCAGCCAGCGCATCGACGCCATGCACAGCGTCGAAGGGCTGCTCGCCGATGGTTTGCGCCAGCTCTGCCAGGAGCGCCTGGACCGCGCCGCCAAGGAACTGGACAACCATCGGACACTGCTGAGTCGCCTGGCCAACCGCGCCGCCGATCATCAACCGCTGCTGTTCAGCGTGCAGGGGCGCAGCCTTGATCAGGCCAGCGCCGAAGACCCGCTGCAACACTCGCTGCTCGACCTGCTGCAGAAACAGTCCCGGCATATGCATCGTCTCAGCGACGAGCTCAAGTCCGCACGCAGCGCGTTGGCCGAGCGCAAAACCATTGAGCAGGCCAAGCGCCTGCTGATGAGCCGTTTCCAGCTGGACGAACCGGCCGCACATAAACATATGCAGCAGGCGGCGATGAATAATGGCGTGCGCCTGATTGACATGGCCGAACGCTTTCTCGCCCAGGCTCAAGAGTGAACCCGCAGCACCAACGCGGAGCATCCGCCCCACCGTGGGGCAATCAATAGCCCGCTTAATCCCGAAAAACCACTTCAACGCGTTGGTTTTCGGCGGCACCAACGTTTTGGCACAAAGTCTGCTTAATCACCCTTGTAGCTGCCCAGAACAAGCAGCCTCTCTATTTGGCAAAGGCGCCCGAGACCGAAAGGTCTGGGGCGCTTTTTTTTGCGCGTCTGAAAACCAGATCAAAGCCTGACCGGGGGAATACCCATGAACTCACTTACTCATTCCATTGAACGCCCTGTCCTGATCGTGATCGGCAACGGCATGGTCGGCCACCATTGCGTCGAACAACTGATCGCCAATGGCGCCCTGGAAAAGTACCAGGTCCTGGTCTTCGGTGAGGAACGCCAGCGCGCCTACGACCGTGTGCACCTGTCCGAATACTTCAGCGGCAGCGACTGCGAAGCCCTGGCCATGAGCGATGCCGAGCTGTATCAGCAACCGGGCCTGACCTTGCACCTGGGCACGCCGGTGCTGGCAATCGACCGGGTAACCAGGCAAATCACTACAGCAATGGGCGCCTTTGCCTACGACAGGCTGGTCCTGGCCACCGGTTCCTACCCGTTCGTACCGCCGGTCGAAGGCGCCGAAGGTGCATCGCGCCTGGTCTACCGCACCCTTGATGATCTCGATGCCATTCGTGCCGCCGCAGAAGGCAAACGCCGGGGCGTGGTGGTCGGTGGCGGCCTGCTCGGTCTGGAAGCCGCCAATGCCCTGAAATCCCTCGGCCTGGAAGCCCATGTGGTGGAATTCGCACCGCGGCTGATGCCCGTGCAACTGGACGATTTCGGCGGCGCCGCGCTGAAGAAACGTATCGAGGATCTGGGCGTCGGCGTGCATCTGTCCAAGGCCACCCAGTCCATCACGGCGGGCGAGGAATATCGCTACCGGATGAATTTCGCCGGTGATACTCATCTGGAAACCGACATCATCGTGTTTTCCGCCGGTATCCGCCCCCAGGATGCCCTGGCCCGCAGTTGCGAGCTGCAACTGGGCGAGCGCGGCGGCGTGGCCATTGACGGCCAGTGCCTGACCAGCGACCCGGCTATCCATGCCATCGGTGAATGCGCGGCGTGGAATGGCAGCATCTTCGGTCTGGTCGCACCGGGCTATCAGATGGCCCGCAGCGTCGCAGCGCAGTTGTGCGGTGAAGAAGGCGCGTCGTTCCAGGGCGCGGACATGTCGACCAAACTCAAGCTGCTTGGCGTCGATGTCGGCTCCATCGGCGACGCCCATGGCGCCCTGCCCGGCTCGCGCAGCTATCGCTATATCGACGAACTCACCGGCAGCTACCGGCGCCTGGTGGTCTCCGCTGATGGCAAACACGTACTCGGTGCCGTACTGGTCGGTGACAACAGCTACTACGACACCCTGCTGCAATATGCGCAAAACGCCATCACGCTGCCAGCCGATCCGGCCGCGCTGATCATGCCGGCGGGCGAAGGCGCGCCGGTACTGGGCGCCGCCGCCCTGCCCGACACGGCCACCCTGTGCTCGTGCCATAACGTCAGCAAGGGCCAGGTCTGTGCCGCTATCGACGGCGGCTGCACCGACGTGGCCTCGGTCAAGGCCTGCACCAAGGCGGCCACCGGTTGCGGCGGCTGCCAGGCGCTGATCAAGCAGGTGGTCGAACATGAACTCAGCGCCCGCGGCGTCGCCGTGGACAAGAGTCTGTGCGAACACTTTGCCCATACCCGCCAGGAGCTGTACCACTTCGTCCGGGTCGAAGGTATCCGCACTTTCGAAGCACTGCTCAACCGCCACGGCAAGGGCCACATCGGTTGCGATATCTGCAAGCCCGCCGTCGGCTCGATCCTCGCCTCGTGCTGGAACGAGCAGATCACTGCCAAGGCGCTGATCCCCCTGCAAGATACCAACGACACCTTCATGGCCAATATGCAGAAGAACGGCACCTACTCGGTGGTACCGCGCATTCCCGGCGGCGAGATCACCCCGCAAGGCCTGATCGCCATTGGCGCTGTGGCACAGAAATACGACCTCTACACCAAGATCACCGGCGGCCAGCGTATCGACCTGTTCGGCGCGCAGTTGCACGAGCTACCGGATATCTGGAGCGAACTGATCGCCGCAGGCTTCGAGACCGGTCACGCCTACGGCAAGTCCCTGCGCACGGTGAAATCCTGCGTCGGCAGCACTTGGTGTCGTTACGGCGTGCAAGACAGCGTGGCCATGGCCTTGCGCCTGGAGAATCGCTACAAGGGCCTGCGCAGCCCGCACAAGATCAAATTCGCCGTCAGCGGTTGCACCCGCGAATGTGCAGAAGCCCAGAGCAAGGACATCGGCGTGATCGCCACCGAGCACGGCTGGAACCTCTACGTCTGCGGCAACGGCGGCATGCGTCCGCGCCACGCCGAGCTGTTCGCCACCGACCTGGACGACGAGACCCTGATCCGCACCATCGACCGCGTCCTGATGTTCTACATCAGCACCGCCGACAAGCTGCAACGCACGTCGGTCTGGCGTGAGTCACTGGAAGGCGGCCTGGACTACCTCAAGGACGTCATCCTCGAAGACAGCCTGGGCCTGGGCGACGAGCTGGAAGCGCAGATGCAGCAGGTGGTCGACACCTACGAATGCGAATGGGCCAACACCTTGCAGGACGAGGAAAAACTCAAGCGCTTCCGCACCTTCGTCAACCAGAAAGGCGGCGACCCCGCCGTGCAATTTGTCCGCGAGCGCGGCCAACGCCGTCCTGCCCGCAGCGAAGAACTGCAACTGATCGCCCGCACCGAGGAGAACCTGGCATGAGCAACCATCACTCGATCAACTGGCAACCGCTGTGTCAGCACAGCGACCTGGTCGCCAACTCCGGCGTCGTCGCACGGCTGGACGACGAACAGATTGCCCTGTTCTACCTGCCGGAAACCGAGCAGCAAGTATTCGCCATCGACAACCGCGACCCGAAATCCGAAGCCAATGTGATCGGTCGCGGCCTGCTCGGGGAGCTATCCGGGGAGCTGGTGATTGCGTCGCCTTTATATAAGCAGCACTTTCGCCTGAGCGACGGGCAGTGTCTGGAGTATCCGGAGCAGCAGTTAAAAGTGTGGCCGGTGCGGCTCAATGGCAGTGTTGTCGAGATAGCCGTTTAACCCATCACTTGAATGATCAACCTGTGGGAACGGCTTTGGCCGCGAAGACGCATTCCCGGCTAAAGCCGGTCCCACAGATTAAATCCACTTTAACCCTCTGCAACCTGAAAAATTGTTGGGCGTTCAGTGCCGTTACCTGTCTAAAATCCCAAGGGTGACAATCACCCTCTGAAACGGACGGGCATGGCAATCAGACAGACCAGAACCGCCGTTCAGGCGCTACGACAGATGTGCAGGCAGGGCATGTTCCTGCTCTGCCTCACCGCACTCAACTGCGTCAGCGTACAGGCCGCCCCCCAGGTCCTGGTCATCGCCACCAATGAAGCCCCGCCTTATATCAGCGAAAACCCACAGAACAGCTTTCTCACCGACCTTCTTGGCCACGTCGCCGAGGAAATGGGCGTGACCTTCGAGTACCGCTTCATGCCCTGGCCCCGTTGCGAACTGGCGGTCGACAACTTGCAGGTCTGGGCAACCATGCCCTATGTCCCGACACCCGAGCGCAGCAGCAAATTTCTGTTCTCGCAATCGCTGTTCGCCAAAAAGACCCTGCTGTTCTACTACAACCCCAATGGCGCACACTTTCCCAAGACCTTCCAGCGCCTGAGCGAACTCAAGCCCTACCGCATGGGTGGCGTGCGCAGTTATTATTACGAAAGCCTGTTCGCGCAAGCTGGCCTGGCTCTGGATCTGGCCAACAACGAAGAACAGAGCTTTCTGAAACTGCGCGCCGGCCGCGTCGACATGGTCCCCGCCGTCGATAACACCGGCTGGGAGATGATCCGCAAGACCTTCCCCGTAGAAGAACAGGCTTACTTTCAAACACTGGAAACGCCACTGGCCGTGGGCAATAACTACCTGATGAGCTCACCGCGCTACCCCGAGGCACAGGCCTTGATGGAGCGGTTTAACGACGCGTTGGCCGAGGTGCGTCGAGATGGGATTTACAAGGATGTGGCTCAGCGGCATGGGTTGATTGTGCAGGACTGAATAGATGAGCTTTGGGCAGCTCAAAAAAACCGAGTCATTGGAATGGGATTCTGTGGGAGCTGCGCCCCACCATCCAAAGCACTATCTGATACGCAAACAACAACGCTCCGGCAATCGCCAGCGTCCATTGCACACTCAAGGCAGCAGCCAGCAACCCGGCCATCAAGCCGCCAATCGCTTCAAAGCCGAAGCGCATGGCAATGTAAAAGGCGATCACCCGAAAGCGGTGGCGCTGTATGGGTTTGAGTAAGCCCCTTTTCTAAAACAAAATGTAACCAACTGAATTGAAATGTTTTTTCTGTGGGACCGGCTTCAACCGGGAAAATGTTGCCATGAGCAATATATTTCGATCGCCTGTCATATCGTCTTCCCGGCTAAAGCCGGTCCCACACTGGCCTGATGTAGATGCCCGCCACTTGATCCCTCACACACTCGACGCTACCCTGTCGCCGCCGCAGCAAAATCTGCGGCCAGGTGTCAGAACCTGCAACTACACGAAGGCGTGATTAGCGCCATAGCCTGTCTGTCGGCGCTATTTTCATTGCGTCTGCCGCTGCATTTCTATGGTGGATCGCGTGAGGCAGGCCTCGGCCTGGCCGGCGTTCCTTCGTGTGCCGGTTTCTGACCCTTGCGCGGTCCGCCACCCTTTCCGCGTCAGAACGGTGGGTGTCGGTTCCTTAATCACACGAAGGAACATAAGGAAATGGATTATCTCCCTTTTATCCAAGGGCACCGCCCATTACGCCAGCTGATACCAGGCAATCCCGGGGGCCTCCTCCATGATTGACTACAGCCTGCTCTCCAGCCTCCCTACAGCCGATATGATCCACCTCGGCTCACTGACCCAGAACGAAGCCGTCCACCGCCTGCAACACGCGGCCCAATTGTGCCTGGGCGGTGCCAAGCACCTGCTGGAACATGACCCCACCCAAGCCCTGTTGGCCACCAAGCTGATTCAGGATGGCCTCAGCCTCTACGACCTCGCCCTGCTGCGCCTCAAGACCATCCCCGAAGCCCAGCGCCCGACCATTTCCGTCACCGCCCGGGAACATATCGACAGCCCGACGCCATGGGACATCCACCACGCCGAGGAAATCGAACAAGGTGCAGCCAGTGCGGAAGAATGGCTGAAAGCCTCTTCACGCGTACCGCTATGGTGGCAACTGGTCCAGACCCGCTACCCCCATCCACTGGGCGAGCAGCGCGATGCCTTTGAGGCGGGCTTTCTAAGACGCTTGCAGCATCGGTTATTGGTAGCGAAGTATCGGGCGGTGGTTAGAACCTAGCGCTCCGTGCAAATCACCCTCTGAACACGAATTAGATTTGTAGGACCGGCTTTAGCCGGGAGGGCGCTCTCTCGGCCGAAGCCCTACGCCTATCATTTCATCCAGATCAGTAGCGCACTGGCATGGGGTGCTAGGGGTCGAGTGGAGGTATTTTCTGTGCTTTGGAACGCAATACTCGTGGGAGCCGGCTTGCTGGCGATTGCAGTAGACCGGTCCGACGATGTTACGAGCGCTCACACCTATCTTCCGAACACCGTTAAGTCGTTGTCGATGATAAAGCCAGCTAACAACGCTACAGCACCAGCCTTTGCGGGGCGCACTGGTGGCGGGAGCTGAATCGGCAATCACCACTGCGGATGGAGAATACTTCGAATCCCTTCCCACCCAGACTCGCAACGTTCGATAACGAAAGCCGAAACCGCTATCCCACGAGCTCCTGCCAAGCAGGATGCAGTAGACGCGATCAGCTATTACTTCGCAAACCATGCCAAACAGGCTGCAAATAACGACATTCATCGATTAAAATACATATTCGCTAGAATATTGACCACTTCTAAACAATTCACCTAGGCATATTAAATAATGTATGAAAATATAGATCCGCAGCTTTTAAATTTCCTGTTCAACCCTATGCTCAACCTGGAAACCATGCAACAGACGCGCCCGAAGTCAAAACTGATAACCCGATTACTTTACAAAATCCCTCCACTTCGCCATTTCATATCCAAAGATCAGGTACGCCTCCTGCTCTTGGAAAAAATACTTCGAGGCTTGATATATGCAAACAAAAACCTGCCCCTGAACCTCTTCGAGACCCACGAACGTTTAAATGAAGACGCGTTAGACACCTATCTCCAGACGCTTGAAAGCTATTTTTCAATTATCCACTTAGATATGGATGAAAATTTGCTGAACCCAAAGCAATCAGAGCATATTGAAAACCGTCGAAAACAACAAGCCTTTGCCAATATTGAGTACACCAACAATAGAATCAGCGAAAGCTTGGAGCTACGAGCCGAGCACAATTTCGCCATCGTCAATGATAAACACCTCTGGCTAACCTACTACTTAATTGAGGTCTATGTTCTTATTGAGCGGGGGTTAATGAATCCACACCTAACCATGAGAACCCTCTACATTTCACCCTCCGCAGAATTCGAGCAGCACTTGAAGCGCTATTGGTTGACTGAGACCAGCGAGGAAAGCACTAACCTTAGTGATAAAAATACACTGATGCAATTTTTAGATTTTTTTCAAAAGAGGGGAAAATTATCAAAGGAAATAGAGGAACTCTTGATCAATAGCCTGATGGACAAATGCCTTTCAATTCATGCCGACTATGTGCCAAAAAAAATGTTTACCCATCCGCAATATCAGCTCTTGCGGGAGGTTGTTTGCTTCTCCCTTTACCTTGAACTCACTGCCCTGCTTGGCCAGTCAGCCATATCCGTGACCCAGATGCGCTGTTACGTGAGTTCCGCTGCACTCGCGATAATTGACGCGAGCCTGCTCGATAAAGCCACGACGCTAGATTCAGTCGGCAGTTTTGTAATGCGCAATGATAACGCTTACCTTCGAGGCCCAGTGAAATTAAAATACGGTATAAAGAAACTTATAAAACAGGTGCTACACAAGGACTTTTTGAGCCAGCTGGGCGATTTCTTTGAAAAAGACTACATCGTAAATTATGTGAAAAACCTGAAAGACCCTCGTTTTTTGTTACGTGAAGGTTTCAAGGCAGAAAACAACGCAGAAATAGACGGATATGACATTGACTTCGTACTTGAAGACACGCAGGAAAATCTGTACTACTTTATTCAAGTAAAATACAAATCATTTAATTTACCGATTTATTTTCACGAGCAATGCTGGCTAATGAAAGATGAAAACTTTAGAAAAGGATTTGACAAACAGCTTTTACGACTAAAGGAAAACATCACAAAACCCAGCATTCGAAAAAAGCTTAAAGGACTAGGACTCGACAGTGCCCAGCCTGAAAACAGCCACTATATTTTACTCCACAACATACCTTTTTTAAATTTTTATGAATTAAATGGCGTTTATTTTTATGAGTGGAATTTATTTCGCAATCTGTTAAAAAATGGCCAAACACAGTATACAAAAGGACTTAAAGTCACTCAAGAACAACTTCTGGAGAAGCCCCGATTTCATCGCCCAGAAGAGCTAATTAAAGCTTTTTTTGACAATGGACAATATGCCTCAGAGATGAATTTTGAGTACCGGCTATTTGAGCGAACTTACGCCCGCTTTTCCTATGATGGACTCGAGGTAATTTGTAAAACCATGTGAACGAAGATGAAGCGAACCTCAAGAGCTTCTCAGATCATTTTTCGGTCCGTCAGAGGATGACAATGAGGCGGATCGAAGATATCCCCTTCGCAGCCTTCTGCAGCTCCGACGTAATATAGTTGGATTGACTTCAGATATTCAACCAATACAAACACACCGCCAACGTCCCCAACGAACACAGCGTCGACAGCAGAATACTGCGCGACACCACCCCCGCTTCGCGTTCGTAGTACTCGGCCAGCATGAATGGCCCGGTGCCGGTGGGCAGTGCGCTGAGCAACAACGCCGCCTGGGCCCACAGGGTCGGCAGGTGGAAGACCTTGAACGCCAGGTAGCCGGTCAGCAGCGGTTGGCCGACCAGTTTGATCACCACCAATGGCCATGCGCCGCTCTGCCGGCCCTGCTGTTTCTGCGCCAGAAACAGGCCCAGGGAGATCAGTGCGCAGGGCGTCGTCGCAGTGGCGAGCATGTCGAGGAAATGCATGACCGGCTGGGCCAGGCCGAGGCCGGTCGAGGCCCAGCAGGCGCCCGCTATCGGCGAGACCACCAGGGGGTTTTTCGCCAGGGCCTTGAGGACCGTCCACATCGCCCGGCCAAAGTGCTTTTCGTCCTGCAGACCGATTTCGATGCACACCACCGCCACGGCGAACAGCACGCAAACCACCACCAATGACGAGATCAGCGCCGGCTCCAGGCCCGCCTGGCCAAATACCAACAGGCACAACGGAATGCCGATATAGCCGGTGTTGGCGTACGCCGCACTCAAACCGTCGATACTGGCGTCCACCAGGCTATAGCGCTGGTAAAGCCGCCACGCCAGGGTCGCGAAGAACACCAGCATGCACCCGGCGGCGAAGGCCATGACAAAGCCCGGTTGCCAGATCTGCTCCCAGGTGCTGGTAGCGGTCACCTTGAACAGCAACGCCGGCAGGCACAGCCAGACCACCATGCGATTGATTTCGGAGGCGGCCTTCTCCCCCAGGCGGTCGGTCTTGCGGCACAGGTAGCCGAGCAGAATCAGCGCAAAGATTGGTAACACGACTACAAAGACGGTATGCATGGCACGCTCGGCAAACAGACAAGCCCGCGAGCTTAAGACCGGCAATCTGCGCTGTCCATTAATTAGGCTGCTATCGATATAACGACCCTATACGTCAGGGCATTTGCCGCGCATTGATGTTGCAGGACCGACATGGCAATCCATTGATGGCTCATATCATTCCGAATGATATTTACCTTTGCTTCATTCGATTCGTGCAATACCAGTTGCCAGAACAGAATCCGCCCCATCTCAACAAAATCGGCGGAATTTCCCATGTCTCAGTCATTCAATCATTTGCGCTATCCCCTTGCCGCCCTGGCCCTGGTCGTGATCAGCGCCTGCGGTCGGGCGCCTGAGGCGACCGGCCCGGCGCCTGCGGCGGCCAAGGTCAATGTGGCCAAGGTCCTGGAACAACCGATCAACGAATGGGACGAGTTCACCGGCCGCCTGGAAGCCCCGGAAACCGTGGAAGTCCGCCCTCGCGTTTCGGGTCAGATCGATGAAGTAGCCTTCACCGACGGTGCCCTGGTCAAGAAAGGTGACTTGCTGTTCCAGATCGACCCGCGCCCCTTCCAGTCGGAAGTGCGTCGCCTGGAAGCGCAACTGCAACAGGCTCGCGCTGCCGCTACCCGCAGCGACAACGAAGCCCAGCGCGGTGAGCGCCTGCGTACCAACAACGCCATTTCCGCCGAACTGGCCGATTCCCGTACTACCACCGCCCAGGAATCCCGCGCTGCCGTCGCCGGTATCCAGGCCCAACTGGATCTGGCCAAGCTCAACCTGAGCTTCACCCGCGTCACGTCGCCGATCACCGGCCGCGTCAGCCGCGCGGAAATCACCGCCGGCAACATCGTCACCGCCGATACCACCGCCCTGACCAGCGTCGTCTCCACCGACAAGGTCTACGCCTACTTCGATGCCGACGAGCGCGTGTTCCTCAAGTACAACCAGTTGGCGCGCGACGGTAAACGCGGCCAGACCACGCCGGTGTACATGGGCCTGTCCAACGAAAGCGACAACCCGCACCAGGGCCAGATGAACTTCGTCGATAACCAGGTCAATGCCAAGACCGGCACGATTCGTGGTCGTGCTGTGTTCGACAACAGCAAGGGTGAATACACCCCTGGCCTGTACGCTCGCCTGAAACTGGTCGGCAGCGCCACCTACTCCGCCATGCTGATCAAGGACGACGCCGTAGGCACCGACCTGGGCAAGAAGTTTGTGCTTGTCGTCGACAAGGACAACAAGGCCATCTATCGCAACGTCGAACTGGGGCCGAAACTCGAAGGCCTGCGCATCGTTCGCAGCGGCCTGCAGAAGGATGACCGCATCGTCATCTCCGGTCTGCAGCGCGTACGTCCCGGCTCGCCGATCGACCCGCAGGACACGCCAATGGCCAGCAAGGAAACCCTCGCCGCCCTGCTCCAACAACGTCAAGCACTTGAAGCCAGCAATCTGCCGAAGGTCCAGCCAAAACTGGACAACAAAGTCGCCAGTGCTGCTGCGCCACGCGGTTAAGGGACAACTCTGATGAATTTTTCTCAATTCTTTATTTCGCGACCGATCTTCGCAGCGGTACTTTCGCTGTTGATCCTGATCGCCGGTGCGATCTCGCTGTTCCAGTTGCCGATCAGTGAATACCCGGAAGTCGTGCCGCCGACCGTGGTCGTACGTGCCAACTTCCCTGGCGCCAACCCGAAAGTGATCGGTGAAACCGTGGCAGCTCCGCTGGAGCAGGCCATCACCGGCGTCGAGAACATGCTGTACATGTCCTCGCAGGCCACTTCCGACGGCAAGCTGACCCTGACCATCACCTTCGCCCTGGGTACCAACCTGGACACCGCGCAGGTACAGGTCCAGAACCGTGTCACCCGCACCGAGCCGAAACTGCCGGAAGAAGTGACCCGTATCGGTATCACCGTGGACAAGGCTTCGCCTGACCTGACCATGGTGGTCCACCTGACCTCCCCTGATCAGCGTTACGACATGCTGTATCTGTCGAACTACGCGGTACTCAACATCAAGGACGAGCTGGCTCGCCTCGGTGGTGTCGGTGACGTGCAGTTGTTCGGCATGGGTGACTACTCCCTGCGTGTCTGGCTGGATCCGAACAAGACCGCTTCGCGCAATATCACTGCCACCGACGTGGTTAACGCCATTCGCGAGCAGAACCGCCAGGTCGCCGCCGGTCAATTGGGCGCCCCGCCCTCGCCGAGCGCTACCAGCTTCCAGATGTCGATCAACACCCAGGGCCGTCTGGTCACTGAAGAAGAGTTCGAAAACGTTATCGTTCGCGCAGGCGACAATGGCGAAATCACTCGTGTGAAAGACATCGCCCGGGTCGAACTGGGCTCCAGCCAGTATGCCCTGCGTTCCTTGCTGAACAACCAGCCAGCTGTGGCGATCCCGATCTTCCAGCGCCCAGGTTCCAACGCCATCGACATTTCCAACGAAGTGCGCGAGGAAATGGAACTGCTGAAGAAAAGCTTCCCTGAGGGCATGGACTACAGCATCGTCTACGACCCGACCATCTTCGTGCGCGGTTCCATCGAGGCAGTGGTACACACCCTGTTCGAAGCACTGATCCTGGTTGTCCTGGTCGTGATCCTGTTCCTGCAGACCTGGCGCGCCTCGATCATCCCGCTGGTGGCCGTACCGGTGTCGCTGATCGGTACCTTTGCCGTGATGCACCTGTTCGGCTTCTCGCTCAACGCCCTGTCGCTGTTCGGCCTGGTACTGGCCATCGGTATCGTGGTGGACGACGCCATCGTGGTGGTGGAGAACGTCGAGCGTAATATCGAACTCGGTCATGAACCGTTCGAAGCCACCAAAATCGCCATGCGTGAAGTGACCGGCCCGATCATCGCCACGGCCCTGGTGCTCTGTGCGGTATTCGTACCGGCGGCATTCATCTCGGGTCTTACCGGTCAGTTCTACAAACAGTTCGCGTTGACCATCGCCATCTCGACGGTGATCTCGGCCTTCAACTCCCTGACCCTGTCCCCTGCTCTGGCAGCGGTACTGCTCAAGGCTCACGGCGCACCGAAGGACGGCTTCTCCCGGTTCCTCGACAAGCTCTTGGGCGGCTGGCTGTTCCGTCCGTTCAACCGCTTCTTCGTCAAGGCCAGTAACGGCTACGTCAACTCGGTTGGGCGGGTCATCCGCTTCAGCGCCATCGCTGTCGTGGTTTATCTGGGCCTGATCGTCATGACCTGGCTGGGCTTCAGCACCACGCCAACCGGCTTCGTGCCACCACAGGACAAGCAGTACCTGGTCGCCTTCGCGCAACTGCCGGATGCCGCCAGCCTGGACCGTACCGAAGACGTGATCAAACGCATGTCCGACATTGCCCTCAAGCAACCGGGCGTGGAAGCGGCGGTGGCCTTCCCCGGCCTGTCGATCAACGGTTTCACCAACAGCCCGAACTCCGGCATCGTCTTCGTGACCCTCAAGCCGTTCGAAGAGCGCAAGCTCGCCAGTGAATCGGCCGGCGCCATTGCCGGTCAGCTCAACGGCAAGTACGCGTCGATCCAGGAAGCCTACATGGCGATCTTCCCGCCGCCGCCGGTACAGGGCCTGGGCACCATTGGCGGGTTCCGCCTGCAGATCGAAGACCGTGGCAACCTGGGGTACGACGAGCTGTATAAAGAGACGATGAACGTTATCGGCAAGAGCCGTAGCGTGCCGGAACTGGCCGCCCTGTTCACCAGCTACACCGTGAACGTGCCGCAAGTCGACGCTGCCATCGACCGTGAAAAAGCCAAGACCCTCGGCGTGCCGATCAGCGACATCTTCGACACCCTGCAGGTTTACCTGGGCTCGCTGTATGCCAACGACTTCAACCGTTTCGGCCGTACTTATCAGGTCAATATCCAGGCTGAACAACAGTTCCGCCAGGAAGCAGACCAGATTGGCCAGCTGAAAGTGCGCAACAACCGGGGCGAGATGATCCCCCTGGCGACACTGCTCAAGGTCACCGATACCTCCGGCCCTGATCGTGTCATGCACTACAACGGCTTCATCACTGCGGAAATCAACGGTGCTGCGGGTCCAGGCTACAGCTCGGGCCAGGCTCAGGCGGCGATGGAAAAACTGCTCAAGCAGGAACTGCCCAACGGCATGACCTACGAGTGGACCGACCTGACCTACCAACAGATCCTGTCGGGCAACACCGCGCTGCTGGTCTTCCCGCTCTGCGTACTGCTGGCCTTCCTGGTACTGGCTGCCCTGTATGAAAGCTGGAGCCTGCCACTGGCGGTGATCCTGATCGTACCGATGACCCTGCTGTCGGCCATCGCCGGTGTGATCATTGCCGGTAGCGACAACAACATCTTCACCCAGATCGGCCTGATCGTACTGGTGGGCCTGGCCTGTAAGAACGCAATTCTTATCGTCGAGTTCGCCAAGGACGAGCAAAGCAAGGGCAAGACTCCGCTGGAAGCGGTACTGGAAGCCTGCCGTCTGCGTCTGCGGCCAATCCTGATGACCTCGTTCGCCTTCATCATGGGTGTTGTGCCACTGGTCATGTCCAGCGGTGCCGGTGCTGAAATGCGTCACGCAATGGGTGTAGCGGTGTTCTCCGGGATGCTCGGGGTGACCTTCTTCGGCCTGTTGCTGACCCCGGTGTTCTTCGTCCTGATCCGCAACCACGTCGAACGCAAGGAAGCCCGCAAGGCAGCCAAGGCGCAAAGACTGCAAACCCTGAATCCGGAGGCGCATTAATGAGCGCGTTGAAACTCTTCCTCCCGAGCCTGCTGGTTCTGGCGCTGGCGGCCTGTGCCGTCGGCCCGGATTACAAGGCCCCGGACACGGCGCCGGCCAAGGTCGCCGCAGCCGCCCCGGGTAATTTTGACCGCAGTCACGTCGACACCATCTGGTGGCAGCAATTTGATGATCCGACCCTGAATAAACTGGTCGCCCAGTCGCTCAACGGTAACCGCGAACTGCGCGTGGCCTTCGCCCGCCTGAAAGCGGCACGGGCCATCCGCGATGACGTCAGCAACGACGCCATGCCGGTAGTGACCAGTCGGGTCAGCAGCGATCAGGGCAAGGGGCAGCAACCGGGCGTGACCGAGCGCCGCGTGCACAGCGAACGTTACGATCTGGGCCTGGACATGGCCTGGGAAGTCGATCTGTTCGGCCGTATCCAGCGTGAACTGGAAGCTGCCGACGCCGACCAGCAGGTCGCCGAGGCCAATCTGTATCAACTGCAGGTGACCCTCACTGCCGAAGTGGTCGACGCTTATGGCCAACTGCGTGGTGCGCAACTGCGCGAGTCCATTGCCCGGGAAAACCTGAAGAACCAGCAGGATTCCCGTGGCGTGACCGCTCAACTGCGTGATGCTGGCGTAGGCAACGAAATTGACGTAGTGCGGGCCGACGCCCGCCTCGCCGCCGTCGAAGCCACAGTGCCGCAACTGCAGGCCGAACAGGTTCGCCAGCGCAATCGCATCGCAACCTTGCTGGGAGAGCGCCCGGAAACCCTGTCGATCGACCTGAGCCCGGCGAAACTGCCGGCCATCTCGAAAAACCTGTCCATCGGTGATCCGACCCAGGTGCTGCGCCATCGTCCGGACATCATGTCGGCCGAACGCCAACTGGCCGCGTCCACTGCACGGATTGGCGTGGCCACAGCCGACCTGTTCCCACGGGTCAGCCTCAGCGGCTTCCTCGGCTTTACCGCCGGACGCGGTTCGCAGATAGGCTCGTCGGCCGCCAGAGCATGGTCCCTGGGCCCTAGCATCACCTGGGCCGCCTTCGACCTGGGCAGCGTACGGGCCCGTCTGCGCGGTGCCAATGCTGATGCCGAAGGTTCCCTGGCGAACTATGAGCAGCAAGTGCTGCTGGCCCTGGAGGAGTCGGAGAATGCGTTCAGCGACTACGACAAGCGCCAGCAACGCCTGCTATCGCTGATCCGACAGAGCGAAGCGAGCCGTTCCGCCGCCAATCTGGCGTCGGTGCAGTACCGCGAAGGCACGGCTGACTTCCTGGTGTTGCTGGATGCCGAGCGCGAGCGCCTGGCCGCCGAAGACTCCCAGGCACAGGCGGAAATCGACCTGTATCGCGGCATTGTCTCGATCTACAAGGCACTGGGCGGCGGCTGGTCGCCTCAGGCTTAAGGCTGCCGTTAGCTGCAACAGCCCCGCGCCCCTCAGGGTCGCGGGGCTTTTTTTGCCTGACGTTTAACAAACACAGCCCCTGAAGGAGCTGCCGAAGGCTGCGAACCGGGCCTTCTGATATACCGTTTTCGCAACCTTCGGCAGCTCCTGCAGCTCTCACTCCAACTCAAAGGATTGAGTTGTCTCCCACAATCATGTGTCGTTGGAACCCAATATTTCCTGTTGTTTGGCCAGCGCCGTTTGACACTCGCCGGACACTACCCGAAGCTGCATGACTTCAAAGATGTGGATACCGGTATGCCTCAACTGCCCTCGCAAGGCTCTCTCGCTGATCCCAGGACCCGTCGCCGGGTAACCGTCATCGCACTGAGCGTGCTGCTGGTCGCGATCGTCCTCGGCCTGTGGTGGGTCCGCAGCCGCCCTGCCCCGACCGTCGTCCAGCCAGTGCTCAGCCATACCTATACCGAGGCGCTGGAAATGGCCCATGGCGGCAAGCCGGGCGCCGCGCGAGTGCTCTATCAACAGCTGGCCCGCACCGACCTTTCCGACATCCGTCGCGCCAGCCTGTTGAGCGAGCTACCCAATTACGCCGGCCCGCAGTCCATGAAGCTGCTCGGTGCCGACCTGCGCCACCCATCGCCGATGATTCGCCAGGCCGCCATCGAGGCCGGGGTACGCCTGACCGACGGAGCCCAGCGCAGCCTGCTGCTCGGCCCCTGCCTTGACGACGCTGAGGGGAACGTGCGTTTCACTGCAGCCCGAGCGCTGTTGGACCTGTCCCCGGATGATCTGGGGTTGTATTACGAACCGCTGCAAAAAGTTGTCGAGCAATATCAGCAAGCCCTGACCGACCAGCCTCCCAACGGCCAGAGTCTGCTGCAACTGGCCAGACTCTACGTGCACAACGAGGCTTATGGACAGGCGAGCAAGGCCTTGCAACAGGCCCTGAGTCTGGAACCGAACAATGTCCAGGCCGGCATCGCCCTGATCGATCTGGCCGACCGCCAGGGCCAGACCGAACAGGCTCGCCTGCTCCTGAGCCAATGGCTGGAGCGCCATCCGAAGTCAGCACAGCTGCAATATACGCTTGGCAAATGGCTGCTGCGTCATGGTCAGAACGAATATGCCCTGCTGGCCCTGACCAAGGCGCTGGAGCTGGACCCGGAAAACAATGCCTATCGCTATGACCTGGCGGTAGCCCTGCACGATCAGGACCAGCTGGAGGCGGCTCAGAAGCAGTTGGCGGAGATTCTCCAGCGCCAACCGGCGGACCGTCGCGCTCGGGTGCTGCTCATCGGCTACTGGAAAGAAAATGGCCAGTTACAGAAAGTGCAGGTGCTACTCGCCGAGTTAGAGCAGCAGAACCCTGACGACCCCGCCCTGCAACAGGGACTATAGGGCCAGTGCCCGGACTGGCCGCCCCTGCTATCAGAAATAACTTACAAGCGACTTCCTCTGATAACACCCTTCGGGGTAGGAAGCCGTGTTCATGTTTTTTATTTCATAAAGCCAATTGCGTACAGAGTGTTTTCTAACTCGAAAAAAAAGTGCATGATTTACCTGCAACCGATTACAACTACCCCTCTTGAGCTGTTGCGATACCGAAAGTGCCCCTTTAGTTTCTTCGGCGGCTCAAAGCGTATTGATACCGGGTAGCGAACCAATGAGCGAATCGGCCGGAACTTCTAGTCTTATCGCTTTGCCAGGCTGGTCACAGCCACCCCATTGCCGGAGTATTTTATTTGTCCAGACTTGCCGAATTTCGAGCAGCAGAAAAAGCCCTTCAAGAGCAGCTGGCGCAGCTGGAATCCTTGAAGAATGACGTCGGGCTGAAGAAGGAAATTGAATTCGAACAGAAGCTCCAGGAGCTGATGAAGAGCTACGACAAGGGTCTGCGCGACATCATCTCTATCCTCGACCCGAATGCCGCAGCTGCAAGCGTCGTTGCGCCCGGCCCGAAACGCCGCCGCGCCCGCGTGGTCAAGGTCTATCAGAACCCGCACACCGGCGAGCTGATCGAGACCAAGGGCGGCAATCATCGCGGCCTGAAATCGTGGAAAGAACAATATGGCGTCGACACCGTGGATTCCTGGCTGCGTGCCTGATTCAACACTGCCATCTGAAAGCCCTGTTGATTCAGGGCTTTTTGTTATCCGTCAACACCTCGCTACGAATAATCGAAAACGTTCAGCTGCAAGACAGCTATAGGCGACTGGCAGTCGTATGACTGCGTTCGGTTTTTCGCAAGAGCACACTGACGCGCCCGCCGATCAGAAAATTCTTACAACTAAAGCGTTAGACCATTTCACTTAAGCGTTGGAAAAATGACGTCAATAAAGTTCTGTTGCAATGTTATTAACAAGCGCTCCCTACAGCACAAAGACGCCTAACTCGGCTCAGAAACTTTCCGAAATAAATACCCGGCATATCCAATTAGTTTGTAGGAATTTTCCTTTTAATTGACAGACTTGATTGAGGTCCGCGCAGGCTTTCACGATTTTTTCACACCCTCTCTTACAGGATGCAAGCAGCTAAAGGACTAGCACCCCATGCCCGCTTCGGCGGGCTTCTTTATGCCTGTCGTTTTTACCTGCCGTTGCCGACAGCCCTGCGCATCCCCTCTAAGGCGTGACGCTCAGGCGCAAGCCGTCGCGAATGCGCAGCACTTCTTCCTTGTTGGCGTCGTAACCCTGCGCAGAACCGGCGTAGGACAGCGACCAGGCCATCTCCTTGCTCGCCGCCGCAACCAGTGTCTGGGTCATGACATGACCGCCGTTCTGGGTAATGGTGCAGGTGGTTTCCAGCGAGGCGATACCACTGAGCGTGCCGGGTTTCACTTGGGTGCAGACACTCTGGTAGCCGCCGCGGACAAAATTGATCTGCACTGCCTTGCGCATCTCCAGCAGTACGCCCTGGACATTGACCTGGTGCCCGGCCTGCAGGCGTGATTGACTCAACTCTACGACCATCACCGGATTACCGGCCTGATCCTTTTTCACTGCACGCTGTCTCATTTGCAGTGACGACTGTGCATCGGCGACAGGCAACGACTCGACCTCCCAGTCCGCCGGCCAGATAACCAGGGTGTCAGCGGCATTGACGGCCCCCGAAACGAACACAAGACACAGAGCGAAGAATGAACGGCGGTATTGCAGGCGGATCATGGTGGACGCTACCAGGACAGAGAGGCGGAAATTCTGAGCCCCTGCCCTGCTCCCCGGCAAGGACTTATATCCATGTACAGGTTTGCACAGCCCGTCTTGCCCCGTATCATTCGCCCATCTTTTCACCCCCTCAACGGAGACATCCATGAGTCTGCATGAACTCAACACCTTCCCGGGCGTGACCGCAGAACCTGAAGCCGCCACCCGCCAGTTCGTGTTCAACCACACCATGCTGCGGGTCAAAGACATCACCGCCTCCCTGGACTTCTACACGCGCATTCTGGGCTTTAGCCTGGTGGAGAAGCGTGATTTCCCGGAAGCGGAATTCAGCCTGTATTTCCTCGCCCTGGTCGATAAGGCGCAGATCCCTGCCGATAACGCGGCCCGCACACAATGGATGAAGTCGATTCCCGGTATTCTCGAGCTGACCCACAACCACGGCACTGAAAACGATCCGGCGTTCAGCTACCACAATGGCAACACCGACCCGCGCGGCTTTGGCCATATCTGCATTTCGGTGCCGGATGTACAAAGCGCCTGCACCCGCTTCGAAGAGCTGAACGTGCCCTTCCAGAAGCGCCTGAGCGACGGCCGCATGAAAAGCCTGGCCTTTATCAAGGACCCGGATGGCTATTGGGTAGAGATCATCCAGCCAGCGCCGATGTAAACAGGGCGCCACCACCTGCGTTGAAATGAGGTCTGTGGGACCGGCTTCAGCCGGGAAAGGGCCGACACAATCGGCTGCATGTCTTCGATGTGCACATATGCCTTCCCGCCTAAAGCCGGTACTACAAACACAAAAAAACCCTGCCTGTGTAAACAGGCAGGGTTTTTTATGGCTTACGGAACGATCAGGACTCTACAGACGTGCGGATCAGGTGATCAAAGGCACTCAGCGAAGCCTTGGCACCCTCGCCCAGGGCAATGATGATCTGCTTGTACGGCACAGTGGTCACGTCACCTGCGCCAAACACGCCAGGGATCGACGTTTCACCACGAGCATCGACGATAATCTCGCCGCGTGGCGACAGCTCGATGGCGCCCTTGAGCCATTCAGTATTGGGCAGCAGGCCGATCTGCACGAAAATCCCTTCCAGCGCGACATCAATCACTTCGTCGTTCAGACGGTTCTTGTATCGCAGGCCGTTGACCTTCTGACCGTCGCCAGTGACCTCGGAGGTCTGGGCGTTGGTAATCACAGTCACGTTGGGCAGGCTGTTGAGCTTGCGTTGCAAGACGGCGTCAGCACGCAACTGTACGTCGAACTCCAGCAGCGTCACGTGGGATACGATACCGGCCAGGTCGATGGCTGCTTCAACACCGGAGTTACCGCCGCCGATCACCGCTACGCGCTTGCCCTTGAACAGCGGGCCGTCACAGTGTGGGCAGTACGCCACGCCCTTGTTGCGGTATTGCTGCTCGCCCGGCACGTTCATTTCGCGCCAGCGGGCACCGGTCGCCAGGATCACAGTGCGGGACTTGAGGGTCGCGCCATTGGCGAACTTGACGGTGTGCAGCTCGCCTTCCTTGCCCGGAATCAGCTGGGAAGCGCGCTGCAGGTTCATGATGTCCACTTCGTACTGCTTGACGTGTTCTTCCAGCGCCACGGCCAGTTTCGGCCCCTCGGTATGCTGTACCGAGATGAAGTTCTCGATGGCCATGGTGTCCAGCACCTGACCGCCAAAACGCTCGGCGGCAACACCGGTATGGATGCCTTTGCGGGCGGCGTAGATCGCCGCAGCAGCGCCGGCCGGGCCACCACCAATCACCAGCACATCGAATGCGGCTTTGGCATTGAGTTTCTCGGCCTGACGATCACCGGCACTGGTGTCGATCTTGGCGAGGATTTCTTCCAGACCCATGCGGCCCTGGCCGAACAGTTCGCCATTCAGGTAGATGCTCGGCACCGACATGATCTGGCGCTCGGTGACTTCGTCCTGGAACGCACCACCTTCAATAGCGACGTGTTGCACATTAGGGTTGAGCACGGCCAGCAGGTTCAGCGCCTGGACCACGTCAGGGCAGTTCTGGCAGGTCAGGGAGAAATAGGTTTCAAACTTGAACTCACCGGTCAGGCCACGGGCCTGGGCGATGGTGTCTTCACTGGCCTTGGACGGATAGCCGCCGACTTGCAGCAGGGCCAATACCAGAGAAGTGAATTCGTGGCCCATGGGCAGGCCGGCAAAGCGCAGGCTGATGTTTTCGCCCGGGCTGTTGAGTGCGAACGATGGCTTACGGGCATCGTCACCATCGGTTTTCAGGGTGATCTTGTTGGAACTGCTGACGATTTCGTTGAGCAGCTCCAGGGTTTCCCTGGATTTCGCGCCGTCATCAAGGGACGCGACGATCTCGATGGGGCGAGTGACCCGCTCCAGGTACGATTTCAACTGGGCTTTAAGATTGGCGTCCAACATGCTGCGGCTTCCTTTTACTGGAGTAGAAAAAACAACGCCCAGGCGATGACCGCCCGGGCGTTTTTTGGGGCGATGCGGTTTACGTGCTCAAGAGCTCAGCGCCCCTAGCCGATTCAAACGACTCAGATCTTGCCAACCAGGTCCAGGGACGGAGCCAGAGTGGCCTCGCCTTCCTGCCATTTGGCTGGGCAGACTTCGCCCGGGTGAGCAGCAACGTACTGAGCAGCCTTGATTTTGCGCAGCAGCTCGGAAGCGTCACGGCCAACGCCGCCATCGTTCAGTTCAACGATTTTGATCTGACCTTCCGGGTTGATCACGAAAGTACCGCGGTCAGCCAGACCTGCTTCTTCGATCAGTACGTCGAAGTTGCGGGAGATGGTCAGGGTTGGGTCACCGATCATGGTGTACTGGATTTTGCCGATGGCTGGCGAAGTGTTGTGCCAGGCAGCGTGGGCAAAGTGGGTGTCGGTCGACACGCTGTAGATTTCAACGCCCAGTTTCTGGAACGCGTCGTAGTTGTCAGCCAGGTCTTCCAGTTCAGTCGGGCAGACGAAAGTGAAGTCGGCTGGGTAGAAGAACACCACGGACCACTTGCCTTTCAGGTCGGCATCCGAAACGTCGACAAAAGCGCCATTTTTGAAGGCAGTCGCTTTGAACGGTTTTACTTGGCTGTTGATGATAGGCATCGGTGAATCTCCTGATGGGTTGTGAATTCGATGAAGTGAAGCTTACGCACAATCGTCGGCAAGGGCTCATTGGCAAACCTGATGCCGCTGATTGGTTTTCACTATAAGAGATGTTTATTAATAGATGAAATCTTCATATCCGCCGACGGCGCTGCCAGGCCCGTGAAGGGCGTGGCCTCGATGTAGCGTAGAGCCGATTTCATGTCCTTCCAGCCTACGTAGCTCATCAGCGACTTGAGATCCCAGCCGTTACGCTGGGCCCAGGTCGCAAAGCCACGTCGCAGCGAGTGGCTGGTATAGAGCTCGGCGGCGATTCCGGCGCGCTCAAGCATCTGTCGCAACATGGGGATGACGCTGCTGGCATGCAAGCCCTCCTCGCCCAGATTGCCCCAGCGGTCGATACCGCGAAACACCGGGCCGCGACTCAAGCCCGCGCAATCGATCCAGTCGAGATAGGCCTGTACCGGACAAAGTCGTTGCAAAGCCGGCGCCTGATAAGTACGCCCAAGGTTGCCGCGATCACTCTTGCTGCGCGGCAGATACAGCTCAATACCCATACCCGCCCGCGCCTGGACATGCTCGACCTGCACACGACACAACTCGTCACTGCGAAAGCCGCGCCAGAAGCCCAGCAGCACCAACGCCGCATCTCGACGGCAGCGCAACAGCGTGCCGTGGTCCTGAGAAACGATGGCACGGGCGGCTTGTTGATCCAGCCAGCCGATCAACCGTTCCAGATCCTGCAACTGCAAGGGCTCGGCCTGTTTCTCCCGGGCCGGGTGCAGCGCGCGAATACCCTTGAGCACCTGGCGCACCAACGGCGTCTTGGTCGGGTCGGCAAAACCCTGGCTGTTGTGCCATTGCGCCAATGCCGACAACCGCAGTTTGAGGGTATTGACCGACAGGGTCGGCGCATAGGCCGCCAGATAACGCGCCACCGAATCGGCCGTGGCAGGCAGGAAGCCGCCCCAGGTCACTTCGAAGTGCTCGATTGCCGCCCGATAGCTGCGCCGCGTGTTGTCACGGGTTGCTGCATCGATATAGCGGTCCAGCTCGCTCATGGAAAATTCTCCAGGTGTTCACAGACCGTTGGAACGAAGCATGCCCGCACAGACGGTGTATGGGTATTGACGAATTCCCGGGCAAGCCTCGCTCCAACAAGCGCAAATAATTCATGACACGGGATAATACGCCAATATCCCGTTTGTTATTCGATGAATAAAAGCTTAGATTTACACCATATCGTAGTATGTATTTACATAGTACGTACCACAGTACGAAATCGTAGGAACAAGCATGGCACGGGGCGGCGTAAACAAGGCGGTGGTGCAGAAAGCACGGCAGGCGCTAATGGCCCGTGGCGAGCATCCGAGCATCGATGCAGTACGTATCGAAATGGGCAACACCGGCTCGAAAACCACCATTCACCGCTACCTGAAGGAGCTGGACAGCGATCACCCCGAAACGGGCCACTCCCAGGCCAGCATCGATGACGAGCTGCTGCAACTGGTCAGCCATCTCAGCCAGCGTATTCAGGAACAGGGACAGGCACGCATCGACCAGGCTCTGGCCGAACTGGAGGCGCGGGAACGCTTGATGCGCGAGGCCATGGCTCAGGTTGAACGCCAGCTGCAAGAGCTGACAACGCGGCATGCGCGACAGGCCGCGGAGCTGGAACAGCAAAGCAGCGCCCTCCTCACCACCCGCGATGCCCTGCAGGGCCAACAGACTGCGAACGCCCGCCTGAACCAGGCCTGCCAGGATCTGGAGACGCGACTAGCCGATCGCGATGCACAGATCCGCTCCCTGGAAGAAAAGCACCTGCACGCTCGCGACGCCCTTGAGCACTACCGTAGCGCCGTCAAGGAACAGCGCGAGCAGGAGCAGCGTCGTCACGAAGGTCAGGTGCAGCAGTTGCAGATGGAGCTGCGCCAGGCACAGCAAAGCGCATCGGTGCGCCAGGATGAGATCACCCAGCTCAACCGCGACAACGAAAGGTTATTGATTGAAACCCGTAATACGCGCCGTGAGTTTGATGAGTTGGGGGATAAGCTGCAGAGATCCGAGCTAAAGGTCGAGCAACTGAGCGAACGCAATCAGCAGAGTCTTCAGCAATGCGCCTTGATGGAGGTTCGTCTGAACAGTAGTCAACGCGAAAGCGATCATCTGGGCCAGCAACTGACCGAGCAACGTCAACAGAATCGCCTGCTGGAGCTGTTATTGGCCAAGGCTGAGGTGACCATGGAGAACCTGCGGGCGAGTCAGGTAGCGCCTGAAGAGGCGACGCCGCCGCAAGACGAGAATTGAAACCTGATTCTGCAGGAGCGCCGCCCGGCCGCCCCTACAGGCTCTATGCTTGCAGCGCGGCGCCAGCGATAAATCCCCCCCCTTCAATCATCCTGCGCACTCGCTGCGCCAGCTCCTCGACAGTAAAGGGCTTGGTCAGCATATCCATGCCCGGCTCGAGAAAATCTCCGCGCACCAGGGCGTTGCGTGCATAGCCGGTCATGAACAGCACCCGCAGACCTGGTCGGTGCTGCCGGGCGATTTCCGCCAACTGTCGGCCATTGAGTCCCGGCAGGCCGACATCACTGACCAGCAGGTCGATACGCTCGCCACTTTGCAGCAGCGGTAACGCGCCTTTGCTGTCAGCCGCCTCAAGTGTCGAGTAGCCCAGCTCACGCAAAACATCCACCACCAGCATGCGCACGGCGGTTTCATCCTCCACCACCAGCACCCGCTCGCCCTTAATGGCACGGGGCGGACTCGGCAGATCGAGCGTGGTCACAGGAACCTGCCCAACCTCAAGATGGCATGGCAGGTACAGGTGAATCTGCGTGCCCTGGCGCTCGACACTGTCCAACTGCACATGGCCGCCGCTTTGATTGATAAAGCCATAGACCATCGACAGGCCCAGCCCGGTGCCCTGACCAATCGGCTTGGTGGTAAAAAACGGGTCGAATACCCGCTCGATCACGTCCTCCGAAATCCCGCAGCCGGAATCTTCGACACTGAGCTGTACGTACTGCCCAGCCGGCAAACCGTCCCGGGCGATGGCAATCGAGGCCAATCGACTGCGGATCAGCAGGCGCCCGCCATCGGGCATGGCATCCCGGGCATTGATGACCAGATTCAACAGCGCATTTTCCAACTGATGCTCATCGGTGTGGGTCATGGGCAGTTGAGTCGCCAGATCGATGTTCAGCTCAATGCTTTCACCGACAGTCCGACGCAGCAGCTCCTCCATGGATATCACCATACGGTTGACGTCCACCGGGCAAGCATTGAGCGACTGGCGCCGGGCAAACGCCAGCAGGCGATGAGTCAGGGCCGCCGCGCGATTGGCCGAGGTCACGGCGGCGCGGATATAACGGTCAATCTCGCCCACGCGCCCCGCCGCCACCCGGCGCTGGATCAAGTCCAGAGCACCCAGCACGCCGGTCAGCATATTGTTGAAGTCGTGAGCGATGCCGCCGGTCAACTGGCCGATGGCGTCCATTTTCTGCGCATGGCGCAGCGCTTCTTCAGCCTGGGCCCGTTCAGCCATCTCCACTTGCAGCAAGCGGTTGATATCGGCCAGCTCGCGGGTGCGCTCGGCGACTCGCAACTCCAGGCTTTCATTGAGTTCGCGCAAAGCCTCTTCAGCATTGACCTGGGCAGTGATGTCAGTGTGAGTGCCCAACCAGTGGGTGATATGGCCCTGCTCATCACGAATCGGTAAGGCGCGAGAAAGAAACCAGCTGAAGCGCCCATCCTTGCCGCGTAACGGGAAGGTATCCTCCCAGATCGAGCCGGTAGCGAAGCAATGCCGCAGTCGCGCCATGACCCGCTCGCCATGCTCGGGATGATGGACCGCACCCCAGCCCAAGGCCTGCATGGACTCCATTGTCGCGCCGGTATAGTCATACCAGCGGCCGTTGTACCAATGGATATGACCAGCGGGATCAGCCGTCCAGGCCAGCTGGCTCATATTGTCGGCCAGCGTTCGGAACTGTCGTTCGCTCTCCCACAGAGCATCGATCTGACGCATAGGTTCTAAATCTTCACGCTCAACGGAGTGCAATGGCATGGTTGCCGGAGTAATAGCGCTTTTCACGGTGGGTCCGTCCTGTCAATCCAAACCACCCGGGTTTCATCCTGAATCCCGGGCATCAGCAGTTACAGCGAAGTTTTTATCGGGCTACAGGGCTGCGCATGGTGACGAATTCCTCGGCGGCCGTCGGATGGACACCAATGGTGTCGTCGAAAATGCGCTTGGTCGCGCCAGCCTTCAGCGCGATAGCCAGGCTCTGGACGATCTCGCCGGCATCCGGCCCAACCATATGGCAACCCAGCACCACATCAGTCTTGGCATCTACTACCAGCTTCATGAGGGTGCGTTCCTGATTGTCGGTGAGGCTGAGCTTCATCGGCCGGAAACGACTTTCAAAAATCTGCACCTCATACCCGGCCTTGACTGCCTCTTCCTCGGTCAACCCGACAGTGCCGATATTGGGCAGACTGAACACCGCCGTGGGGATGTGCCGGTAATCGACCGGGCGATACTGCTCCGGCTTGAACAGACGACGGGCAATAGCCATCCCTTCGGCCAGGGCCACTGGAGTGAGTTGTACGCCACCAATGACATCGCCCAGGGCCAGGATCGAAGGCTCACTGGTCTGATAATGCTCATCGACGGCGATTGAGCCATCCTTGTTCAGCTTGATATCGACGGTTTCCAGGCCGAGATTGTCCAGCATCGGCCGGCGGCCGGTGGCGTAGAACACCGAGTCGGTTTCAAGCGTGCTGCCATCCTTGAGGGTGACGTGCAAGCTGCCATCGGCCTGTTTGTCGATGCGCTCGACATCGCTATTGAAGCGGATGTCCAGGCCATGCTTGACCAGCTCTTCGTGCAGATGCTTGCGCACGCTGCCGTCAAAGCCACGCAGGAACAGCTCGCCGCGATACAGCTGGGTAACGTGCGCACCCAGGCCGTTGAAGATCGAGGCAAACTCCACGGCGATATAGCCGCCGCCGACCACCACTATGCGCTTGGGCAGTTGCGGCAGGAAAAATGCCTCATTGGAGGTGATAGCGTGTTCGCTACCGGGGAATTCCGGCACTTGCGGCCAGCCGCCAGTGGCAATGAGGATATGTTCGGCGCTATAGGTCTGGCCATTGACTTCGACCTTGTTCGGCCCCAGCAGGCGGCCATGGCCTTCGAGCAAGGTCACACCGCTGTTCACCAGCAGATTGCGGTAAATACCGTTGAGTCGCTCGATTTCCTGATTCTTGTTGGCGATCAAAGTGGCCCAGTCAAACTCGGCTTCCCCAGGCGTCCAGCCAAAGCTCTTGGCCTGCTCGAACTCTTCGGCGAAATGTGCGCCGTAGACCAGCAATTTCTTGGGTACGCAGCCGACATTGACGCAGGTCCCGCCCAGGTAACGGCTTTCGACTACCGCAACGCGGGCACCAAAGCCCGCAGCAAAACGCGCAGCACGAACGCCCCCGGAACCGGCACCGATAACAAACAAGTCAAAGTCGTAGGCCATTTCTGTCTCCCTAATCAGACGGCTAGCATAACCGTGTAAGACAGAAACGACAAAGCCACCCGAAGGTGGCTTTGCCCTACAACCAGATTACTCAGCCGTTAAACATCACGACGATTTCGAGTCCTTCTCAAGACCCGAGATGTGATAGACCTTACCGGTCTTGTAGATGTTCTCGAAGCAGAAGTTGGTTGCTTCGATGTAGCCTTCAGCACCACCGCAGTCGAAACGCTGGCCCTTGAACTTGTAAGCCAGCACGTTGCCTTCGGCAGCCTGCTTCATCAGGGCGTCAGTGATCTGGATTTCGCCGCCTTTGCCTGGCTCGGTCTGTTCGATTTTCTCGAAGATATCCGGGGTCAGGATGTAACGGCCGATGATCGCCAGGTTCGACGGTGCATCTTCCGGCTTTGGCTTCTCGACCATGTCCGTCACGCGGAACAGGCCCGGCTTGATTTCTTCACCAGCAATGACGCCGTACTTGTTGGTTTCCTGCGGATCGACTTCCTGGATAGCAACAATCGAGCAGCCGTAGTGCTTATGCAACTTGACCATTTGCGCCAGCACGCCGTCGGCTTCCAGATTGACGCACAGGTCGTCAGCCAGGACTACGGCGAAAGCTTCATTGCCGATCAGTGGGCGGCCGCTGAGAATGGCGTGGCCCAGGCCTTTCATTTCAGTCTGGCGAGTGTAGGAAAAGCTGCACTCATCGATCAGTTTACGGATACCGACCAGGTACTTCTCTTTATCAGTGCCCTTGATCTGGTGTTCCAGCTCGTAGCTGATATCGAAATGGTCTTCCAGAGCACGCTTGCCACGACCCGTCACGATGGAGATTTCAGTCAGTCCAGCAGCAAGTGCTTCTTCCACACCGTATTGGATCAGTGGCTTGTTGACCACCGGCAGCATTTCCTTGGGCATGGCTTTGGTCGCTGGCAAAAAGCGAGTGCCGTAACCGGCTGCAGGGAACAAGCATTTCTTGATCATAAAAGTCCTTGATAAGGGCTGTGGGTGTTAGCGGCGCAGTCTAATCACGCAGCGGTCACCTTACAATGGCCCGCTACTGGCCGTCCGATGCCATGGTAGAGGAATCCCAGGCCAGATAGTTCAACGCAATCGTAGATATTGCGACCGTCGAACAGCACTGGCATTCGCATAACCCCCCTTACACGGGTGAAATCGGGCTGGCGAAACTGCTTCCACTCGGTCAGGAGAACGACCGCGTCTGCGCCCTCGGCGCAGCTGTACAACGACTCGCTCAAGCGTAGCTGACCGCTGCTGACTGCGTCGGAATAATACTCAGCGATCGCAGACATGGCCGCAGGATCTGTCGCCTGAATCCTTGCTCCGGCCGCCAGCAGCGCATCGATCAACACCAGGCTTGGCGCTTCACGCAGGTCATCAGTGCCTGGCTTGAACGACAACCCCCAGAGCGCCACCACCCGCCCCTGCAGATAACCACCGAAGTGCTGCACCAGGGACTCGAATAACAGGGTCTTCTGTTTCGCGTTGCGCTCCTGTACCGCACGCAGAATCTGCGGGTCGAAGCCCTGCTGCTCGGCGGTATTGATCAGCGCCCGCACATCCTTGGGAAAACACGAGCCGCCGTAGCCGCAACCGGCGTAGATAAAATGCGTGCCGATACGTTTATCGGCACCGATGGCGTGACGTACCTGTTCAATATCCACATCCAGATGCGCACACAACCCGGCCATTTCGTTGATAAAGGAAATCTTCGTAGCCAGAAAGGCATTGGCGGCGTATTTGCTGAACTCCGCTGCGCGCACACCCATGACCATGGCGCGCTCACGATTGCGCAGGAACGGGCTGTAAAGGCGGTGCAGCAGCTCGGCAGACTCATCATCAGGGCAACCCAGGACGATGCGGTCCGGACGCATGAAATCCTCGATGGCACAGCCTTCCTTGAGGAATTCGGGATTGCTGGCAACCTTGACCCGCCCCAGTACATCGCGTCGGGCCAGATGCCGGTTGATTCGCTCCTGCACCTGTTCAGCCGTGCCGACCGGGACCGTCGACTTGTCTACCACCAGGCATGAGCGGCTCAGGCATTGTCCCAGTTCGTCAGCCACATTGAGCACATGGGACAGATCGGCCGAGCCATCTTCATTGCTCGGCGTACCCACCGCGATAAAGATCACTTCGGCCCGTCCCACACCCTGTACCAACTGACTGGCAAAGCTGAGCTGGCCGCTGGCCAATTGCGCCTTGATGATTGCTTCCAGGCCAGGTTCGTAGATCGGGCACTCGCCACGGCGCAGCGCGGCGACGCGCAGTGCATCGCGCTCTACGCACACCACCTGGTTGCCCATCTCGGCAAAACATGCCGCAGTGACCAGCCCTACATACCCAGCACCGATTACGCAAAGTTGCATGGTGGAACTCCCACATAATTTGTGGCAATTCCACAGCACCGCAATTGCAGGCAGATGACACCGGAGCGACAGCACGATGACAACACCTTTATCATGCCGCGCCGCCATTCAATTGAGCTCGATTCAAGGATAAATGTGCAGACAGTTCCGGAACGATGGCATACCGCCACAGTCGAAGACTTTCAGCTGCACAAGCTTTTTCTTCACCCCTCCACCTACGCGAAAGAAATCATGATCAGATTGTTATGCATCGCAGCGATATTGGGCCTGGTCGGCTGCGCGACCGCCTCCAACACCACATTGAAAAATGGTCGCCAGGGCCTGAGCATCGACTGCTCCGGCGAAGCCATGTCTTGGGCGAGCTGCTATGAAAAAGCCAGTGACTCCTGCGCAGGCACTGGCTATGAAATCGTCGGTACCGACGGCACGCCGCAACCCAAGGAAAGCGACAAGACCCTGGGCGTGGACGTCGGCAACTACAAAAGCCGCAGCGTTACCGTGGTCTGCAAGTAACGCCTTTAGCCATCAGCCGGAAATACAGGCAGTTGCGGCCCGCTGCACGTCCTTGGGTCGCAGCGGCATATTGGACAGGCGCTCATAAACCTTGATCGAGCTGCCGTTGGAGCGGTTTTCGATATTGAGGATGGCGGCGGGATCAGCGCTGAATTTCTGCGCCACGATAATCTGCAACCCCTCGTGATGCGCCTCGACCAAAGGCGGCTTGCGGCTATCGGCGATCTTGCCCAGGAAGCAATCGGCATACTCGCGCGGGCTCTTGCCCGACATCACGCTCATGGTCGCTGGAGTGTGCTCGATGTCCTCGACAGTGGCGCAACCGGTCATCGCCAAGGCCAGGATTACAACGGCCAGTTTCATACAATCCCTCCAAATTAAAATGTCACAGCCTGCTTCGATTTCGGCGGCCGCGCCTAAATCGCGGCAGGCCGTACGACAAGCAGGAGCGAGATTAGATCCCGATCCAGACACATTTAGCGAGAAAGTCTGCCAGAAAACTGCAATCGACCATAAATAACCCGACACTGCGTGCTATCGTTTCGGTTTTTTGCAAAAGCGCGCGCCTGAAAGTGCGTCCCCCGGAGTCCCCATGAAATTCGTCCACCAGCGCGAGCACCTCAACGAAGACGACCTGGTCGTCATCGAATGCTCCCAGCTCTGCAATATCCGTCTGATGAACGACGCCAACTTCCGCAGCTTCAAAAATGGCGGTCGTCACACCTATCACGGCGGCGCGTTCGACAAGTTCCCAGCCAAGATCACCGTACCCAGCACCGGTTTCTGGAACATCACGCTCGATACCACGGGTCGCAAGACCGACAGCAACGGTGGGCGCAAGACCGCTTTCACCCACTCGATCAAAATCGTGCGTCGCTCGACGTCGCGCCTGAGCTGAGGGAGCTCCTGTGAATCAGCCTACCCCAACCACTAAATACGCGGTCAGCTACAAGCTGAACGGTGAACGACGCTTCGAGTTTGCCCAGTTGCAATCGAACTCCGTCGAAGAAGCCAGGGCCGCCCTGGAAAAGATGCATGGTGCCAGTGATGACCATATCTCGGACGTCAAGGTCAGCAAGGCTCTGTAAGCAGGCACTTTATCTGTGGGACCGGCTTTAGCCGGGAAGGGGCAGGTATGATTGATACATCTCTTTCGTCATTCATATTGTCTTCCCGGCTACAGCCGGTGCCACATTAAGATGCGACACACCAGTGACACCCCTGCCAACTTTGACTTGTTCGCCGACGATCAACCCAAGATTACCGGCAATGAACAGATCGGCCCGCAATCTTTCGTTCTGCGTAGCTTCGCCCTGCCCCTCATCGAAAGCCTGCTGCCGGCCTTGCGCAAGGTCGTGCGCCAGGCGCCCTTCCGGCACCTGGTCACGCCTGGCGGCTTTACCATGTCGGCGGCCATGACCTGTTGCGGCAGCGTCGGCTGGACCTCGTCACGCCAAGGCTATCGCTACAGCCCCCTGGACCCGCAGAGCGGGCTGCCCTGGCCGCGGATTCCCGAAGACCTCATGGCCCTGGCCAGCTCCGCCGCCGAGGCCGCGGGTTTCCCCGGCTTCATTGCCGATGCCTGCCTGATCAACCGTTATGTGCCGGGGGCGAAAATGTCCCTGCATCAAGACAAGGACGAAGCCGATCACCACTGGCCGGTGGTTTCCATTTCCCTGGGAATTGCCGCTATCTTTGAATTCGGCGGCTTCGAGCGTAGCGACAAGCCACAACGGGTATCGCTGTTTCATGGGGACGTAGTGGTCTGGGGCGGGGTTGACCGTCTGCGCTTTCACGGCGTACAGCCGATCAAACAGGCCAGTCATCCGCTGCTGGGGGAGCAGCGGATTAACCTGACGTTGCGTAAGGCCCTTTAACGCGCGCAATTTTATCTGCTGGAGCGAAGCTTGCCCGCGAACCGGACACCGCGAAAGATCAGGCCATTCGCGAAAAGCCTTCGCCGGCAAGCCTCGCTCCAACGATCGTGTCGCTAGGCCTCGCTGCGACTCCTGGCCGGACACTCGACCCGGTGCAGGTTCAACGCAGTGTTGATAATGCCGATATGGCTGAACGCCTGTGGGAAATTGCCCAGCATGCGCTGACTTCGCGAGTCGTACTGCTCAGACAGCAGGCCGACGTCATTGCACAGCCCGCACAGCCGGTCGAACAGCTCCCGCGCCTCAGCCTCCCTTCCCAGTAGCACATAGACGTCCGCCAGCCAGAACGAACAAACCAGGAAGGTACCCTCATGCCCCGAGACGCCGTCATCGCTGCGTTCACTGTCGTAGCGCAGTAACAGGCCGTTCTGCATCAGGCTGCGCTCGATATGCGCCACCGTGCCGATCACTCTTGGGTCGTTGGCAGGCAGGAATCCGGTCAGGGCAATTTGCAGCAGGCTGGCGTCCAGTTCCTTACCGCCGTAGGTCTGCACAAAGCTGCCCATCTGCGTATCGAAACCATGTTCGCAGACATCGGCATGAATCTGCCCGGCCACGCCCCGGTAATGGCGGGCCAGTTCAAGCTCTTCCTCGGTTTTGGCGGATTGTTCGATCAGGCTTGCATTGCGGTCGAAAGCCACCCAGGCCATGACCTTGGAGTGAGTGAAATGCCGGGGCTCGGAGCGGATCTCCCAGATACCCTGATCCGGCTTGTGCCACACCTCTTCGAGGAATGGCATGATGACCTTGGAGATTGCCACACTACGCGGCGGCCGTGGCAGACCGCCCTTGATCGCCTGGGTCATGGCATCCGCCACTTCGCCATAGACATCCAGTTGCATTTGCGTCGCCGCACCGTTACCGATCCGCACCGGGCTGGAGCCTTCGTAGCCCTTGAGCCAGGGCAGCTCAAGCTCCGGCAGGCGCCGCTCGCCACCGAGGCCGTACATGATCTGGATCTGCTCGGGATTACCAGCCACCGAACGCATCAGCCAGGCCCGCCAGGCATTGGCCTCTTCGAAATAGCCAAGATTCATGAAGGCAAGCAAGGTCATGGTGGCATCCCGCAACCAGCAGAAGCGGTAATCCCAGTTACGCTCGCCGCCAATCTGCTCAGGCAAAGAGGTGGTCACCGCCGCAACAATCCCGCCCGTAGGCAGATAGGTCATGGCCTTGAGGGTGATCAGCGAGCGCTTGACCTGTTCGGTCCAGGGGCCGACATCAGGGCAACGGTTGGAAAACTCCAGCCAGAAGCTTTCAGCCTCCTTGAGGGCCGCTTCGCCATCCAGCGCTTCGCCAATCGGCTCGTTGGACGGCTGATGGCTGAGAACAAAAACCCGGCGCTGACCGTTTTCAACACGAAAATGGCTGGTGGTGTGATGATCCATTGCCTCAAGCGCTGACGGCGTTCGCAGCACCAGCATCTCAGGCCCGGCGACCGCCGTCAGGGTGTGCGGGCCGTGCTTTTCCACCCAAGGCACGGAGCTGCCGTAATCAAAACGGATCGACAGGTCCATGGCGAATGCCATCTCCCCTTCCAGCCCCTCAATGATACGCACGACATGATTGCCGGTGCCCATGGGCATGAACTCGATCAACCGGGCGCGGCCAGTGGCGGTCTCGAACTGCGTCTGCAGGATCAGGGTGCCATCCAGGTAGCGCCGCTCAATGTGGCGCACATCCTCACTGGGGGCCAGTTTCCAGCGGCCATTTTCCGTTTCGCCGAGCAGGGCAGCGAAACAGGCCGGTGAATCGAAGCGCGGAAAGCACAGCCAGTCCAGCGACCCGTCCCGCGCCACCAGGGCCGCGGTCTTGCAGTTGCCCAACAAGGCATAGTCTTCAATCAGTGCAGCCATAAAGCCGTGTCCACCTGAGGAAATGCACCGCAATGCCACTCAATGCGGCAGGATGTATTGCTCGATTGCCATCGCCACGCCATCCTGCAAGTTGCTGCCGGTAACATGGTCAGCATGGCTGCGTACGCCCTCCTCGGCCTGGCCCATGGCAATGGACAGGCCGGCACGCCGGAACATTGCGACATCATTGCCGCCATCGCCGATGGCCGCCGTCTGTGCCAACGGCACGCCCAGCAGCTCTGCCAGGGACGCCAGCGCCGCCCCCTTGTTGGCGTCAAGGGCAGTGACATCCAGATAGTAGTCCTGGGACCGCGCCGCATGGGCCGAGCCTTCAATCAGCGGATTGAGCTGTGCCTCAAGACGCTTGAGCAGTTCGAAGTCCTTGCTGGCGGCGACAATCTTGTCGGCGCGGTCCAGATACGCCTCGAAGCTGTCGACCAGCACCGGGCCGTACCCCAGCGTGTGCTGCTCATGGGCAACATAATCACCTTCGGGATCAAGCAGGTACCACTGATCGTCGGCAAATAGCCAGGCTGAAACAGGGTGCCTGGCAAACAGATCGACTGTGGTACGCGCCGCAGCCGGATCGATGCGGTGGGCCAGCAACAGACTGCCATCGGGATTGATCAGGGCACCGCCGTTGAACGCGACCGTCGGCAGATCGATACCCAAGGCTTCGATCTGCTGACGCATGGCCCGTGGCGGGCGGCTGCTGGCCAGGGTGAAATGAATGCCAGCAGCACGTAAACGGGCAATGGCGTCAATATTGGCCTGGCTCAGGCTGTGATCGGGGCGCAACAAGGTGCCATCGATATCAGAGAGCAGGAAGCGGATGAGGGGTTGCGTCGACCCACTCATCCGATGCTGTGCCATTCGCGGCCATCACGGGACAGCAGCTCATCGGCCGCCTCGGGACCATCTTCACCGGCCTCGTACAGCTCGACCTTGGGGTGTGCGGCCCAGGCATCAAGGAATGGCTGTACGGCACGCCAGCCATTTTCAATATTGTCGGCGCGCTGGAACAGGGTCTGATCGCCGGTCAAGCAGTCATAGATCAGCGTTTCATAGCCGGTAGAAGGCTGCATTTCGAAAAAGTCCTTGTAGGCGAAGCCCAGCTCGATGTTCTGCAGTTCCAGGGTCGGCCCCGGGCGCTTGGCCTGCAAGTCAAAGGACATGCCTTCGTTGGGCTGGATCTGGATCCGCAGGTAGTTGGGTTTGAGCCGCTCGATGTCGGTATCGCGGAACTGCGCGTAAGGCGCATGCTTGAAGCAGATGGCGATCTCGGTGTCGCGTACGCTCATGCGCTTGCCGGTGCGCAGGTAGAACGGCACGCCAACCCAACGCCAGTTATCGATCATCACTTTGATCGCGGCAAAGGTCTCGGTATTGCTGGCGGGATCGACCCGGTCTTCCTCGCGATAACCCGGTACGGCCTTGTCGCCCTTGCCGCCGGCGGCGTATTGCCCACGCACCGAGTTGGCCAGGGCTTCTTTCTCGCTCCAGGGACGGATCGCGCCGACCACCTTGGCCTTTTCCCCGCGCACGGCATCGGCGCCGAACGCTGCGGGAGGCTCCATGGCCACCATGGCCAGGAGCTGGAATAAGTGATTGGGCACCATGTCACGCAGGGCGCCCGTCGTTTCGTAAAAGCTGCCACGGGTTTCGACGCCGACGGTTTCCGCCGCCGTAATCTGCACGTGGTCGATGTAGTGATTGTTCCAGAAGGATTCGAACAGGCCGTTGGAGAAACGGCTGACCAGAATGTTCTGCACCGTTTCCTTGCCCAGATAGTGATCGATCCGGTAGATCTGCTTCTCGTTCATGACCTTGAGCAGGCAGGCATTCAACGCCTGGGCGCTGGCCAGGTCGGAACCAAAGGGCTTTTCGATCACGACTCGCCGGAAGTACTCGTCGCTTTCTTCCAGCAAGCCGCTTTTACCCAGGCGGGTGGCCACTTCACTGAAGAAGCGCGCCGCCGTGGCCAGGTAGAACACCGCGTTGTCGGTGCCATTGCTCTTGATTCGGGCGGCGATGTCGCTGTACGTCGAGTCGTCGAGAAAATCACCCTGTATGTAGCTGATGCGTGCGGCCAGATCGGCCCAGATCTCCGGATCCAGGACTTCGGCGCCTTCACTGCCCTTTTTTGCCGCCTCCTGGCGGATAAAATCCTCCAGTTTCTTGGCAAAATCGGCATCGCTTATCGCATTGTGATCGACGCCGACAATGTGCAGGCCCTTATCCACCAGACCGTCACGGGTCAGGTTGTAGAGTGCCGGCATCAACAGCCGCTTGACCAGATCACCATGGGCGCCGAACAGGAACAAGGTCGTCGGTGGTGCTACTTCAGGTGTTTTCTTGCGCGATTCGTGCGTACGCGACAGCCCCATCGTTTATTTCCCTTCTTTATGACCACCAAAACCGAAGCGCATGGCAGACAACAATTTGTCGCCATACGTACTTTGTTGACGCGAGCGGAAGCGGGCAAACAAAGCGCTGGACAGCACCGGCACGGGCACGGCCTGTTCCATCGCGGCTTCGATGGTCCAGCGGCCTTCACCGCTATCGGCCACGGCGCCGGAATAGGCATCCAGTTTAGGGTCGGTTGCCAGCGCATCGGCGGTCAGATCCAGCAGCCAGGACGACACCACGCTGCCACGACGCCAGACTTCAGCGATATCGGCCATGTTCAGGTCGAAACGCTGTTCCGGCGGCAGGTTCTCCGAGTTTTTCTGCTTGAGGATGTCGAAACCTTCAGCGAACGCCTGCATCATTCCGTATTCAATGCCGTTATGGATCATCTTGACGAAGTGACCCGACCCGGCAGGACCGGCATGGATATAACCGCGCTCGGCACGATCATCCGTGGAGTTGCGATCCTTGGTGCGCGGCACGTCGCCGATACCTGGCGCCAGAGTGGCGAACAGCGGATCAAGACGTTCGACCACCGAGGCTTCGCCGCCGATCATCATGCAGAAACCACGTTCCAGCCCCCAGACGCCACCGGAAGTACCGACGTCGACATAGTGCAGACCCTTTTCTTCAAGGGTCTTGGCCCGACGCACGTCGTCCTTATAGAAGGTGTTGCCACCGTCGATGATTACATCGCCAGCTTCGAGCAATTGGCCGAGAGTCTCGATGGTGTCCTCGGTAGGCGCACCAGCGGGCAGCATGACCCAGATGGCACGGGGCTTTTCCAGGGCGGCGACCATGCCTGGCAGGTCGTTCACGGCTGTAGAACCTTCACCGGCCAGGGTCTTGCGCGAGGCTTCGTCGCGGTCATAGACCACAGTCGTATGGCCGTCGAGCATCAGACGCCGTGCAATGTTGCCGCCCATGCGGCCCAGTCCAATAATCCCGAGTTGCATGTAGAGGTGCTCCTTGATTCATGAAAAGAAGTGCCTCTCTTTATAGCCCAGGCACGCTCGATTCCGATGCGTGAAGGGTTAGTCCGGAGAGATTGGGTATCGGTTCCCTGAAAAGGGAATGCTAGCTGTCGAGCCTGCCTGATGACGCGTATTTTCGCGATCAGGAACGGTTCGCGACAATCAAAAATAAAAAAGTTCCATTCCAGCCCAAAAGAAATCAGAATCAGCGCCGATAGAGAGACACGCAACGACAATTTGTCAGGGCGCCAGGTCTTTCAGGTTGAATCCCGCCATTTGCGAGGTGAGCAATGGGCACAGTACTACCAGCAATCGCACCACAAACCCTGTACGTCACAATCCGTCGTGACGAACTGCGCAAGCTCAAGGAAGAACGCGAACAATTGCAGAGCAAGGTCGCGCATCTGACGCTGATGCTGCAACAGGCCCAACTGAGCAGCGCTGTCGCCCTGAACGCCTGACCCCGCCTCTTCGCGCCCTCCCTGCGGCAAGCCCGATCGGCGGCTTGCCCCTCGTATTACCCTCCCGAACTCCAGCACCTTTTGTTGTCCGAGCGGACATCTATTGTAACGCCCCAAATGGCACTTGGCCGCAGCGACTTCACCTGCGTGACACTTTTTTCACAACGCGATAGCAATACTGCGCGCTCTTTTGTCACCTCCGTCTGTGCGGACGGCGCGTGAAAGCAGGTTTGCCGGGAGTCCACCCGGCCAATCAAGCGACTGAAATAGGCTGGAGTGCTTGATGTCTATAGTGAAACGAGGCGCTACGACCTCGAAAGGTTTTGACTGGGCTGGCGTGATCTGGCTCTTCGTATTCTTCTGGTACTTCTCTGGTATCACCCAACTACTGATTGTCTCCACTGGCACCTCCGGTTTCTCGGGCTTTCGCCAGGCCTTCGTGATGAGCGGCATCTGGCTCGCGCCGATGCTGTTGTTCCCCAACAAGACCCGCGCCATGGCCGCAGTCATCGGCATCGTGCTGTGGGCGTGCTCCATGGCCAGCCTCGGATACTTCTTCATCTATCAGCAGGAGTTCTCGCAAAGCGTCATCTTCATCATGTTCGAGTCGAACATCTCTGAAGCGGGCGAGTACCTGACCCAGTATTTCGCCTGGTGGATCGTCCTGGCGTTCATTGCTCACACGCTGTTCGCTGTGTTCCTGTGGACCCGTCTGCGCCCGGTGTACATGCCCAAGGGCCGCGCCCTGGCCGTGTCGGCGGCTCTGCTGGTCGGTATCATCGGCTATCCGCTGGCCAAACAGCTGGCCCGACATGATGACACCGCCGGCGGCATTGAAGCGTTCGAAAGCCGCATCGAACCGGCCGTGCCGTGGCAGATGCTGGTGGCCTACCACCGTTACACCCAGCAACTGGACAATATGCAGGACATGCTGTCGAGCAGCAGCAAGGTCGCGCCGCTGAAAAACCTCAAGGAACAGCAGCCCGACACGCCCAAGACCCTGGTTCTGGTCATCGGCGAATCCACCAACCGCCAGCGCATGCATCTATATGGGTATCCACGACAGACCACGCCGAACCTGGATCAGCTCAAGGATCAACTGCAGGTCTTCACTAATGTGATCACGCCGCGCCCCTACACCATCGAGGCGCTGCAACAGGTCCTGACTTTCGCTGACGAAGAAAATCCTGACCTGTATCTGAAGACACCGTCCATCGTCGGCGTGATGAAACAGGCGGGTTACAAGACGTTCTGGATCACCAACCAGCAGACCATGACCAAGCGCAACACCATGCTGACGACGTTCTCGGAACAGGCGGATGAACAGACCTATCTGAACAACAACCGCAACCAGAACGCCCGCCAGTACGACGGTGATGCCATCGAGCCGTTTGCCAAGGCGCTGAAGGACCCGGCACCGCGCAAACTCATCGTGGTCCATCTGCTCGGCACCCACATGAGCTACCAGTACCGTTATCCGCCTGCCTTCGAGCAGTTCACCGACCGCAAAGGCGTGCCTGACGGCATCAGCGACAGCCAGCTGGAGCTGTACAACAGCTACGACAACGCGGTGCTGTACAACGATTTCGTGGTTTCCAGCCTCATCAAGGAATACACCAAGGCCGACCCGAACGGCTTCCTGCTGTACCTCTCCGACCACGGCGAAGACGTCTACGACTCGCCGGGCCACAAGGTACTGGGACGCAACGAAGCCGCGCCGACCGTGCCGATGTATACCGTGCCGTTCCTGGTATACGCCTCGCCCAAGTGGCAGCAGACCCACAACTGGGACTTCAGCAGCATCAAGAGCCGTCCGTATACCAGCTCCCAGTTGATCCACACCTGGGCGCAACTGGCGGGGCTGAGCTTCGATGAACTTGACGCGACACGCAGCCTGGTCAGCCTGGACTTCAAGGAACGCCCACGCATGATCGGCGATCCGTACACAAAGAATCTGCGGGACTTCTCCCAGATCCAGTCGACGCAACCAGCGGCTGTATTGGCAACGCCTGAAGTCGCAAAAAAATAACCCGGCTGAAATAGCCTGTAGGAGCTACCGAAGGCTGCGAACGGGGGCTTGAACCGCTTTCGCAGCCTTCGGCAGCTCCTACAGATCAGCGCTCACAAGCCAATATTCCAATCGCTCCTCAGAGCGTCTTCTGCCAGAACATCGCTTCGCCCATCTGCGGGTCCAGCTCATAACCGGCAAAACCCATCTTGCGATAAGCGCCCTGGGCCGCCGCGTTACCTTGCAGCACTTCCAGAGTCAGCTTGCAGCAACCGCGCTGACGGGCGATTTCCTCGACCTTGGCCAGCATCTTCTGGCTGATGCCCTTGCCCCGCCACTGCGCGATTACCGCCACGTCATGGATGTTGACCAGTGGACGACAGGCGAATGTAGAAAAGCCCTCGAAACAGTTGACCAGGCCAACCGGCTGACCCGCCACGAATGCCAGCACGCTAAAGGCATAGGGGCGTTTGGCCAGCTCACCAGCCAGTTGCTGCAAGGTGTCGGCAGACAGGGACTTGCCCCCGCCCATGACATCCTCTGCGTAGTGATTGAGCACAAAACCAATGGCATCGGCATGCACCGGGTTGCTGTAGCTCGCCTGTAATACCAGCACCTCTGGGGCTTCCATTTACAACCTCATTCTCAACATTCAATACAGATAGACCTGACGGGATCGTCCTTGCCGCGCCAGCCGTGCAGGCGTCGATTCTATCCTGCCACGCGCCAAAATGTTCCGAGCACATCGTAGGAAATGTCGCTAACTGTGCAATGATCGAGCTTCGCCTGCACCGCAAAGCGGCGCACTGCGCGATCAAGCGGTTTGAGTGAGTGAAATCGGGCAGCGGTATAGCGCGTTTGCGCGCTCTCTGGACTCATTGTCAAACAATCCGACGACCGGTCACCGACCGTTTCAATGGGCTTTTCATCGCCCCAAAAAGGCGCAGGGGCCTGATCACAGGCTTACGCATTACGCCACGCAACTCCTATAGACAGCTCGCCAACCCGTATGCCAGACATTTCCGAGAAAAAAAGTCGAAACTTCTGAATATGCCCCCGGTCAGCTAGTTAGAGCGCCTATGCTAATGGCTGGGCCTTGATATTGGCGCCTTTTACCCCTGCACTGTCATCACACATACATTAAATGGGTATTGATCTTGCGTAGGGCTTTTGTGCCCGGCCACAGGAAGTGGCCACATAAGAACTCAATGTGCTGCACCGACACTGAATCAAATGGGAGAAATCGATGATAAGCGCCGCTGTCAAAACCCAACAGGGAGAGAGTTTTAATCAGCCGGCCAGCGAGCTGACTCATCTGCCGGTCTTCGCAACGACAAGCGTTCCACTGCTGCAACTGCCTACCTCACAGCCAACGATTTCGCAGATCAACAGGCGCAAAATCCTGTTCGTGACCTCCGAGTTGGCTGACCTGGTGAAAACCGGGGGCCTGGGCGATGTATCTGCTGCTCTGCCGCGAGCCATGCGTCACCTGCACGACGTCCGTGTGCTGATCCCCGGCTACCCGCAAGTCCTCAATAGTGGCAACCCGATCCATGTGATCAGCGAACTGGGTGGCTATGCCGCATTGCCGCCGTGCAAGATCGGCCGCATGGATATGAAGGACGGCCTGGTCATCTATGTATTGATCTGCCCGGAGCTGTACGAACGCGAAGGCACGCCTTACGGCGACAACCATGGCCGTGACTGGGCCGACAACCATATTCGCTTTGCCCGCCTGGGCCTGGCCGCCGCCGACTTTGCCGCCGGTGCCGTCAAGACCCAATGGTGTCCTGAACTGGTTCACGCCCATGACTGGCCAGCAGGTCTTGCGCCCGCCTACATGCGCTGGCGCGGGCAGACCACGCCGAGCATCTTCACCATCCATAACCTGGCCTACCAGGGCACCGTCAGCACCCATTCCAGCCGTGAACTGGGCATCCCGGACGAAGCGCTGAGCAGCGAAGGCATGGAGTTCTACGGCAAGCTGTCCTTTATCAAGGCTGGCATGGCCTACGCGAGCCACATCACCACGGTGAGCGCCACCTACGCCAAGGAAATCGCCACCCCGGACTTTGGTTGCGGCCTGGAGGGTTTCCTGCAGAGCAAGGCGCAGAAAGGTCTGCTCAGCGGTATTCCCAATGGCATCGATTCGAGCTGGGATGCGGCCACCGACGAACACCTGATCTGCCGCTTCGCGCCTAATGAATGGCAGCGCAAGGAAATCAACGCCGATCACGTGCGCGAGCTGTTCGAACTGGAACCTTCCAGCGGCCCGCTGTTTGCGGTGGTCTCGCGCCTGGTTTATCAAAAAGGTCTGGACCTGACCATCGGCGTTGCCGACTACATCGTCAGCCAGGGCGGTCAGATTGCCGTTATCGGGCGTGGCGAACCGGAAGAAGAGGATGCCATGCGTGAACTGGCGGCGCGCTACCCCGGCAAGATCGGCGTGCGTGTGGGCTTCAATGAAACCGATGCCCGGCGCATGTTTGCCGGCAGCGATTTCCTGTTGATGCCATCGCGCTACGAACCTTGCGGCCTGAGCCAGATGTACGCCCAGCGCTTCGGTTCACTGCCCGTAGCCCGCAATACCGGCGGGCTGGCCGACACCATCGAAGATGGCGTGACCGGTTTCCTGTTCAATGAATCCACGGTGGAAAGCTACACCGAAGCCCTGAGCCGAGCGTTCAAGGTCTTCGCCAACCCTGCCCTGCTCAACGCCATGCGCTGCCGGGCAATGGCTGCACCTTTCAACTGGCATCAAGCGGTCGAACCCTATGCCGAGCTGTATCAGGATCTGTTGAAGAAAAACGCAGGTGTGACAGTACATTATTGAAATAAGGGGACAATGGATGCCTTTGCGTACGGACGAGAGCTGGCGCCACGGCGCCGTGTTGCTGGATCCCGAGCATGTGCGGTTCGCCCTCTGGGCACCGGATGCGTACTACGTCAGTGTTGAAATAGAAGATGGCCGATCCTTGGCCATGCTGCCGCAAAATGACGGCTGGTTTGTCCTTGAGACGCAATGCAAGGCAGGCAGCCGTTACCGCTACAACATCGATGGCGAACTGGAAGTACCTGACCCGGCGTCCCGTGCCCAGGTCGACGACGCTCACTCCCAGAGCATTGTCGTCGACCCGCTGGCCTATCACTGGCAGCACAGCGCGTGGCAGGGTCGGCCCTGGCATGAAGCGGTCATCTATGAATTGCATGTCGGCAGCCTCGGCGGTTACGCCGGGGTCGAGGAGCATCTGGCGCGCCTGGTCGAATTGGGGGTGACGGCCATCGAACTGATGCCCCTGGCGCAGTTTCCCGGTGATCGCAACTGGGGTTACGACGGTGTTCTGCCCTATGCGCCGCAGTCCTCCTACGGCCCGCCGGAGCAACTTAAACACCTGATCGATACCGCCCATGGCCTCGGCCTGATGGTCATCCTTGACGTGGTCTACAACCACTTCGGTCCTGACGGCAATTATCTGGGCAGCTACGCCAAGGGATTCTTCCGCAGCGATATCAAGACGCCCTGGGGCGACGCCATCGATTTTCGCCGCCGCGAGGTACGCGACTATTACATCGATAATGCCCTGATGTGGCTGCTCGAATACCGCTTCGATGGCCTGCGCCTGGACGCTGTACACGCTATCGACGATCCGACCTTCCTCCAGGAGTTCGCCCATCGGGTCCGGCAGCAGATTGATGCGCCCCGCCATGTGTGGCTGATGCTGGAAAACGAACTCAATCAGGCCAGCCTGCTCGAGCGCGGTTTTGATGCCCAGTGGAACGACGATGCTCACAACACGCTGCATGTGATGCTGACTGGCGAGACCGACGCCTACTACACCGACTTTGCCAAGGAGCCGACCCAGAAACTGGCGCGCCTGCTCAGCCAGGGTTTTGTCTATCAGGGCGAACCGACCCGGCATGGTCACACCCGCGGCGAACCCAGCGGCCACCTGCCGCCGAGCGCTTTCATTATCTTCCTGCAGAACCATGATCAGGTCGGCAATCGCGCCTTCGGCGAACGCCTCTCCCAGTTATGCCAGGGCCCGGCCCTGCGTGCCGCCACCGCCCTGCTCCTGCTGTCGCCGATGATCCCTCTGCTGTTCATGGGCGAAGAATGGGCGGCCAGCGAGCCGTTTCTGTTCTTTACCGATCATCACGACGAACTCGCCGATGCGGTACGCGAAGGCCGTCGCGCCGAGTTCGCTGACTTTGCCGCCTTTGCCGATGAACAGCAGCGTGAGCGAATTCCTGATCCCAACGCCCTGCAAACTTTCGAACACTCACGCCCGGCCCTCGATGCCCTTTACCTGGAAACCGACAAAGGCCAGGACCATCGCAGCTGGCAAACGCTGTACCAGCATCTGCTGGAGTTGCGCCATCGCCACATTATCCCGCGTCTGCCGGGAGCGCAGGCCCTGGGCGCCGACATTCTCGGTGAGGGCGCGCTGTGTGCCCGCTGGCGCATGGGCGATGGACAGATCCTGCGTATCGACCTGAACCTCGGCGCCCATGGCGTTGACGCGGCGAAACTGGGCGACGCCAACGTGTTGTTCCAGTCCGCTCCCGATTCGGTCGAACTTTCCCGCCGCGGCACCCTCAATGCCTACACGGCCATTGTCAGCCTGATAGCAAGTGATGTTCTGGAGGAACAGGATGAACAATGAGCAATTGCAGACCCTGGCCCATGAGGCCGGTTTGGCGGTCAATTGGATTGACGCCAACGGGCGACCACAGGTGGTCAGCGACCCGGTGCTGCGCAAGGTATTGGAAAGTCTCGGCCACCCGGCCGAGGACGACGCCGCCATCGATCAAAGCCTGCAACAGCTGCGAGCTGCGGGCCTGAGTCGCAGCGCTCCCCCACTGTTGACCGTCGACCATGGCAGCGCATTGGATCTGTCCACCTGGTTCGCCCCGCACACACCTTTTGTCCTGCATCAGGAAGATGGCTCTACGCTGCAAGCGCAATTGACCGCCCAGGGCGAGCTGCCTGCCCTGGCCGCGGTTGGCTATCAGCAGCTGGCGATTGCCGGGCAACACCTGACCATCGCCGTCGCACCGGCCACCTGCTACAGCCTGGCCATGGCCACCGATCAACGCGTGCCCCGGGCCTGGGGCCTGACGGTTCAGCTGTATTCGCTGCGCCGCGAAGACGATGGTGGCTTCGGCGATACCCAGGCCCTTGAAACCCTGGTCCGCAAGGCCGGTGAGCGCGGCGCCGATGCCGTGGCCATTAGCCCGGTACATGCCATGTTTGCCAGCGATACCCAGCGTTTCAGCCCTTATTCACCGTCCAGCCGTCTTTTCCTCAACAGCCTGTATTGCTCCCCCGGCCTTATCCTCGGTGAGCGCGCCCTGCGCGCCGCCATCGAGCGTACCGGCCTGGCGGCCGAGCTCAAGCGTCTGAGCGAGCTGCCCCTGGTCGACTGGCCCGTTGCCGCACACGCCAAATGGCAGCTGCTGCGCGCGCTGTTCGAGGACTTCAGCAACGGCGATCATCCGCTGCACGAGGACTTCAACAGCTTCCGCCACAGCGGCGGTGAAGCCCTGGAAAATCATTGCCGCTTCGAAGCCATACGCGATGCCAGCGCCAGCCTGGGCATCAGCGACAACTGGCACGAGTGGCCCGTCCCGTTCAAGGATCCGCGCAGCGAAGCGATCGCCGAATTCGCTACCGAGCACGCCGCGCAAATCCGCTTCCATGCCTTTGCCCAATGGCTGATCGCTCGCGGGCTTGAGCGCGCGCAGCATGCGGCCCGCAGCGCCGGTATGAGCGTCGGCCTGATCGCTGATCTGGCCGTGGGCGCCGATGGCGCCGGCAGCCAGGCCTGGAGCCGTCAGGATGAGCTGCTGTCAGCCCTGACTGTGGGTGCGCCGCCGGACATTCTCAATCGTGCCGGGCAAAGCTGGGGCATTTCAGCGTTCTCTCCGGAAGGCTTGCAACGCAACGGCTTCCGCGCTTTTATCGAAATGCTCCGGGCCAATTTCGCCCATGCCGGCGGCCTGCGCATCGACCACGTCATGGGCCTGCAACGCCTGTGGGTGGTGCCATTGGGTTCGCCACCCAGCGAGGGCGCCTACCTCAATTACCCGTTGAACGACATGCTGCGCCTGCTCAGCCTGGAATCCTGGCGCCACAAGGCCATTGTGCTCGGCGAAGATCTCGGAACCGTACCCGAGGGGCTGCATGACAAGCTCTCCGCTCGCGCCATTCTTGGCATGCGCGTGCTGCTGTTCGAACAACATAACGCCCACTTCAAGCCCATTCTCAACTGGTCACCCGACGCCCTGGCCACCACCAGCACCCACGACCTGCCGACATTGGCCGGTTGGTTGAGCGAGCTGGATATCGAGTGGAACAGCCGCCTCGGTCACGTCGACGCCCAGAGCGAAAAACATTGGCGTGAAGGTCGCGAGCATGAAATCAATGGGCTGCGCCATGCACTGGCACAAAACAACCATGACTTCGACGCCGCTGACGCTGACGACGCTCAAATCATCGATGCCAGCATCCGCTATCTGGGCCACACTCGCGCGCCTCTCGTATTGTTGCCCGTGGAAGACGCCCTGGGCGTGTTGGAGCAGGCCAACCTGCCCGGCACCATCGACACCCACCCCAACTGGCGTCGCCGCCTGCCGGGGGACTGTGCTCGCCTGCTGGACAACGAAGACGCTGCGCGGCGCCTGGAAATACTGTCTCAGGCTCGCCTGCAAGCGGGGGATCGTGATCGATGAGTATCATTGCTCCCCTGCGCGCCACCCAGCGCCTGCAATTCCATAAGGATTTCACCCTGGATGATGCGGTGCCCCTGGTGCCCTATTTTGCCAAACTGGGCATCAGTCATATCTATGCGTCGCCACTGCTGCAGGCCCGGGCCGGGTCCATGCACGGCTACGATGTGGTCGACCCACGGCTGATCAACCCGGAGCTGGGTGGCGAGGACGCATTACGCCGTCTGGTCGCCGCCCTGCGCGAGCAAGGCATGGGCCTGATCCTCGATATCGTCTCCAACCATATGGCCGTGGGCGGCTCGGACAATCCCTGGTGGCTCGACTTGCTGGAATGGGGCCGCAGCAGCCCGTACAAGGACTTTTTTGATATTCAATGGCACTCACCCGATCCTTTGCTCAAGGGCCAACTGCTGCTGCCTTTTCTTAGCACCGACTACGGCACCGTACTGCAAGCCGGCGAGATTCCTCTGCGCTTCAATGCCGCTCAGGGTACGTTTCATATCGAGCACTATCAGCACCACTTCCCTATCAATCCCATTACCTATGGCGACCTGCTGCAAGGCAGCGACGAGCCGCGCTTGCAGGAGATCGGCCAGCGTTTCACTGCATTGGACCAGTATCCCCAGGCCTACGAGCGGGCGCGGCAGGCCAAAACCGAGCTGGCGGCGCTGGCCCGGGATCCGGCGGTCGCCAAAGCCATCGAAGGCGTCCTCGCGCATTTCGACTCACGTAACGAAGCAGGCTTCCAGCGCCTGCACGCGCTGCTCGAAGCTCAGCACTATCGCCTGGCCAGCTGGCGCACCGCCGGTGACGACATCAACTGGCGGCGATTCTTCGACATCAACGAGTTGGGCGGCCTGCGAGTGGAGCGGGCCAATGTCTTCGAAGCCACCCACGGCAAGATCTTTCAGCTGATCAGTGAAGGTCTGGTCGACGGCCTGCGTATCGACCACATCGACGGCCTGGCCGACCCACGGGGTTACTGCCGCAAGCTGCGCCGTCGGGTCGATGGCCTGTTGAGTCAGCGCCCTGCTGCTGCAAAGCTGCAACACCTGCCGATCTTCGTCGAGAAAATTCTTGGCGCGGATGAAGAGCTGCGCCGGGACTGGGGTGTCGATGGCACCACCGGCTACGAGTTCATGAACCAGGTCTCACTGCTGCAACACGCACCCAAAGGGCAACCCGTTCTGGCCGGACTGTGGAGCCGTATCAGCGAGCGCACTGCCGACTTCGATCAGGAAGTGTTGCAGGCCCGGGATCTGGTCCTGCACGGCACTCTGGCCGGTGACTTCGAGAGTGTCGCCCAAGCTCTGCTGCAAGTGGCGCGTAGCGACCTGATGAGTCGCGACCTGACTTTGGGCGCCATCCGCCGTGCCTTGCTGGCCCTGATCGTGAATTTCCCGATCTATCGCACCTATATCAGCGCCTGCGGCCGTTCTGCCATCGATGACCAGTTCTTCCAGCAGGCCATGGATGGCGCGCGCAACACCCTCAGCGAAGCCGACTGGCCGGTACTCGACTACCTGCAACGCTGGCTCGGTGGCGTGGCCTGGCGCGATCTGCCTGTGGGCCGACTGCGCAAGCTGTATCGCCATGCCTGCGTACGCTTCCAGCAGCTGACCTCGCCTGTCGCGGCCAAGTCGGTGGAAGACACGTCCTTCTATCGCTCGGCAGTGCTGCTGTCGCGCAATGACGTCGGCTTTCATCCGCAACATTTCAGTGCCGAGCCCGAGGCGTTTCATCAAGCCTGCATCGCCCGGCATGAATACTTTCCCGACAACCTGCTGGCCACGGCGACCCACGACCACAAGCGCGGCGAAGACAGTCGTACGCGCCTGGCGGTGCTCAGTGAATGTGCCGACTGGTATGGCGAACAGGTCGAACGCTGGCGGCAATTGGCGACTTCATTGCGCGGCGATGGCGTCAGCATCAGTGCAGGCGATGAGCTGATGCTCTATCAGGCCTTGCTCGGCAGCTGGCCGCTGGATCTGACTAGCGAAGCCGATTACAAGGCCTATGCTGAAAGGCTGACCCGGTGGCAGGAAAAGGCCTTGCGAGAAGCCAAACTACAAAGCAGCTGGAGTGCGCCCAATGAGGCCTATGAAAGTGCCTGCCGCAGCTTTTTGAACGGGCTGCTGCTGGAACAGGAAGGCCTGGCCCTGCGCCAGTCCATCGGGGCTACCGCCAACCGTATTGCCACGACGGGAGCCTTGAACAGCCTGGCGCAAACCTTGCTTCGCATGACCGTACCCGGCGTGCCGGATCTGTATCAGGGATGCGAGTTCTGGGACTTCAGCCTGGTCGACCCGGACAATCGACGGCCCGTGGATTACACAAGGCGCGAGGCAGCGCTGGCCGAACACGTCGATGTCGCCGATCTGTTGAGTCACTGGCAGGACGGGCGCATCAAACAACAGCTGATTGCCCGAGTGCTCGCGTTTCGGGCCGAACACCCGGCGCTGTTCCGGCATGGGGAGTATCAGGCCCTGGAAGTGACAGGCAGTCAGGCCGGGCAAGTCATGGCATTCGCTCGCATCCACGAAAGCGAGCGGGCCATTATTGTAGTGCCACGCTTGATCCATGAACTATTGGGCACAGCCCAAACTCCATTGATTACTGCCGACAGTTGGGGCGACACACGAGTCATCTTGCCGTTCGCTGATTCGAATCAAAGCTGGAAGGGACTTTTCTCTGAGACCGTAGTCACAACTGACAAGGCGCTGTTGCTCAGCGCAGTGTTAAAGAACTTTTCTGCCAACCTGCTTATTCAATCTTTGTAATACCTGGGAGTGTCGAGATGAATGCCGACGAAAAAAGAATCCGCGAGTTCGCTTATCAAATCTGGGAATCGGAAGACAAGCCCCATGGCCAGGAAGAGCGCCACTGGGAAATGGCTCGCAAATTGGCCGAAGCCGAAGCATTGGCTCCGGACAAGACCACTACACGCAAGGCCGCCAAGCCGAAACTGCCCAAGGTAGACGGCGCAGCCGAGCCCAAACCGGTGGCGAAGGCACCGGCGAAACCTGCCGCCAAAGCGGCGGCCAAGGCCAAGCCATCGACTCCAGCGGCACCGGCGCCAAAGCCCGTGGCATCGGCGGCCAAACCTGCTCCTGCTGCACCGAAAAAACCTGCTGCTGCAAAAAAACCGGGCAAGCCACCAGCGCCTTGAACTCTTTCGGTTCACTGACCGTCCATTGATACAGGGAGCGTCGCAGGCGCTCTCTGTAATGAATCCGTCCCTTGATCCAGATCCTGTTGACGCGACTATCGCTTCGACATCGGCTTCGGCCGTCTCTCGGAAAAGCTTTTGAAGTCAGGAATGATTATGAGTACTCGACCCGCCGACACCGCAAAAAAGGACACCCGCAAAAGCAGTTCCCATACCGCGGAGCCGACTGTAACCGCGTCGCGCATCCGCGAAGGCCTGCCCTTCCCTCTGGGCGCCAACTGGGACGGTCTGGGCGTCAACTTCGCGCTGTTCTCCGCCAACGCCACCAAGGTTGAACTGTGCTTATTCGACTCCTCCGGTGAGGTGGAACTGGAGCGTATCGAACTGCCGGAATACACCGACGAAATTTTCCATGGTTATCTGCCGGACGCCCATCCCGGCCTGATCTACGGCTATAGGGTCTACGGCCCTTACGACCCGAAGAACGGCCATCGCTTCAATCACAACAAGCTGTTGATCGACCCCTATGCCAAGCAATTGGTCGGCAGTCTGAAATGGTCGGAAGCCTTGTTCGGCTATACCATCGGCCACCCCGATGGCGACCTCAGTTTCGATGAGCGTGATAGCGCGCCGTTCGTGCCAAAAAGCAAGGTCATCGACCCGGCCTACACCTGGGGCCGCGATCAACGGGTCAGCGTGCCCTGGGACCGTACCGTGCTGTACGAGACCCATGTGCGCGGCTACACCATGCGTCACCCCTCAGTCCCCGATGAGCTCAAGGGCACCTTTTCCGGGCTGATGGTCGAGGATGTGATCCAGCATATCCGCAAGCTGGGGGTCTCCTCGGTAGAACTGCTGCCGATCCATGCCTTCGTCAACGATCAGCATTTGCTGCAGAAAGGCATGACCAACTACTGGGGCTACAACAGCATCGCCTTCTTCGCCCCGGACCCGCGCTACCTGGCTCACGGTAAAATTGCCGAGTTCAAGGAAATGGTCGCCCATATGCACCATGCCGGGCTGGAGGTCATTCTCGATGTGGTCTACAACCACACTGCCGAAGGCAACGAACTGGGCCCGACCCTGTCCATGCGCGGCATCGACAACTCCTCGTACTACCGCCTCAATGCCGACGACAAACGCTACTACATCAACGACTCCGGCACGGGCAACACCCTGGACCTGAGCCATCCCTGCGTCCTGCAATTGGTTACCGATTCGCTGCGCTACTGGGCCACGGAGATGCATGTGGACGGTTTCCGCTTCGATCTGGCGACCATTCTTGGTCGTTATCGCGACGGTTTCGACGAGCGCCACAGTTTCCTCGTTGCCTGTCGCCAGGATCCGGTGCTGCGTCAGGTCAAACTGATCGCCGAGCCTTGGGATATTGGCCCCGGCGGTTATCAGGTCGGTCGTTTCGCCCCTGGCTGGGCCGAATGGAATGACAAGTTCCGCGACACCGTGCGAGCCTTCTGGAAAGGTGACGAGGGCCAACTGGCCGACTTCGCCGCCCGTATGACGGCCTCCGGCAATCTGTTCAACCATCGTGGACGCAGACCCTATGTTTCGGTCAACTTCGTCACCGCCCATGACGGTTTTACCCTGCATGACCTGGTGTCCTACAACGACAAGCACAACGAAGCCAACGACGAGAACAATCAGGACGGCAGCAACAACAACCTGTCCTGGAACCATGGTGTCGAAGGCCCTACCGATGACCCGGCGATCAACGAGCTGCGCCTGCGTCAGATGCGCAATTTCATTGCCACCCTGCTGTTCGCCCAAGGTACGCCAATGATCGTTGCCGGTGACGAATTCGCGCGCACTCAGCACGGCAATAACAATGCCTATTGCCAGGACAGTGAAATCGGTTGGGTCAACTGGGACTTGGACGAGGACGGCAAATCCCTGCTGGAGTTCGTCAAGCGCGCGACCAAACTGCGTCAGACCTACCCGATCCTGCGCCGTAACCGTTTCCTGGTGGGCGACTATAACGAGGCCATCGGTGTAAAGGACGTTACCTGGCTTGCGCCGGATGGCAGCGAAATGGGCATCGAGCAGTGGGAGGATCGCAATGCCCGCTGCATGGGCATGCTGATGGATGGTCGCGCTCAGGAAACCGGCATCCGCCGTCCCGGTGGCGACGCCACGCTGTTGCTGGTGGTCAATTCCCATCACGACGGCGTCAACTTCACCCTGCCGCCAGTGCCCGAAGGCAAGGACTGGAAATGCCTGCTGGACACAAATCGTCCGGATATCCACGGCCAGGAGACCTTTGAGTTTGGCAGTGAATACACGGTAACGGCGCGCTCGTTGTTGCTGTTCGAGTTGCAGCACAAGGACGCTTGAAAAAACATAAGCAGGGCGCGTTTCTGTGGGACCGGCTTCAGCCGGGAAGGCATAGGCAGGGTTGATACATTCTTATCGCCTGCCATAACGTCTTCCCGGCTAAAGCCGGTCCCACATTGCTGTGGCTTTCCTGTCAGCCTGCGCGGTCAGTCAGCCCTCACCATCGGTGAGATGTATTCGCTCCTACCAGTTGCTCTAACAGAGTCCTTACGGCTTAAGGGCGTATTCCTACTTCAACCTCTTGCGCCGTCCAGGCCTTGACCTGTTCACTCATGGACAGGCCCAGACCCGGGCGGGTCGGCACCAGCATGCGGCCGTCGCGGGTTTCCAGGCGTTCGTTGAACAGCGGCTCCAGCCACTCGAAATGCTCCACCCACGGCTCGGTCGGATAGGCCGCCGCCAGGTGCACATGCAGTTCCATGGCAAAGTGCGGCGCCAGCATCACGCCCGCCTGTTCTGCCATGGCCGCGACTTTCAGGTACGGCGTGATACCACCGACACGTGGCGCGTCAGGCATCAGGAAGTCGGCGCCGCGCAGTTTGATGAATTCGGCATGCTCAGCGACGCTGGTGAGCATTTCCCCGGTGGCGATAGGCGTATCGAACTGTTGCGCGAGCGCCGCGTGGCCTTCGGCGTCGTAGCAGTCCAAAGGTTCTTCGATCCAGATCAGGTTGAATTCTTCGAAGCGACGGCACATGCGCTGGGCGGTCGGCCGGTCCCATTGCTGGTTGGCATCGACCATCAGCGGGAAGCTGTCGCCCAGGTGTTTGCGCACGGTACTGACACGATGCAGGTCAATGGCGCAGTCCGGCTGGCCGACCTTGAGCTTGATCCCGCCGATGCCCTTCTCACGGGACATATCGGTGTTGTGCAGCAGTTGTTCCAGCGGGGTGTGCAGGAAACCGCCCGAGGTGTTGTAGCAGCGCACGGAATCACGCTGGGCACCGAGCAAACGAGCCAGGGACAGGTTGGCGCGCTTGGCCTTGAGGTCCCACAGGGCCACATCGAAAGCACCAATGGCCTGGGTCGACATACCGCTGCGGCCCACCGAAGCACCGGCCCAGCACAGCTTGGTCCACAGCTTGGCGATATCGCTGGGGTTCTCACCGATCAATGCCGGGGCGATCTCCCTGGCATGGGCGAACTGCCCCGGACCACCGGCCCGCTTGGAGTAGCTGAACCCCAGGCCGCGATGACCATCAACCGTTTCGATCTCGGCGAACAGGATGGCGATTTCAGTCATGGGCTTCTGCCGACCCGTGAGCACCTTGGCATCACTGATCGGGTTGGCCAGGGGCAGGAACACTGACGAAACCCGGACCCAGGCAATTCGATCGTCGTCGGATGATTTGAGGTTTTGTTGTTGTGCGAGCATGAGGCTCTCCTTGGGGCAAACAGGATGAATACGATGTAGGAGCTGCCGAAGGCTGCGATGCCAGCGCGTCAGGTAAATCTGATCGCAGCCTGCGGCAGCCCCTACAGGGGAACGCATTTATTCAATAGGCGAGGTTTTTACCCGCGAGGCTGCAGCTGCGGTGCAATGACGGGCTCAGGCTCATCCTCAACCTCATCAATTTCCAGGCGCTTGAGCGGCCCGACGATAAACAGGTAGGCGAAGGCACCTAGCAGGCCCATGGCGCCGACGTAGAGCAGTGCCGAATCGAACGAGCCGAGCTGATTGACCAGCACACCGATGGCGATCGGAGTGACGATGCTGGCGATGTTGCCGCAGAAGTTGAACATCGCCCCACTGATGCCCATGGCGCGCTTGGGCGAGACGTCGCCGACAATGCACCACCCCAGATTGCCGACGCCCTTGGCGAAGAACGCCACTGACATCACCAGAATCACCAAAGGCACCGACTGGGTGTAGTTGGCGACGACGATGGTGCTCGACAGCAGCAGGCCGCAAATGATCGGGGTCTTGCGCGCGGCGGTCAGGCTGAAGCCTTTCTTGAGCATCCAGTCCGACCAGATGCCGCCGATCATGCCGCCCAGGCAGCCAGCAATGGGTGGGATCGCCGCAACCAGGCCAACCTTGAGCATGGTCATGCCCTTGGCTTCGATCAGGTAGGTGGGGAACCAGGTCAGGAAGAACCAGGTAATGGAGGTCAGGCAGAACTGGCCCAGATAGACGCCGAGCATCATGCGGTTGCCGCCAATGGCGCGAACCCGCTTCCAGCTGAATGGCGTCTTCACGTCGCCCATATTGGGCAGGCCGCCACCGGCTTCGATGTAGTCGATTTCAGTCTGATTGGCGCGTTTGTCCTTGCGCGGCTCATGGACCATCTTGAACCACAGCAGGCCGATCAGGATGCCGGCGCCGCCGGTCCAGAAGAACACATGCTGCCAGCCAAAGCTGTTGAGCAACAGCACCATCAAGGGCGTGAACGCCGCCAGGGCGAAATATTGCGCCGACTGAAAGATAGCCGTCGCCAGACCCCGTTCGTGACGGGGAAACCACATCACCGTCAGACGGTTGTTCGCCGGGAACGCCGGGGATTCGGCCACGCCCATCAGGAAGCGCAGAACGAACAGCGCCAGGAATGCCGAGCTGAACATGTCCACATAGCCCTGAAGGAAGGTCAGCGCCGACCAGATGATCAGGCTCATGCCCAGCACTATGCGGGAACCGAAGCGGTCCAGGACGATACCACCGGGGATCTGCATGCTGGTATAGGCCCAGCCGAACGCAGAGAAGGCGATGCCCATGGTAATCGCGTCAAAACCCAGGTCGCCACGCATGGCAGGCGCGGCGATGGACAGGGTGGCGCGGTCCACGTAGTTGAATACGGTAACGATGAAGATCATCGCGAGGATGAGATAGCGGACGTTGGTCCGCGCTATCGACGGCGTAGGATTGCTCACTGTTGTTGTCCTTATTGTGTGGTGTTGCAGTGCTGGCCTGCCCTGTTCCGAGATTTTTGTGATTGCCATGATTGCGCAATCATTACGATTTCAAAAAAAAGGTACTGCGCGGCAGGCAGATCACCTTGGGCCTGATCTTACACTGATTGCGCAATCATTCAACGCCACAAAACAGGGTTTTTTAAAAAAATGGGTTCAGGTACTTTGTCGATCGATCAGGGTAAAGCCGGTATCGACCCGCACTGGATCGTGGCTCCCTTCGGGATATTTGAACCGATCCAGCAACGCTTGGGCGACATATTGGCCGATCTTGCTGCCATCGACGCGCACCGTGGAGAGCGCTGGATAGACCTGGGCGGCACTGCTCAGGTCACCGAAACCCATCACCGCCAGGTCGGTCGGCACCTGCATGCCGCGACTGGCGGCTTCGGCAAGAATACCTTGGGCGATCGTGTCGGAACTGCACACCACGATATCCGGCCGCTCGCCTTGATCCAGCAGCGCCTTGAGCCCTTCCCTGCCGACTTCAAGCGTGGCCGGTGGGGTCATGACCTGCAGTGGCACCTGTTCAATGCCGTGGCGCTGCAACTCGGCAATCAGACTGTTACAGCGGCGCAGGCCCCGAGGGTCGCTGATGGTCACTACGGCAAAGCGCTTATAGCCCTTGCCGAGCAGATGCCTGGCTGTCTCCTCGCCCACTTGCTCATGGGAAAACCCCACCAGCATATCCAGGGGATGCTCACTGAGGTCCCAGGCCTCTACCACCGGAATACCCGACTGGGCCAGACGCAGGCGGCTGGATTCGGTGTGCAGCGTGCCGGTCAGGACAATCCCGTCCGGACGACGGCCCAGTACCGCTTCCAGCAGCTTTTCTTCCTGTTCGGCGGAGTAACCGGTAAGCCCCAGCAACGTTTGGTAGCCCGCTTCGGTCAGGCGATCCATCAAGGCCTGCACCGTATCGGCGAAGATCGAGTTGGCGATGGTAGGCAGAAAGATCGCCACAAGACGGCTTTTGTTGCTGGCCAGGCCCCCCGCCAGCATGTTCGACACATAGCCGGTCTTGCGCACGGCTTCGCGGACCTTGTCGCGGGTCTCTTCGCTGACCAGTTCAGGGCGATGCAAAGCCCGGGAAACGGTCATCGGTGAGACCCCGGCAACCTTGGCGACATCGATCAGAGTAAGACTGGAAGCCTTTTTCGGCAGGGACAAGTCCATGGTGACCGTGGACTTTCCGGGTTTCTTCGGCATGGGGTTTCCGGGTTCGAAGCGCGACAGGGTAACGGCGGGAAGCGAATTTACCAAAGCTGTGCGTTGCACGCACGAAAGCAAATCAGCGGCAAGATTTTTGTGGGAGCGAATTCATTCGCGAAGAGGTCGTTCAAACGATAAACATGCATCGAATGTCCCGGCCCCTTCACGAGTGAATTCGCTCCCACACAGCGTCCGTACAGGGCTTACCACACAGCAAAGGAGCTGCAGCCAATAACCCTCAGAGCCCTGCGCTGGCTTGCGCAGACTCGCCCTGATCACGATGAGCCGTCTGCATCCCGGCCAATTCCGAGACACCCAGGGCGCTGTCGAAGAACTGTCCGGCATCGGAACTCAGTTGCCGATGGATATCTTCACGATCAACGCCAACCCGGTCGTTGCACATCACCGGAACGGTCGCCCGTTGCTCGTCGGTGCACGGCGCCATGAACACGAAATGCCCTGCCCCGGCCAGGAGCTTGAACTCCGGGCTCTTGGGCAGCTTGCGCGCCAGGGCTTGGGCGTTCTTGTCCAAAGCCAGCAGCTCGTCGCCGTCACCGGCATACATCAGCACTGGCACCTGCACGTCACTGAGGGTCTGGCGACCGAACATCAGGCTCAACGGTGCCATCAGCATCAGGGCGCGGACCCGGGGATCGGCCTTGGCGTGCAAGTCTTCACGGTCGACCAGCAACTCGCCCTGGGTCTTGCAGGCGTCGCGATCCTGCGGACGTTCGATGCAGTATTCACGCAGGCGTTGCAGGTCCGGCTGGGCACCGGCAAGGATCAACGCGGTCTCGCCGCCAGCGGAATAACCGATCACGCCGACCTGACGCGGGCTGAGATACGGCGACAACATGGGGTCAACCAGTGCGGCACTGATGGCTTCGGAGATCTGCAGCGGTCGACCGTACAGGTTGCTCAAGGCCCCCAGGCGGCTGTGATCAAGGTAGTTATCGCCGGGGTGCAGCACGGCAACCACGACGAAGCCCTGGCGGGCCAGAGACGTGGCCAGGTCATGCAGCGCAAGCGGCGTCCCGGTATTGCCGTGGGACAACATCAGCAGCGGGAAACGGCCCATGGCGATGTGGGCATCTTCACCGGCATGGAGTTCGTAGCCCTGAACTTTAGTGATCTGTTCATCATCCGTGGACGGATAGAAAGCGATGGCCTTCATCGGCTGGGAATCCAGTGGATCAAGGAAGCTCAACTCGTGGAAACCCGCACTCCACTGTTCTTCGGCCTGCACCTGCACCGAAATCAGGCTATCGAGCAGACACACCAGCATCACTGCACAAAGACGTACCATCGTCAGGCCCCACCCCTTTCAAGTCCGAACTGCCACTCCACCCCTACAACCCGGCAAACCTGCCAACGGCGCACTTATCACACCTTCATGGCATACAACACTGCATAAGTCGGGCCAGACATCCGGAATAATCATTCCTACAAGTAAGAATTGATAATTCGGTCAACTTTCAGAGCGTCATCTTACTTTCGATAAAGAAACGTCGCGCGTAAGGAAATCGTCAATCTTGACGCGTCAACGGAATTGACCTCCGCACAAGCAGAAAACTCCGTCGCGTCGAACAAATAAATATAGGTCCGCTCAACAGAACTACCCATCCACGCGACCAGAGGTCAGCGCTACGCACGCCAACGGGTGTAACAGGAAGAACTTCAGCGCACGCAAGCCACAACATTATTCAAAGGGTGTCACGGGCTCCCTGAACTCAGCCTGTAACAAATCGACAAAAGCATCACGGGCAGGATGCCTACCTGCGCTTTCATGCCAGTAAAACAGGTTGTCGATACCGGCCAGTTCAGCGAACTCATGACCTTGCCAGCCCGCCCCCGCGCGGTATTGCTCGTAGATCCCGCGAGGCACCAGGGAAACCCCGGCACCGGCACTGACACAGCCGACGATGGCGCCATAGCTGGCGATGCTGGTGATGGACGGCACCTGTTGATTGCGCAGCAACCATTGTTCCAGGGCAAAACGGTAGGGGCAGCCCGCAGGCCACATGAAGATGGCTTTGCCCTGTAAATCCGCTGCCGTACGTATTGGGCCCCCGGACGTCGGTGCGATCAGGATCAGGTCTTCGCGGTACATCACGGCACGCTTGAGGCCCTGGCGCTCGACGTCCACCGCGACAATGGCACCATCGAGACGGCGATGACGAATATCGTCGAGCAACTGCGTCCAGTTGCCGGTGCTTAACTCCAGGGAGACCTGAGGATACAGCGCATGATATCTGGCCAGCAGCCGTGGCAACCGTCCCGAAGCACTGGACTCGATAGCGCCGATGCGCAGCGGGCCGCACGGTGCGCCGACAGGCCCCAGGGCATGACGGGCCTCATCGGCCAGGGCGAGGATTTTCCCCGCGTATTCCAGCAGCACCTCGCCGGCAGGGCTGATACGCAAGCCCCGCCCTTCGCGGAAAAACAGCGTCGCACCCAGCTCCTGTTCCAGGGACTTGAGCCGGGCAGTGATATTGGACGGCACGCAATGCAGGACCTCGGCAGCACGCACGATACTGCCCAGCTCGTAGACCGTCTTGAACATGCGCAGTTGGGCTATTTCCATGACTGACTCAAAGTGAATGTTCAGCTCAGTTTAAATCACTTGTAGTGAGTAGATGGGTTTTTGATACTCGCGGCTTCGATGAGCAGGAGCCGCGACATGCATGCCATTACGCCCACCGCAGAGACGGCCGAAAAGCCCAGGCCCGCCCTGAAAATCGCCATGGCCACGCTGTTCGTGGTTCTCTGCTGGGCCTATTCGCCAACCGGAATCCATATTGCCCTGCACGACTACGGACCCGGTCATCTGGCGCTGTTACGCTTCATCGTGGCCTCCATTTTCATGGCAGGTGTGGCACTGGTCATGCGTATTTCCCTGCCGCGCCTGCAAGACCTGCCGGTACTGGTCCTGCTCGGCCTGTTCGCCGTCAGCCTGCACCATATCGCCCTCAATTACGGGCAACAGGGTGTCAGCGCCGGAGCAGCCAGCGTACTGGCGCAAACCACACCCCTGTTCAGCACGCTGCTGGCGCATTTCGTCTTCAGGGATCGGGTCAGCGCCAGACAGTGGGCCTGTGTACTGTGCGGCCTGTTCGGCATTGCCATCGTGGCTGGCGGCGATCATGGCTTGGCCGCACTGAACCCGCAGGCGCTGTTGATTCCGCTGGCAGCCTTGTCCTGGAGCCTGTATTTCGCCCTGCAGAAACGCCATTGCCATCGTTACAGCGGGCTGACCATCGTGTGCTACACAGTCTGGTCGGGCACGGCGCTCCTGCTGATCTATTTGCCGGGCCTGTGGCAGGTCGCGCAACGCGCCTCGCCCGCAGCCAACCTGGCCGTGCTCATCCTGGGGATTTTCCCCAGTGCCCTGGCGTATCTTGCATGGGCTTACGTGCTGACGCACAGCAACGTCAGCCGCGCCGCCCTGGCGCTGTACCTGATCCCGCCCACGGCCATGTCGATGGCCTCCATCGCCTTGGCTGAACGCCCTACGCTTATGGTCATGGCTGGAACAATCATCGTCCTGGCAAGCGTACTGGTCCTGACCTTGAGCCCGGCCATAAAACAAAAAACTCCGCCGCCCTGAACAGGGCGACGGAGTTTCGAGAAGCCAGCCAGCCGTGTGATCAGGCAGCCGCGAACAGCTCTTCGGCGATCTGCTTCTGCGCAGCAGTGATGGCGTTCGCGCGAGGCTCGTCACCGTAGGCCAGGCCATGGGCGAAGACGAATTCGATATCGGTGATTCCGAGGAAACCGAACAGCACTCGCAGCAGGTCTTCGTGACCGGCGCTGGTAGGCTGGCCGACATGCAGGCCACCGGACGTCGACACGATGATCAGCTTCTTGCCACCGCATAGGCCTTCCGGGCCGGCTTCGGTGTAACGGAAGGTGCGGCCGGCAACGGCAACGCGGTCGATCCAGGCCTTGAGCTGGCTGGGAATGCTGAAGTTGTACATCGGCGCACCAATCACCACGACGTCGGCATCAATGAACTGCTGCAGCGTCGCTTCGTTGGTTTCTGCTTCCAGCTTCTGCGCAGCAGTGCGGGCATCGGCAGGCGTGCCACCAGCAGCCAGGCTGGCGCCATTGAAGTGACCCAGCGCCCCTTCGCTCGCCAGGTCGAGGTAGCTGACCTGGGCAGTGGGATCGACAGCCTTATAGGCTTCAACCACGGCACTGCTGAGCTGGCGGGAGGCCGAATGATCGCCAAGGATGCTGGAATCGATATGCAACAGTTTCATATAAATGCTTCCCAAAGTGAGAATCGCCACTTGGCGATCAAGTGGGATAATCCTACAGGGCATATCAATGAGCGATTAGTCTGTATTTTTGCGATTGTTTGTCCCACTGATGGGACAATCAGCAGATTGACTCAGCGGCATTCCATTTCGAATGCATTGGCACAAGCTGCCGAAGGCTGCGAAAGCGACGGGTCAGGTACACCGGTTCTCAGCTTTCGGCAGCTCCTGCATAGCGCATCCCTAACCATTGCCTCCATCGATTGTCGTCATCACCCGTGTTCGTTTCTCTGCGGCCCCCATTCAGCGGATGCTTGCTCCATTCTTTCAACGCTGGCCATTGCGGCTGGCCCATGGGGAGCACCGAACATGCTGATTCTGGCCTCGCTGGTTCTGATTTTTGCCGCCGTGGCGGTCTATGGTTTTACTGCGCTGATCATTCTGGTCGCGCGCGGCACAGCGCACACCGCCATGGCGTCGCCCGCATCGCGTGGTCTGGCGGACGGCAAAGGCGCCAACTGCCTGCGCGGCTAGTCATCGGCCAACAAATACGCGCGTAGATCCTGTGCATCGGCATCGACATATTTGTCCTGCCAGGTGTCGTCCTCGCGCAGAAAGCCTTTATCCACCGCCTTCTTCATACTCTTGCCCTTTAATCCGGCCTCGCGGGCACGTTCCTGTTGAACGGCGCGGAAGCGATAGTGCTCGACCACATCGAGGACATGCACGGCATAGGCGCAGGCCAGGGATTTGTTGCCACGCACGATTATCAGGTTTTCGTCATTGGCGTAGGACGCCTTGAAACCCAGGTTATGACTTCCCGTAATCACCACGCAGTCCTGATCGGACATCGGGTCGATCACGATGATCTTGTCGTGCACGATGGCATGGCCAATACCCAGTAATTCCTTCTGAAAGTCGCCAATCTGATCGTGCAAGGCCTCCGCCCGCACCATGAGCACGTTGGGCAGCCCTGGCGGAGAGAACACGGCAGGTGCAGCCACTTTGGGGTCATCTGCCGCCGGGCTCTGGTAACCCGGCATGGCAGTCGGATCGCTGATGGCACCCTGAATCAGCAAGCCGGGGCGGTGTCGGCCAAAGGTCAGCGCGGCCGCGACGGCGGTGTTCAAGTCGTCGCCGGTCTCACTGGTACGCCCCGGATTGAAGACCAATAGAAAGATCGCGTGCCGGGCCTTGGCCATCAGCTCGAATACCGCAGCAAGATCCGGCGGCACCGTCCTGGTCGCCGGGCTCCCCCGCATGGGTGTATTGGGCGAAAACCACAGCTGCACGGGCACACTGCCCTGATTGATTTCAGCGTTTACCGCCATCGCATTGGCCAGGCGCAACTCGGGGCCTTGACTAGCCTTGTTGCTGGCGTAAGCAGGCTCGGGAATCGGTTGTGGGTCCTTCAGCAGCCTGAACCAATAATCCAGATAAGCCCGGGCGACTGCGGCGCAACGAAAAACGACGGTGTTGTTGGTCTGAGTGCATAAACCGGTCGGCGTCCAGTTGGTGCTTCCGCTCCATACGGCTTCGGGCTTGCCGTTGATCAGCAGAATGGCGAATTTGTTATGGCCGATACCTGATGAGGTATTGAACATCCGATCCTGAATTCGCTCGGGGCCGAATGCGTTGTGCAGGCGTTTTCGCGCCTGTTCATTGGTGGTATCCCACCGCTTGTTTTTCTCGTCGTATCCGGCCGTGGACAGAATCAGATGAGTGCGCCCGGCATGTTTCTCGAGCAGCTCGACCAACTCGGGGTCGCAGAGTTCGTACAGCGCGCAGTAGATCTGCCCGTCCCGCGCCTCTGCCTGGAGAAAGATATCCCTCAACATGGGCAACACATCACCGGCCAGGAAGGTGCGCAAAGGGTCGACGGGGTCATAGATGCGTTTGCGCAACTGGGCAGCACTGGGAGTCTTGCCCTTGGGCGTATGCAATTGCTTGCGCAGGTTCTGCGTGGACAGGATGCCATTGTTGAAACCCGCCGAGACGTCACCATGATCGTTGCTGGCGACAATCTCGTTGGTTTCGATGGCCGCTCCGTAGAACCCCAGCGTGATCGGCAGGCCGCTGTACTTGCCGGGCTGTGCGGTGTCCGTCGGTGGGACCGCCTCCCTGCCCTCCTGCAGACGGCCAACGGGGCGAACTTCATAGCGGACCCGCAACGGGCCGGATCGGCTGTCGAGTTTGTTACGGCTCTTGCGCAGCGTCAGGTCACGCCATGAGAACTTCTGAATGGGCCAGACACTTGTGTCCTGTTCTTCCCATTCGGGATTGGACTGGGACTCGAAGGCCACCCAGGACGGCAGCACACGGCGTTCGCCCGTGTCGACAAAAATCCGCGTGATCAGGAAGCCCAGGCAGCCATCGATCCTGCCGTCGGTCTCCCAGGCCAGATACGCCACCTCATCGTTACAGAACGCTTTGGCCTTGATGATGTTTGCCATGCTTGCTCCCTCCAGTCCCTGGTAGCGCCCATGCGCGCCGGGTCGACTTCAACACTCGCCCCCGGAGATGGCAATTGAGTGAAGCCGCGCAAATCGTCACGCAGCCAGCAGAACGCAGATTATTGGTAATGAAACTTCAATCGCCTGCGAGTGATGACACTGCGCAGGCGAAGCTTTCAACGTTCAGCTGGAAGGCTTGTTAACCGTCTGTCTTGACGAACGCCCTGCACGCTCCAGACACGGTCGGCAAGTAATCGATCATCTGTTCGATCAGACCCTGGGTCTGGGCAATCAGATGCGTACTGGCCATGACCAGGGCACGGTCCTGGCCTTGCAGGTTATCGCCCGCTTCATAGGTGGTGGCATTGGCACAGTTGAGCAGATCCGAGGCATGGTTAAGACGTTCTTCGAAACAGGCCAGGGCTGCGAGGATGGTTGCAACAGGTGGATCGGGGACGATCTTTTTCATGAGGTAACTCTTTTTCGGTAAACGAAATTACCCCCTCTACGCGGCCAAGCGAAAAAGGTGGCAACGGTACAAGGGTTGGCCGACCGGGGAAAAAGATAAACCCGGCACACCCTAGGGTGTCCCTTGCACAGTTGCCATAACGCATGCGCGGACAGACACCGTCCGCAGACATCACAAGCGACTGCATCTTTTTCTCACCATGGGCGGCCAAGCCCTGTCACTGAATATCAGCGACGGCAGGCAGCCTAGAGATCGAAATGGACCAGCGCAAGCGGTCGGGGATTCTCTCGGAAAATTCACTCAAGGGAAAGAGAGACGTCTTGCAGAGGGCACCATTTCAGCCATCAGCAGCACTGATTGAATATGGCGCAAACATATGAATTGAAATGATATTTTGCAGGAGCTGGCTTGCTGGCGATCAAGTGCGAAGCGCTCGTGATAGCGTCGGCGACTGACCTGACGCCATCGCCAGCAAGCCGGCTCCTACGGGGCCTGCGTTTACCGCGCGACAGCACGGCTGTCAGGGTCATGCCAACGCTGGAGTAGACGTTCAGGCCCCGGCAATGCGAAGGTTCGCCCACTCTCAGAACAGTCGAACCTTTCATGCAGGATCTCAACGATCTCTACTATTTCGTCAAAGTCGTCGAACACGCCGGTTTCGCCGCAGCCGGGCGTGAGTTGGGCATCCCCAAGTCGCGTCTGTCGCGGCGCATCGCCGAACTGGAAGAACGCCTGAATGTCAGTCTGCTGCAGCGCACCACACGCAAACTGGCGCTGACTGCCGTCGGCGAGCGTTATCTGAGTCATTGCCAGGCCATGCTGCTGGAAGCGGAAATGGCTGACGAAGCCGTGGCGTCGCTGTCCACCGAACCGCGTGGGCGTCTGCGGGTATCCTGCCCATTGGGCATGTTGCAGTGGAACCTGTCCGCCGTGGTCAATGAATTCCTCGTCAGCCATCCTCAGGTGCAACTGGAGATGCTGCTGGTCAATCGCCGCGTCGATCTGGTCAACGAAAGCATCGACGTCGCCCTGCGCGTACGTGACATCGGCGACGAAGACCCGCAGTTGATCGTGCGCCACCTGGTCCCCGCCCGGGCGCTGCTGGTGGCCTCCCCGGCGCTGCTCGAAGGCCATGACATCCGCGTCCCCAATGACCTGGCCAGGCTGCCGATCCTCGGCGCCATCGATGCTACGCGCAAGGTGCACTTTCAGTTGACTCATCGCGACGGCGAACGTCAGGACTTCTCTGCCGAGCCACGTCTGGCCATCGACGATTTCCCCATGCGCAAGGGTGCTGCCCTGGCCGGGCTGGGTGCAACCATGCTGCCACTGCTGAACTGCCAAAAGGAACTGGCCGACGGCAGCCTGATCCAGTTGTTACCCGACTGGTCGCTGCCCGCTGGCAATCTGCAAGCTGCCTACACCCAGCGCCGGGGTATGCTGCCGGCGGTCAGGGCGTGGATCGAACACGTCAGTACCGCCTTCAAGCAACAAGACAACGGCGCATGAACAGGAGACAAGCATGGATATCGAAGCAATCGCCGCCTTTTGCCTGAGCCTGCCCGGCGCCCGGGAAGACTACAAGTGGGGCGGTGTACGGGTATTTTCCATTGCCACGAACAAGATGTTTGCGGTCATGGGCCTGTCGGGCAATGACCTGGCTTTTAAGGTCAGTACCGATCTTTTCCTCGGTTACGTCGACCGCCCCGGCATCCGTCCGGCGCCCTACCTGGCTCGTGCCCACTGGATCAGCATGGGTCTGCCGCAGCCCCTGAGCGACAGCGAACTGCTGGACCTGCTCACGCGCTCGCACCAGTTGGTGGTTGCACGCCTGCCAAAACGCCAGCAGGTCGCGCTCAAACTCGATCTGTGACTAGTAGAGATGACGCGACAACAGCGCCCCGCCGAGCACCACCCGGTCCAGCCAGATTACTTCGTGCAACAGGACAATCAGCCAGAACAGCACCTGATAGGAGGCTTTACGGGTCTTGTGGCGAAAGACCTGCTGCGCCAGCAGCGCCCCCGGCCAACCGCCCAGCAGCTCGACAGCGTGCAGGACTTTCTCTGGCGTGCGCCGGCCTTCGTTGCGTGCCTGGTGCTTGTCCCGGGCGTACAGGGCGAATGCCACCACACTGGCCAGCAGATAAGCCAGTGCTGGCAGCCGTGAACCGCCCTTGAGCCACATCGACACCACACCGTAGCCCGGTGCGGCACACAGCCCCAGGAAAATCGCCAGTTTTAATTTGAGCCACTGCACATCTGAATGCATTTTCACCTGCAACATGAATCTGTTTTTTCCTGCGGAGCCGGGTTTAGCCGGGAAGACAATATGCTAGACAATGCACATGTGACGCCTTCCCGGCTAAAGCCGGTCCCACATTAAGGTTGAGCCGACGACCAATCGATCCAGCCGAACTGCCAGGTCGCCAGAATCAGCAAGCCGAAGGCAATCCGATACCAGGCAAAAACGGCATAGCTGTGGCTGGCGATAAACTTGAGCAGCCCGCGTACGGCAATCATCGCGAAGATGAATGAAGTGACGAAGCCAATGGCAATCACCCCGATGTCGTCAGGCTTGAACAGATGCCGGTACTTATAGCCGGACAGCACCGCCGCGCCAACCATGGTCGGCATGGCCAGGAAGAACGAAAACTCCGTGGCCGCCTTGCGCGACAGGCCGAACAGCAGGCCGCCGATAATGGTGGAACCGGAGCGCGAGGTCCCTGGAATCATCGCCAGGCATTGCGCGCAGCCGACTTTCAGGGCTTCCTTCCAGGTCATGTCATCAACCGTTTCCGCCGTCACCGTATGCTCTCGACGCTCGGCCCAGAGCATGATTACGCCGCCCACCACCAGGGCCGTGGCCACGGTGATCGGGTTGAACAGGTAATGGTGGATCAGATCGGACAGCAACACCCCCAGCACCACCGCCGGCATAAAGGCGATGAGCAGGTTGGCGGTGAAACGTTGCGCCTGCCGCTGCTTGGGCAGGCCGATGACCACATCGAGAATCTTGCGCCGGAACTCCCAGACCACGGCCAGGATGGCCCCCAACTGGATGATGATGTTGAACGCCATCGCCCGTTCACCACCGAAACCGATCAAGTCCGCAATAATGATCTGGTGGCCGGTGCTGGAGATGGGCAGGAACTCCGTCAGCCCTTCCACGACACCGAGTATCAACGCCTGAGCGGCGGTCCAAAGATCCATCATTCCCCCAAGGAAGCCGTACCGCGGCAGGCTTCTTCAATATTTGTATATGAACGGTTGCAAATATGGCCAGCAAGGCGCGACTGCCCGTCATGCTCAACGCCATTAAAGGCTGACGGGTGAAAGGCGCCGCGATGCTAACAGACAACATGTGACAACGCTCATCACGCAATCATGAGGTCTGATGCAAAAGATTTTCGCCTGCCCAGGCCCGGCACAAATGCTTACAATCGCCGTCCTTTTTCACCCCTTCGAGGAGCTGCCGTGTCAGGCCTGGAATTGTTGGCATCTGCCCTCGGTGTGATCGCCGTCTGGCTAACCGTAAAGCAGAACGTCTGGTGCTGGCCGATCGGGCTGGTCATGGTGCTGCTGTACAGCTGGATTTTCTTCGACGTGAAGCTGTATTCGGACATGCTGCTGCAGGTCATCTATGCGGTCCTGCAAATCTACGGCTGGGTGCTGTGGAGCCGTCGCCAGCAGACATCTGCGCGCGCCGTCAGCGTATTGACCCTGCAAGGCATGCTGCCCGGCCTTGCCGCAGGCGCAGTGGCCAGTATCGTGCTGGGGGCCGCCATGGCGCACTTCACTGACGCCGCGCAACCCTGGCTGGACGCTGCCCTGACCGGCTTCAGCCTTGTGGCGCAGGTATGGATGGCGCAGAAACGCCTGCAATGCTGGCCGCTATGGATCCTGCTCGACGTGATTTTCGTCGGCCTGTTTCTGTACAAGGCGCTGTACCTGACTGCCGCGCTCTATGGCCTTTTCACCCTGCTGGCGGTGCTGGGCTGGCGTGAATGGCGCCGGGCGCTGGTGCCGACCGCATGAAGGTACTCGTCCTGACCGGACCTGAATCCAGCGGTAAAAGCTGGCTCAGCGCCGAGATAGAACGGCAATACGGCGCACTGGTGGTGCGTGAATATGTCCGTGAATTCATCGAACTGCACGACCGCGACACCTGCTACGCCGATATCGATGCCATCGCCTTAGGCCAACTCGCCCGGGAAGATGCCGCCCGCGCTACCGCCGCCCGATTGGTGGTTCTCGACACCCATCTGTTAAGCAATATGTTGTGGAGCCAGACGTTGTTTGCCGCTTGCCCGAGCTGGATCGAAGGACAACTGTTGAGCCGTCGCTATGATCTGCATCTGCTGCTAGCGCCGGAAGGTGTCAATTGGATCAGCGATGGTCAGCGCTGCCAGCCACAACTCAGTGAACGACAGAAATTTTTTACTGACAGTCAGCGCTGGCTGGAACGCCATCAGCAAGCGTTTCAGATCATTACCGGCAACTGGGATACGCGCCGTGAACAGGCTTTTGCCGCAGTGGAGCAACTGCTTGAAGAGGATCAGCGGATTTGATGCTTGTGCAACAAGCGATAGAACGTCGGGCGTGAAATGCCCAGTACCTTGGCGGCGACGCTGAGATTGTCGCTGTGCCGGGTCAGCACATCGCACAGGGCCTGGCGCTCTGCGCGTGACTTGTACTCGTCCAGGGTGCCCATGCTGCTGACGATATCGTCGTCGCCCAGCAAACCCAGGTCAGCCGCCTCGATCTGTCGCCCATCGGCCAGCACCAGCCCCCGACGCACCCGATTGGCCAACTCGCGGACATTGCCCGGCCAGTCATGCTTGCCCATGGCAATCAGCGCATCCTGACTGAAGTTGCGCGCCCGCCGCCCGGTTTCCTGACTATAGAAATGAGCAAAGTGATTGGCCAGCAGGGCCAGATCACCATGGCGTTCGCGCAACGGCGCAGTCCCCACCTGCAGTACGTTCAAGCGGTAATACAGGTCTTCGCGAAAGCGCTTCTTGCGAATGGCGGCCTCCAGGTCTACATGAGTCGCGGCGATAATTCGTACATCAATCGGGATCGCTTCACGCCCGCCCATGCGTTCGATCTGCTTGTCCTGTAGGAAACGCAGCAGATTGGCCTGTATATCCAAGGGCAGATCGCCGATTTCATCGAGGAACAACGTGCCCCCATCCGCTGCCTCGATGCGCCCGATCCGCCGCTCCTTGGCACCACTGAAGGCGCCCGCTTCGTAGCCGAACAGCTCGGAGTGAATCAGATGCTCCGGAATGGCCGCGCAATTGATTGCCACAAAAGGCTTGTTACGTCGATGAGACTGGTTGTGCAGCGTACGAGCGACCAACTCCTTGCCGGTACCGCTTTCACCGCGAATGAGCACAGGCGATTCAGTGGGGGCCAGTTTGCTCAACAATCGTCGTAATTCGCGGATGGGCCGACTGTCGCCGAGCATTTCATGTTCCGGCGTACTGGCCGAAACACCGCCCTGGCTTCGCAGGCGCGCCATGCCATAGGCGCGACCCAGGGTGACCTGCACCCTGGCCACATCGAACGGCAAGGTATGGAAATCGAAGAACCATTCACAGACAAAATCGCCGATCTTCTCCCGACGCAGATCATCCGGGGTCAGTACGGCTATCCATTCGGTATTGCTGCGGGTAATGAGCTCCTTGACCAGGTCCGGATGCTCGAAATGCTGGGGCATCAGACGAATCAGCCCGACATCGCAACTGCGCCGCAGGGCCTCTTCCAGGGTACAACTGTCAACCGCCCAACCGGCCAGTTTCAGAACGGGAATCAATTGGTGACAATCGTCGCAAGGATCGACGATCAACAGGCGTCGCGATGTAGCCGCATCATGCATATTAGGTTCCTTGGCGCCAAATTGACCGAATGTAATTTAGAAATCTTTGTAAAACAGTGTCTTGGCGATTCCGAAACTTACATTAGCAAAAATTTGACACACCCTTGTACCGATTGACTATATGACCAAGACCGAAAAGTAATTAGGGACGACGGGGCTTATTAGCCGACGCTCTGGAATATCTGCAGGTTTTGCCCAGAGGGGTTGAAAGACGTGGCTTTGTAAAAAATCAGAAAATTTTTGTTTTGTGTGTGACTCATGCACCGGTTGCCGTCATCAACACAAGTAACCAGCCGGGCGGTAGGCCCACCGACGGCGGACCTGAATTGATACGGGCACTTGAGGAATTGACCATGAACGCCCCACTGCGCTTTAACGACGTACTCTTGATCGCTGGCAACGCTTTCAAACCTTTTCAATGCGTTGCCTGGGCTCCACAGGACGGTAACGGTGTACTGAACCTGACCGTCGTCGACCGCATGAGCGCCCGTATCGGCCGCAAACAGATCCCGAGCAGCGCCTACTCCGACAAGGCGCAACTGGCCAACTGGCTGGAAGAAGCCCGCGCTGAAATCAGCAACGAAGGCTACGACCTCAAGCCCTGGACCATGCCGGCCTGATCATCGCAGCATTTGAATTGCAATGAGATGTCTGTAGGAGCTGTCGAAGGCTGCGAAAGCGGTGTATCTGACAGCCCCCTTCGCAGCCTTCGGCAGCTCCTACAAGCCCCCGGCCACAACAGCCAGCAATCTCAGATAACTTTTAAATCATCTATCGCCTGATACCGCGCATTTAACTGTGCCGCCAGCTGCCGTGCCCGCCCCAGACGAATCGGTCCCTGTTCGATATCGATCAGGCAGCATGGGCAGTCAAACTGCGGCAGCCCGGCAGTTTCGCGAATACGCCCATCGGTCAGCACCCAGACCCGCTGTATCTCCTCCGGATAGCGCCGCCGACGGCGTTGCAGCCAGTCGGCCGCCTGTTGCAGGGCCTCTGGCAACGGGGTACCGCCGCCCGCGCCGAGACAGTCAAGCCAGGGTTGCAGGCCTCGGGAAGCCTTGTGCCCCTGATATTGCCAGCGGGCCTCGCTGCCACTGGCGGTGAGCAGGGCCAGCCGCGCGCGCTGGCGATAGCCGTCGTCGAATAGTTGCGCCAGCAGGCCCTTGGCCTTGCTCAATGCCTGGGAGCGTCGGGTCGAGGCCGAGGCATCCACCACCAGCAGCCACATTTCCTGCGCACGACGGCTACGGGGCTGGCGGATCAGCTCGTGGCGATAGCGCGGACGTCCGCGCAGCAAGGTCGGCAGCCATGCGATGGCGCCGTTCTCGCCCGCACGCAGCGCCCCACGACTACCGCCGTCCAGCTCACCGGGCCGGGGCTGGGCATCCGCCGTCGAGGTTGCATGAGGGCGGATGCCTAGGGCTTTTTTGGCCAGCTCGGCACTTCACGGCGCTGACCGGTGGCGATGGCCTGGGCGGGTAACTCGCCCCATTGGCCCTGAGCGGTGTCAGGTTGATCGGCTGCCGTCTGATTATTTTGCGGCGCTGGAGCCGAGGGGCCTTGCTCATTGGCCTGGCTGTTACGCCGCCGATGACGCAGGGCAAACTCGGCCACGGCCTCGATATCCTGCTCTTCGATGGCCAGGGCGCCACGCCACGCGGCATGAGCCCGTGCCGCCCGCAACCAGACCAGGTCGGCGCGCAGGCCATCGACACCGGCGGCAAAACAGCGTTCGCTGATGGCCTGCAGGGCCACATCGTCCAGAGCAATCTGCGCCAGCAATGCGCGCGCCTGCTGACAGCGCTGTTGCAGGTGTGCCTGCTGCGGCTGCCACTGCGCGCAAAAGCCCTGGGGGTCGCTGTCGAAGTCCAGGCGGCGGCGAATGATCTGGCTGCGCTCGGCCGGCAGAGTCTGGCCGCTCAGGGCAACGTTGAGGCCGAAACGATCAAGCAACTGCGGGCGCAACTCGCCCTCTTCCGGGTTCATGGTGCCGATCAGCACGAAGCGCGCCGGGTGACGGTGGGAAATACCATCACGCTCTACCAGATTGACTCCACTGGCGGCCACATCGAGGAGCAGGTCGACCAGGTGATCGGCCAACAGATTGACCTCATCCACATACAGCACACCGCCATCGGCCTTGGCCAGTACGCCCGGCGAGAACTGCGCCCGCCCTTCGCCCAGCGCCGCGTCCAGATCGAGGGTACCGACCAGGCGCTCCTCGGTGGCACCCAGTGGCAAGGTGACGAATTGGCCGCTGGCCAGCAAATCGGCCAGGCCACGGGCCAGGGTCGACTTGGCCATACCCCGCGGCCCTTCGATCAGAACACCGCCGATCTTCGGGTCGATGGCGGTCAGGCACAACGCCAGTTTCAGCTCGTCGGCACCCACCACGGCGGCCAAAGGGAAATGAGGAATGTCGGCAATACTTGTCATCAGTTCTCTTCTATATCCAGCAGCAGGTTTTCCAGCGCTTCCCGGTAATCCCCAGGCTCCTGCCAGAGCCCGCGCTGCTGGGCTTCAAGCATGCGTTCGGTCATGTCACGCAGGGCGTCGGGGTTGTGCTGGCGAATGAACTCACGGGTCGAGTCATCGAGCAGGTAGGCGTCGGCCAGCAATGCATATTGGTGATCGTCGATCAGCTCGGTAGTGGCGTCGAAAGCAAACAGGAAGTCCACCGTCGCCGCCATCTCGAACGCGCCCTTGTAGCCGTGACGCTTGACCCCTTCGATCCACTTGGGATTGGCCGCTCGCGAGCGCAGCACGCGGTTCAGCTCTTCCTTGAGGGTACGCACTTTCGGCAGATCGGGCTGACTGTTGTCGCCGTGGTAACTGGCGACCTTGTGTCCGCCGAGGCTTTCCACCGCCGCCAGCATGCCGCCCTGAAACTGGTAGTAATCGTTGGAATCGAGCAGGTCATGCTCGCGGTTGTCCTGATTCTGCAGTACCGCCTGCACCCGGGCCAGGCGCCTGGCAAAACCGTCGCGGGCCGGTGTGCCTTCGTCGGCGGCGCCATAGGCATAGGCGCCCCAGTTCAGGTAGACCTCGGCCAGGTCCTCGCGGCTCTGCCACAGGCGCCCGTCGATAGCATTCTGTACACCAGCGCCATAGGCACCAGGCTTGGCCCCGAAGATGCGCCAACCGGCCTGCCGCGCCGCGTCATCGGCACTCAGCCCTTCAGCTTGCAGACTGCGGCGCTCCTCACGAACCCTGGCGGCCAGGGGGTTCATGTCATCCGGCTCATCCAGAGCGGCGACTGCCTGCACGGCGGCGTCGAACAGGCGGATCAGGTTGGCGAAGGCATCGCGGAAGAAACCCGACACCCGCAGGGTCACGTCCACTCGAGGGCGATCCAGCAGACTCAGGGGCAAAATCTCGAAATCATCGACCCGCTGGCTGCCCGTGGCCCATACCGGCCTGACACCCATCAAGGCCATGGCCTGGGCAATGTCATCACCGCCGGTGCGCATGGTCGCCGTGCCCCAGACCGACAGGCCAAGCTGACGCAGGTAATCGCCATGATCCTGAAGATGCCGTTCCAGCAGCAGGTTGGCCGACTGGAAGCCGATACGCCAGGCCGTAGTGGTGGGCAGATTACGCACGTCCACGGAAAAGAAGTTGCGCCCGGTGGGCAGCACATCCAGACGCCCGCGACTCGGCGCACCACTGGGGCCTGCCGGGACAAAACGCCCGCTCAAGGCGTCCAGCAAGCCCTGCATTTCTGCCGGGCCGCAGGCATCCAGACGGGGTGCAACCTGCTCACGCAATGCCTGCAGAATCAGGCGTAAATCCTCATGAGGCGGCAGTTCGGCAAGGTTCTGCCCTGCCAGTACCCGCTCGATCAAGGCCGCCGCGTACAGTTCCAGACGCTCACGGGTATCACCGCGGGTACGCCATACCTGGCCATCGATAGCCAGTAGCGCTTCAGGACGCGGGCCATTCCAGGGCTCGGCCAGCTCACAGTCCAAAGGGTCGAAGCCCAACTCGAAAGCCTTGGCCAGGGCCCGCAGAAGGCTTGACTGGGCGCCGCGGCCATCGCCACGGGGAATACGCAGCAGGGCCAGCAAGGTATCGATACGTAAACGCCCCTCAGGCGATTCACCGAACACATGCAGACCGTCGCGAATCTGCGACTCCTTGAGGTCGCACAGATAAGTGTCCAGGCGCGGCAGCCAGACCGCCGCATCGGCCTGATCGTCGAGGCTGTCATCCAACGCCAGTTCGCGGTCCAGGTGGCTGTCGCGCACCAGTTTGAGGATGTCTCGTTGCAGCTCCTGGGCGCGGCGCGGGTCGAGCAGTTGCGCGTCGTAATACTCGTCGGCCAGCAGCTCCAGATCCCGTAACGGGCCGTAGGTCTCGGCGCGGGTCAGGGGCGGCATCAAATGATCGATGATCACCGCCTGGGTACGGCGCTTGGCCTGGGCGCCCTCCCCCGGATCGTTGACGATAAAGGGATAGATATTCGGCATCGCTCCGAGGATCGCGTCCGGCCAGCACTGCGCCGACAGGCCGACGCCCTTGCCCGGTAGCCATTCCAGATTGCCGTGCTTGCCGACATGGATCAGGGCATGAGCGCCATAGGCCTTGCGCAGCCAGAAATAGAACGCCAGGTAGCCGTGAGGCGGCACCAGGTCCGGGTCGTGATACACCGCACTGGCATCGACCTGATAACCCCGCGCCGGTTGAATGCCGACGAAAGTCAGGCCAAAACGCAGCCCGGCTATCATCATGCGCCCGCCACGGAACATCGGATCGGCCTCGGGACCGCCCCAGCGCTCGCTCACGGCCAGGCGATTGGCCTCGGGCAGCGCGTTGAACTCACGCAGATATTCGTCCAGCGCCATGCTCTGATGGCAGGGTCGCTGGTCGAGACTGTCCAGATCGTTGCTGACTCCGCCCAGCAGTTGCTGGATCAGTTCGGTGCCGGAGCCGGGCAGCTCGGCCGCCAGCGGATAGCCTTCGGCCTGCAAGGCGCGCAGGATATTCAGTGCCGCCGCCGGGGTATCCAGGCCGACGCCATTGCCGATGCGGCCATCGCGAGTCGGGTAATTGGCCAGGATCAGGGCGACGCGCTTGTCGGCGTTGTTCAGGCGTCTGAGCAGAATCCAGCGCCGCACCAGTTCGGCGACAAAATCCATGCGTTCCGGTTGCGCGCGGTAGCAGACCACATCGCTTTGACTGCGCTCACTGCGCCAGGCCAGATCCTTGAAGCTGATCGGCCGACTGATGATGCGCCCGTCCAGTTCCGGCAAGGCAATGTGCATGGCCAGGTCCCGGGAACCCAGCCCCTGATCACTGGCGGCCCAGGCCGGTTCGTTATCCTGGGCGCAGATGGCCTGAATCACCGGAATATTGCGGCGGAACGGGCGCAGGTGCGGCGCCTCGGGGCTGGACTGGGCGAAGCCGGTGGTGTTGAGAATCAGCTCGGCGTCGACCTGATCCAGCAAATCCTCCACCACGCTCAGACAGCCCGGTTCCTTGAGGCTGGCGACGGCCATGGGCAGCGGATTGAGGCCCTGGGCCTGCAGACGCTGGCAGAACACGTCGATAAACGCCGTGTTGGCCGCCTGCAAGTGCGAACGATAAAACAACAGGCCCACCACCGGCTGATCGACCTGCCAGTCGCGTTGCCAGTCCGCCAGTTCGGCACTGCCAAGGCGCGGGTGATAGATCGCCGTGCGTGGCAGGCTGACCGGCTCTGACCAGGGATAATCCCGACTCAGCCAGCGACTGGCCATGAAGTGATACAGCTGTAACGCATTGTGCCTGCCGCCCTGACGCAGGAAGTGCCAGAGGCGTTCGGCATCGGCGGCGGGCACCGTGCTGAGGTCGCTCAGTTCCGGGTCCGGCCGGTCGTCGCCGGGCACCATGATCACCTGTACGCCGCGCCCGGCCAGTTCCACCAGACGCTCGACGCCATAACGCCAATAGCCGACGCCGCCATGCAGGGAGATCAGGATGACCCTGGCGTGACGCAGCACCTCGTCGACATACAGGTCCACGGAGGCGTGATTCTGCACCTGCATCGGGTTGGCCAGGCGCAGGCTCGGGTAATCGTCCGGCAACTGCTGCGCGGTCTCCGCCAACAGCGCCAGATGGGAATCGCCGCTGCAGAGAATCACCAGCTCGGCCGGGGTCTGACCCAGGTCGGCAATACTGTCATCGGGGACAAAGCCGCCGGGCTGGGTTCTCAGCAGGTGCATGGATCAGCCTGCGATGGCAGCGCGCAAGGCGGCTTCAAGGACCACGGCATCCAGTTCCTGGCCGATCAGCACCAGATTGGTCGCACGCTCTTCGTCAACGCCCCAGGCACGGTCGAAATGCTTGTCAAAGCGGGTACCAACGCCCTGGATCAGCAGGCGCATCGGCTTGCCGGGGATCGCGGCAAAACCCTTGACCCGCAGGATGCCGTGCTGCACCACCAGATGGTTCAGGGCCGCAAGCAGTTGCACTTCATTGGCCTCGGGCAGCTTGATCGAGATGGAATCGAAGGCGTCATGATCGTGATCGTCATGGTCGTCGCCTTCGTGATGATCGTGGTGGGTCTTGCGCCCGTCGATATGCACTTCGGATTCGGCTTCCAGGCCCAGCAAAACATTGAGCGGCAGGCGCCCGCTGCTGGCTTCGATGACTTTGACGGCCGGCGGCAGCTCTTCCGACACCTCGGCACGCACCGCCGCCAGACCTTCGGCGTCGATCATGTCAGCCTTGTTGAGGATCACCAGGTCGGCACTGGCCAGTTGGTCGGCGAACAGCTCGTGCAGTGGCGACTCATGATCCAGGTTCGGGTCGAGTTTGCGCTGGGCATCGACCTGGTCCGGGAAGGCGGCGAAGGTGCCCGCCAGGACGGCCGGGCTGTCGACCACGGTAATCACCGCATCGACGGTGCAGGCATTGCGGATTTCCGGCCACTGGAAGGCTTGCACCAGGGGTTTGGGCAGGGCCAGGCCGGAGGTTTCGATGAGGATATGGTCCAGATCACCGCGACGGGCCACCAGCTCGCGCATCACCGGGAAGAACTCTTCCTGCACCGTGCAGCACAGGCAGCCGTTGGCCAGCTCATAGACGCGCCCATTGGCTTCTTCTTCGGTGCAACCGATGCTGCACTGCTTGAGGATTTCGCCGTCGATGCCCAGCTCGCCGAATTCGTTGACGATCACGGCAATGCGCCGTCCTTCAGCGTTATCGAGCATGTGCCGCAACAGGGTGGTCTTGCCCGAGCCAAGGAAGCCGGTAACGATGGTGACGGGGAGTTTGGCCAGTGTTTTCATCGGATGCCCTTTGGCAAAGCGGCGGGCAAGCAGGACGAGAACCGCAGGCACTCGCGTGCGGTTCGATTCGCCACCGGATCACCCCGCCCGGTTGTAGTGAGAATGTCGCGAGGCAGGTCTCCTGGCTTACGGCGGCACGACGCCTGGGCGGCGACGGCATTCAACGCGCCTTCCCGCTTGCGCAGTGGCTGTGCGATGAACATGACCGTTTACAGTTGCGGGGGCAGCTGCGGACTCATACCGCATTCCCTTCAGGCTCTATACGACAAGTACCTGCACTCGCCGACTTTTCGTATAGAGCCTGGCCCCGACCACCGTTTGCAGGTCAGTCAGGGAACCTCGAACCGGCAAGGCTACGCAGTGGTCGACGGCAGGTCAATGTCCGGCGCCTGTCACCTCGAAATTGACGATACAAGGCACAGCATGGTCTCCTCCCCGACCTGTCTGACAATCGAGGACACTATCGTGAATCCACCCGCACCCACTCTGGTGATTGGCCTCGGCTGCAAAAGCGGTTGCTCCGCCGACACCCTGCTCGAACTGATCGAACAGCAACTCAAGGCCTACGGTACGGAAATGTCGGCCATCGACGCCCTGACCTCCATCGAGCACAAACGCACCGAGCCCGGCCTGCTGGAGCTGGCCGAGCGCCTGGAAAAACCTCTGGTATTGTTCAATGCCCTGCATCTGTCGGCGTTCGAGCGCCAACTCAGCCATCGCTCGCAAGCCGCTTTCGACAGCACCGGCTGCTGGGGCGTGGCCGAAAGTGCCGCCCTGGCCCTGGCGGTACAACTGGGTGGCGGCAACACCGGCCTGCTGATCAAGCGCCAGAACAGCGCCGAAGCCACCTTTGCCCTGGCTGGCAGCACTGCCCATCCGGAGAACCCATGACCGTCTTTTTCATTGGCGCAGGCCCCGGCGATCCTGAGCTGATCACGGTCAAGGGGCAGCGTCTGATCCGCACCTGTCCGGTGATTATTTACGCCGGTTCGCTGGTGCCGACCGCCGTACTGGAGGGCCATCAGGCCGACCAGGTGGTCAATAGCGCCGAATTGCACCTGGAACAGATCATCGAGCTGATGAAATCCGCTCATGCACAGGGCCAGGATGTCGCTCGCGTGCAGTCCGGCGACCCCAGCCTGTATGGCGCCATCGGCGAGCAGATTCGTTATCTGCGCGAGCTGGATATTCCCTTCGAGATCATCCCCGGCGTAACCGCGACAGCGGCCTGCGCAGCCTTGCTGGGCAGTGAATTGACCCTGCCGGATGTCTCGCAAAGCCTGATTCTGACCCGCTATGCCGACAAGACCGCCATGCCCCCAGGCGAAGAACTGGCCAGCCTGGCACAGCACAAGGCGACCATGGCGATTCATCTGGGGGTGCAGCATCTGGGCAGAATTGTCGCCGAGCTGACGCCCCACTACGGCAGCGACTGCCCGATAGCCGTGGTCCATCGTGCCAGCTGGCCGGATCAGGATTGGGTCAGTGGCACGCTGGCGGATATCAAGGATAAGGTCGAGGCCAAGGGCTTTCGCCGTACGGCGCTGATCATTGTTGGCCGGGTGCTGGCCAATGACAGTTTCAGTGAGTCATCGCTGTATCGTGCAGGGCATGCGCATCTGTACAGGCCTTGAAGTCCAATCCCGTAGGAGCGAGGCTTGCCCGCGAAGGCGATTTTACAGCCTCGACAGGAGCGTCAGAGGCTCCAACCTCTTCGCGGGCAAGCCTCGCTCCAACGTTCATGAGCCAAAACAAAACACCCCGCCAAAGACCAACTCTGGCGGGGTGTCTTGAAGAGCCGAGAACGCCTTAGTAGTAAGCGTTTTCTTTCTGCGTATGGTCGGTCACGTCACGCACGCCGGTCAGTTCCGGGATGCGCTCAAGCAGCGTGCGCTCGATGCCTTCACGCAGGGTCACGTCAGCCTGACCGCAGCCCTGGCAGCCGCCACCAAATTGCAGCACGGCAATCTGGGCAGCTTCTTCTTCCACCACATCGATCAGGGTCACCTGGCCGCCATGACTGGCCAGGCCCGGGTTGATCTCGGTTTGCAGGTAGTAGTTGATACGCTCATTGATCGGGCTGTCGGCATTGACCATTGGTACTTTGGCGTTTGGCGCCTTGATGGTCAGCTGGCCGCCCATACGATCGGTGGCATAGTCGACCACGGCGTCATCGAGGAATGCCTCGCTGAAACCGTCGATCCAGGCGGTGAAGCTTTTCAGGCCGATGGCCTTGTCGTCGGACTTTTCTTCGCCGGGCTTGCAGTAGGCAATACAGGTTTCAGCGTACTGGGTGCCAGGCTGGGTAATGAATACGCGGATGCCGATACCGGGGGTATTCTGCTTTTGCAGCAGATCGGCCAGGTAGTCGTGGGCAGCGTCGGTGATAGTAATAGCGGTCATAAAAATTCCTCGCAGACTTGGCGCCAGTCTACGCCAATCGCCTGCGCCACACAAAGTCCTAGTGTTTTTGTCGGGAATGGTTCTCACCACTCCGTGACTCAACCCTGATCACATCTGTATTCAACGCCTGGAATGACCTGTAGGACCGGCTTTAGCCGGGAAATGGCCGGCACACCCACTGCAAGGGCATGAGCAAAACTGGCGCCTTCCCGGCTAATCCCGGCCCCACAATTTGCGTCTGGCGCAGATTCCTACAGGTTTTCATACCGGTTCATATCCAGGACCCCGGCCTCTCGCGGTTCGGTCTCGCGAATATAGCGGTCCAGGTCATGGAAATACGTCCAGAACAGCGGATGGCTGCGGCGTACGCCCCAGCGCTCCACGATCTTCTCGAACTCCGGCTGATGCCGGGCCTGCTGCATGGCCGCGACAAAGGCCGGGACCTCGCCAGCCGGAACATTGAACATGAAGTTCGGGTAGCTGCTGATCACGCCCGGATAGATAGTCAAGGTATCCAGCCCCGGCTGATAGCGCGATGACTCGCCAAGCAGGAAAGCCACGTTGGCGTGGGCACGGTTGCGCAGCATGCTGTACATCACCCGCTTACCGCTGCTGTCCTCGATGCGCAGCATTGTCGCTTCCGGCAGGTAGTCGATCACCTTCAGCGCCGCAGCGGGGCGAGACGCCAGGCGACTGAGCACCTGCTCGACCTGCTTGAAGCTATCGCTGATGCCGGCTCGCGAGCAGTCGCCGGTACAACGGTTGATCGGGTCGGGCGCAGCATCCAGGGTTCCGGCGCGCTGCACCAGCTTGAGGGCGAAATCACGCTTGGGATCCTTGGGATCAAGTTGCATGCCGGTGGGCTTGTCGTCATCGATTTTCTGATAATCCAGCCACATCTTGAATTTGCCACCTTCCTGATACCAGTCGGCAAGGATTCCATCGCGCTTGTCGGCGGGCATCAGACGCAGGAAGTTGACCTCGGCACCGTTGCGGATCAGGTCGAAATACAGGCGGGTCTGGGCCTGATGGGAGACATTGCCGTATACGTCGAAATTCACCGCCAGCTGGTAATAAGTACGCTCCAGCAAGGGGTAGTCGAACAGCCACAGCGATTGCGGCACCTCGCCGATCAAGCCCTTGTTCACCGAGGCGCTGTCAAAATGACGGAAAACCGTCAGCAGCGCATTGTCATTGCCCGCCCACAGTGTCGACCAACCGGGCGGCGGCATCTGCGCGTACGCATCGCGGCGCAGGTCCTCGTATTCGTTGCGCTTGTCCCGATAGTCGAGCCACAACCGCAGGACGCTGCCGACGTCATCGTTCTGCCCCGGCATGGCCAGCAATGGCGTGGCCTTGCTGCGGTATACCGCATCAAATATGTAGCGGTCATGGGCCGGCTCCTGGAACAGCACCCAGAACTGGTCGCGGATTACGTCCGTGGCAATTTGCCCACGGCAGACCGGGCCGCGGATGAAGGTGCGAACGAAGTATTCGGCGTTATCCAGCATGAACTGGTAGCGGGCCACGGCCGGGATCGCTTCGAAGGTATCGAACGGGTTGGCGCGGCGCTCCGGTCCGTAACCGGGCAAGGACGTTGCACGCCAGCTGCCGCTATAGAACAGCTGTTTGACCCGGTCGAGTTTCTGCGCGTTGAGCGGATAAGTGATGTGGGTCTTGTGCACGATCACGCCCTGCACCGGCATCAGGCGGTAATAGACTTGCGTACCGGGGTCGTCGTTGGGACGGCGGGTGGCGATCAGGTCGATGGGCTGGCCGCTGGGCGTACGCGAACGCACCCACTGAAAGAAATGCTCCTGATCACCATTGGTGAAATAGATGTGGGCGAGGAACAGGTGCTCGTAAAGCCAGCGCCCGACCAGGGCTTCGCTGGAGCCGGGGCGATTGAGCAAGGCTTCCCAGTCAGCGATCTGAGAGGCTTCCACGGCATTGGCCTGGATCGCCTGTTGATCAACCGGCGCTCCAGCCGCCAGCCAGCGCTGCACGGTCTGATACTGGGCATCGGTCAGGCCGGTAACGGCCATGGGCATGCCCTCTTTGGGATGAGCCGCCGCGTAGGCATTGAATTCGTTGGGCGCCGGGCAACTGTTATCGCGGTTCAGGCCCAACACGATCTCGTCCGGCAGCTTGGCATTGGGTTGCAGTGGCGCGCTGTGGCCCAGTTCGAGCATGCGCGACATCAAGGCCGCCTGGCTGCCCTGGGCGTCGAGTACCGAGTAGAAGCCCTTGTGGCGCCAGGCATCCGGCCCAATGGCATCGTAGAAGATCCGCGTCGGCGCCACAGCGGTGGGGCGATCGCCCTGGTACACCGGTACCTTGGAAGCGCCGCGCAACGCGCCTTCGCCACTGCCCAGGTTGAGCTGACAGGCGGCATCGTTGCAGGCATGGCAGGCCACGCACTTCTCGGTAAGAATCGGTTGGATATCACGAGTGTAGGAAATTTGCGGCAGCAGATCCTCGGCACAGGCAGCTGCACTGATCAGCATCCATACAATGCTGACCATCGAACGTAACGGCATAACCTGCGTCCCAGGATAAAAATCGAGATTCTACAGAGAGCTGCAAACCGCCAACATGAATGATATTCATGCAAAACCCTGGACAACGCTAAAACCGTTCGGGTTTGCTATCATTTCGACCTTTCTGTATCGACCCGTCCAGGTAGCCCTATGTCTGACCGCAGCGCCCGCCTCCACTCGTTCCAGCAAGCTCTCAAGCAGAGGATCCTGATCCTTGATGGTGGCATGGGCACCATGATCCAGAGCTATCGCCTCGAGGAAGAGGACTACCGTGGCAAGCGTTTCGCTGACTGGCCGAGTGACGTCAAGGGCAACAACGACCTGCTGGTCCTGACCCGTCCCGACGTGATCGGTGCCATCGAGAAGGCTTACCTGGATGCCGGGGCCGACATCCTCGAAACCAACACCTTCAACGCAACGCAGGTGTCCCAGGCCGATTACGGCATGGAAGCACTGGTTTACGAGCTGAACGTGGAAGGCGCCCGCCTGGCCCGCCGGGTCGCCGATGCCAAGACCCTGGAAACCCCGGATCGCCCGCGCTTCGTCGCCGGTGTCCTCGGCCCGACCAGCCGTACCTGCTCGCTGTCCCCGGACGTCAATAACCCCGGCTATCGCAACGTCACCTTCGATGAACTGGTGGAAAACTACACCGAGGCCACCAGGGGCCTGATCGAAGGCGGTTCCGACCTGATCCTGATCGAAACCATTTTCGACACCCTCAACGCCAAGGCGGCGATCTTCGCCGTGCAGGGCGTATTCGAAGAGCTGGGTTTCGAGCTGCCGATCATGATTTCCGGGACCATCACCGACGCGTCCGGCCGCACCCTGTCGGGCCAGACCACTGAAGCGTTCTGGAACTCGGTGAGCCACGCCAAACCGATCTCCGTGGGCCTGAACTGCGCCCTGGGTGCCAGCGACCTGCGCCCGTACCTGCAAGAGCTGTCGACCAAGGCCGACACCCATGTGTCCGCTCACCCCAATGCCGGTCTGCCCAACGAATTCGGCGAGTACGACGAATCGCCGGCGGAAATGGCCAAGGTCGTCGAAGAATTCGCCGAGAGCGGCTTCCTCAATATCGTCGGCGGCTGCTGCGGCACCACGCCTGCGCATATCAAGGCCATCGCTGAAGCGGTCGGCAAACATGCACCGCGGCAGATCCCGGACATTGCTCCGGCCTGTCGCTTGTCCGGCCTGGAGCCGTTCACCATTGATCGCCAGTCGTTGTTCGTCAACGTCGGCGAGCGGACCAACATTACCGGCTCCGCCCGTTTTGCCCGCCTGATCCGTGAAGAAAACTACACCGAAGCCCTGGAAGTCGCCCTGCAGCAGGTCGAAGCCGGTGCCCAGGTGATCGACATCAACATGGACGAGGGCATGCTCGACTCGAAGAAGGCCATGGTCACCTTCCTCAACCTGATCGCAGGCGAGCCGGACATCTCGCGCGTGCCGATCATGATCGACTCGTCGAAATGGGAAGTGATCGAAGCCGGCCTCAAGTGCATTCAGGGCAAGGGCATCGTCAACTCCATCAGCATGAAGGAAGGCGTCGAGCAGTTCATTCATCACGCCAAACTGTGCAAGCGCTATGGCGCCGCCGTGGTGGTCATGGCCTTCGACGAAGACGGCCAGGCCGATACCGAGGCGCGCAAGAAGGAAATCTGCAAGCGTTCCTATGACATTCTGGTCAATGAAGTCGGCTTCCCGCCGCAAGACATCATCTTCGACCCGAACATCTTCGCCGTCGCCACCGGTATCGAAGAGCACAACAACTATGCCGTGGACTTCATCAACGCCTGCGCCTATATCCGCGACGAACTGCCGTATGCCCTGACCTCCGGCGGTGTGTCCAACGTGTCGTTCTCGTTCCGTGGCAACAACCCGGTGCGCGAGGCGATTCACTCGGTGTTCCTGTTGTATGCGATCCGCAACGGCCTGACCATGGGTATCGTCAACGCCGGGCAGCTGGAGATCTACGACCAGATTCCGCAAGAGCTTCGCGATGCCGTCGAGGACGTGGTGCTCAACCGCACGCCAGAAGGCACCGACGCCCTGCTGGCGATTGCCGACAAGTACAAGGGCGATGGCAGCGTCAAGGAAGCCGAGACCGAGGAATGGCGCAACTGGGACGTCAACAAGCGCCTGGAACACGCCCTGGTCAAAGGCATCACCACTCATATCGTTGAAGACACCGAAGAGTCGCGTCAGTCGTTCAAGCGCCCTATCGAAGTCATCGAAGGCCCGCTGATGTCGGGCATGAATATCGTCGGCGACCTGTTCGGCTCGGGCAAAATGTTCCTGCCGCAAGTGGTCAAGTCTGCCCGCGTCATGAAGCAGGCTGTGGCCCACCTGATTCCGTTCATTGAATTGGAAAAAGGCGACAAGCCCGAAGCCAAGGGCAAGATCCTCATGGCTACGGTCAAGGGCGACGTGCACGATATCGGCAAGAACATCGTCGGCGTGGTGCTGGGTTGCAACGGCTACGACATCGTCGACCTGGGCGTGATGGTTCCGGCGGAGAAGATCCTGCAGGTGGCCAAGGAGCAGAAGTGCGACATCATCGGCCTGTCCGGCCTGATTACCCCGTCCCTGGACGAGATGGTGCATGTTGCCCGGGAAATGCAGCGTCAGGACTTCCATCTGCCACTGATGATCGGCGGCGCTACCACCTCCAAGGCGCACACGGCGGTGAAGATCGAACCCAAATACAGCAATGACGCAGTGATCTACGTTACCGACGCCTCCCGCGCCGTGGGTGTGGCCACGCAGTTGCTGTCCAAGGAACTGAAACCGGCGTTCGTCGAGAAGACGCGCCTGGAATACATCGACGTACGTGAACGCACGTCGGCCCGCAGCGCCCGCACCGAACGCCTGAGCTATGGCGCGGCGGTGGCGAAGAAGCCGCAGTTCGACTGGGCCAGCTACACCCCGGTCAAACCGACCTTCATTGGCAGCCGCGTACTGGACAATATCGACCTCGACGTACTGGCCGAGTATATCGACTGGACGCCGTTCTTCATCTCTTGGGACCTGGCGGGCAAGTACCCGCGCATCCTGACCGACGAAGTGGTGGGCGAAGCGGCTACAAGCCTGTTTGCCGATGCCCGGCAACTGCTGCGTAAACTGATCGACGAGAAGCTGATCAGCGCCCGCGCCGTGTTCGGCTTCTGGCCGACCAATCAGGTCGATGACGATGACCTGGAGGTCTACGGCGAAGACGGCAAGCCAATGGCGAAGCTGCATCACCTGCGCCAGCAGATCATCAAGACCGACGGCAAGCCGAACTTCTCCCTGGCCGACTTCGTTGCGCCCAAGTCCAGTGGCGTCACCGACTATATCGGCGGCTTCATCACCACCGCCGGTATCGGTGCCGAAGAAGTCGCCAAGGCCTATCAAGACAGAGGCGACGACTACAACTCGATCATGGTCAAGGCCCTGGCTGACCGTCTGGCCGAGGCGTGCGCTGAATGGCTGCACCAACAGGTGCGCAAAGAGTACTGGGGTTATGCCAAGGATGAAGCCCTGGATAACGAGGCGCTGATCAAGGAGCAATACCTGGGCATCCGCCCTGCTCCCGGCTATCCGGCCTGCCCGGACCACACCGAGAAGCGCGCCCTGTTCGAACTGCTCGACCCGCTGCCTGCCGGCACGCCCGAGCACACTCCGGGCCGCAGCGGCGTGTTTCTCACCGAGCACTACGCCATGTTCCCGGCCGCAGCAGTCAGCGGCTGGTACTTCGCCCATCCTCAGGCGCAGTACTTCGCTGTGGGCAAGGTCGACAAGGATCAGGTGGAAAGCTACACCGCGCGCAAGGGTCAGGACCTCAGCGTAACCGAGCGCTGGCTGGCGCCGAATCTGGGTTACGACGAGTAAAGGCAAACCCAGAACCTGCAGGAGATCCAATGTGGGACCGGCGTTGGCCGGTCCCACAAGAGCCTGTCAGGCGCACCTGCACAGGACCATCTATGCTTGCTGAGGCCCCCGCCCCAGCGAGCATTTCCCATGGACAAGCCTCCTCAAGACAATAAACCCCCTACGTTCTGGCAAATGCTGCACAGCGTCCTGGCCGCCGCATTCGGCGTGCAGAGCAGCAAGAACCGCAGCCGCGACTTCAGCCAAGGCAAGCCCGCGCAATTCGTGATGATGGGCGTACTGTTCACGATTCTGTTCGCAGCGATGCTGCTGGGTGTGGTGCAACTGATCGTACATTTTGCCCGCAGCTAAGGTTGAATGCGTCTTGGGGTAAACGGCTGGTCGACACTACCCTCGCTACCCTCCATGCTGTACTGGCGCACGTCAATGCCACGATCGGCGCGTTTGCTGGACTCAGCAAACGCCGGCGCATCACTCGAACCCAACAGTCTCAATACCCGCACCTGCCTCGCGCCCGGATTGTGGCGCTCAGCGATGCTGGCACGATCATAATCGTGCAGCAGCACCATGGCCCAGCCGCCGATCATGATGTGCCCTACAGCCAGCACATTCAGGCTGCCATCGGCCTGAGCCTTGAGAGCTTGCGGCGAACCATTGATAGTAGCGAACAGCACGTCCTTGCCGGGTTTCTTGCCCAATTCACGCACCGCGTCCATGGCGCCGTAGGCCATTTGGTCGCTGGCGGCCCAGATCAGCTTCACGTCCGGATAGCGCTTGAGCAGCACCCGCGCCTGCTCCAGAGCCCGGTCACGACGCCAACCGCCGAGAACGATCTGACGCAGGTGCACTTGCGGATGTTCGGCCAGAGCGCGGTACATGCCCTGTTCGCGGCGCAGGGAAACCGGCGTGGTATTAGTGCCGGAGAAAGCCAGCATCTCGATACTCTCATCGGGTGCAAGGGGCGGGTGCAGGCTCATCAGCTGATCGGCGATCAGGTAACCGCCCTCCTCGTCATTACCGATCAGGCTACCGATCAGGTCAGGGTAGCGCGTTTGGACGTCGCCGAGGATTTCCGTCTGACTGGCGCTCAGCGTGTTGTTGACCAGGAATAGCTTGACCCCGCTGTCCTGGGACAGACGGAGGATTTCCGGCGCCACGTTCAATTCGTTGGAAAACACCAGATAGTCCGGCCGTGTCGGGCCTTGCAAGCTGTCCCGGGCCAAATCGAGAAGGGTTCGGGTATCGCGATCCGAATACAGCACTGTCAGCGACATGCCGACCCGCTCGGCCGCCGCCTGCATGAATTTCGAATACGACGACCAATAGTTATCCGTCGCCGAGCCGGGATTCAAAAAAATCACCGAGGCGGCCAGACTTGTATTCATCCAAAGGCTGCCTGCGACTAAGAGCCAACAGCACAAAAACCTGTTCATAGTCACAAAGCCTTGAAAAACCAAAAGCATGCCTGCCAAAACGTCCGGCCTGCATAGCTTATCGGCGGCTTGCCTGGAAATCCAAGACCAGACAAGCCCGGCCCGCAAACTTACTGATGGCTGACCCAGAACACGGCGGCTCCGACCACCAGGATGATGAGGAAGAAAATGGCCCAGGCATCAACGCTACTATCGCTTTTCACGGTTTTAGGGTGATTACTCATCGCATCGCCTCTTGTCGGTTTTATAAGGCTTTGTGGCCCGGAATACGTGCAGCGCCCATTGACCACCTCCCCAGTTAAGTCGAGCATTGCCCTTATCACAAGCAGGGCTATCAGCACTTATAAGCGCCTTAGTCATTTTGGTTATTTGCATATACTCAAACTTCACTTTTGCGTATATCCGCAAACTGGTATCTTCCCCCGGCTCCGTCAGGGAGTGCGCGGCCGTGCGCGCAGAATTGTTTAGATGGCGCAGGAGCAACATCGCTCTGCGACATTTATAAGCCCGAGAACTGGACCTATATGTACGTATACGACGAGTACGATCAGCGGATCATCGAGGACCGCGTCAAGCAGTTCCGTGATCAGACCCGACGCTATCTGGCCGGGGAACTCAGCGAGGAGGAATTCCGTCCTCTACGCCTGCAAAATGGGCTTTACGTGCAGCGTTTTGCACCGATGCTGCGAGTAGCCGTGCCTTATGGTCAGCTGACTTCGCGTCAGGTGCGCATGATGGCGAAGATCGCCCGCGACTACGACAAGGGCTATGCCCACATCAGTACCCGTCAGAACGTGCAGTTCAACTGGCCTGCACTGGAGGACGTCCCCGATATTCTCGCTGAACTGGCCACCGTGCAGATGCACGCTATTCAGACCAGCGGCAACTGCCTGCGCAACGTCACCACCGACCAGTTCGCCGGTGTTGCAGCCGATGAGCTGGTTGATCCGCGTCCATGGTGCGAGATCGTCCGCCAGTGGACGACGTTCCACCCGGAATTCGCCTACCTGCCGCGCAAATTCAAGATTGCCATCAATGGTTCGACCACTGACCGCGCCGCCATTGAAGTGCACGATATCGGCCTGGAGCCGGTACTCAACGCCGCCGGTGAGCTGGGCTTCCGCGTATTGGTCGGTGGCGGACTGGGACGGACTCCGGTCGTAGGCGCCTTTATCAACGAATTCCTGCCGTGGCAGGACCTGTTGAGCTACCTCGACGCCATCTTGCGTGTCTACAACCGCTACGGCCGTCGTGACAACAAATACAAGGCGCGGATCAAGATCCTGGTCAAGGCCCTGACGCCTGAAGTCTTCGCCGAAAAAGTCGAAGCGGAAATGGCCCACCTGCGTGGCGGCCAGACCACCCTGACCGACGCCGAAGTACAGCGTGTCGCCAAGCATTTCGTCGATCCGGACTACAAGGCCCTGAGCAACCAGGACGCCGAACTGGCCGCCCTGGATGCCCAGCACCCTGGTTTCGCCCGCTGGCGCACCCGTAACGTGCTGGCGCACAAGAAGCCCGGCTATGCCGCAGTGACGCTGTCGCTCAAGCCTACCGGCGTAGCGCCTGGCGATATCACCGACAAGCAACTGGATGGCGTCGCCGACCTGGCCGACCGCTACAGCTTCGGCCAGCTGCGCACCTCCCATGAGCAGAACATCATCCTGGCCGATGTCGAGCAGAGCCAATTGTTCAGCATGTGGAACGAACTGCGCGAGCAAGGTTTCGCCACGCCGAACATCGGCCTGCTGACCGACATCATCTGCTGCCCTGGTGGCGACTTCTGCTCCCTGGCCAACGCCAAGTCGATTCCGATTGCCGAGTCCATCCAGCGTCGTTTCGATGACCTGGACTACCTGTTCGATATCGGCGAGCTGGACCTGAACATTTCCGGTTGCATGAACGCCTGCGGCCACCACCACGTCGGCCATATCGGTATTCTCGGCGTGGACAAGAAGGGTGAAGAGTTCTACCAGGTCTCCCTGGGTGGCAGCGCCAGCCGCGACGCCAGCCTGGGCAAGATCCTCGGCCCGTCCTTCGCCCAGGATGCAATGCCGGATGTGATCGAGAAGCTGATCGACGTGTACGTGGAAAAACGTACCGAAGACGAGCGCTTCATCGACACCTACCAACGTATTGGCATCGACCCTTTCAAGGAGCGCGTCTATGCAGCGAATCATTAAGAATCACGCGGTCATCGACGAAACCTGGCACCTGCTGCCCAAGGAAACGACCCTCGACGGCCTGTCCAACTGCGACGACCTGATCGTGCCCCTGGCCCTGTGGCGCGACCACGCCCATGCGCTCAAGGCTCGCGATGGCGGCCTGGGCGTATGGCTGGACAGTGACGAAGAAGCCGAGGAAATCGGTGATGACGTCGATCAGTTCCAGGTGATTGCCCTGAACTTTCCGGCCTTCACCGATGGGCGCAGTTACTCCAACGCGCGTCTGCTGCGTGATCGCTACGGCTACAAGGGCGAGTTGCGGGCCATTGGCGACGTGTTGCGCGACCAGTTGTTCTATCTGCAGCGCTGCGGTTTCGACGCCTTCGCCATTCGCGCCGACAAAGACCCGTACGAAGCCCTGGAAGGTCTGAATGATTTCTCGGTGACGTACCAGGCTGCGACTGACGAACCGCTGCCGTTGTTCCGTCGGCGCTGAGTCAGAAGCTGCCTGAACAAAGCTGAATGGGATTTTGTGCTAGCAGACGTGCTGGCGATAGCGGGATCAAAGGTCAATATCCTCACGGACTGACCTGACGCCATCGCCAGCTCTATCACACAATGCAAAACCTGCCATATCCCCGGATACTCTGTGGGAGCGAATTCATTCGCGTAAGCAGGATTTCATACAATACACATGCATCGGATGTACTGGCCAATTCGCGAATAAATTCGCTCCCACCCGATTTGCTCTCACCCCCTGCCAACCGTTCGCCGCGCGGCAGCGCTGTTTTTACCGGGCCGCCTTGGCCAACTCCCCCTCAGTCAATCGCTTCATCAACCCTTGCTCATCCTCGCGACGCTGACGCATCAGCGCATCGGCCGCTTCCTTGTAGGCCGCATCGGTCAGCGACTCCTTCGCCAATCGTTCATCCAGCGCTTCCATCTGATCGGCGGTCGGCTGCCGACAGAGCACGAACTGATCGGCATATTGACGCTCCAGATAATCCACCCAGAATTCACGGCCGAGGGCAAACTCCGCCAGGCGTGCCGAAGTTTCATTGCCAAGAACGATTTGCCCGGTGCGAGTAATGACCTGCAGAGAAACATCCGCAACATCGCCATAGATCATTCTCCGGGTATTGATGGGCAGCTCCAGGCGACTGGCCAGCCTCGTGCGATACGCCAGTATCACCTCGACATCCTCGACGAAATCGACCCTGGCGGCAGCATCGCGGCGGGCAATGGCATCTACCTCTTCGAGTCGGTAAAGGCCGCGCAACAACTTCAACAACGACTGCCCTTCCCCTCCGGCGACAGCCTGGGCCCTGGCCCGACTGACCAACACCTCCAGCTCCATATTGCTGAACATGACCGCCGCACCATCGGCGCAGGTCTGCGGATGGGCGGCCATGCCAATAAGGCGAGTGCGCAACGCCTGATCCTGAGCACCTGCCTCCAGTACCTGCCAGACCCGGTCGCTGACGCCCTGAGGATCGATCTCGAAATCGGCCGAACCCTGTTGCCTGGCAATCACTTCGAAGAAATCGGTCGCATGCTCCTGGGTCCAGAGCAGGTCCCAGATATCCCGGCGCCGCGCGCGCTGTGCCTGCGGCGTGTGCTCCAGCCAGAAGTCGAGGCTGCCGCCTTGTGGTTGCTCGACGAGGGGTACCCGCAGTACGGCCAGACGCCCGCGAGCTATCGGCGTCAACGGGTTGCCATCGAGCAGACTGTGCTGCAGTAGCCTTTCCCGCTGAAAGAACGCTTCGGGCAAAATAGTCATCCGGTTATTGCGCAGGTCCAGAGCCAGCAGGTTGGGCAAATCACAGACCCCAACGGGCAACGCATCGATACCTGTATGGCGCAGTAACAGGTTGATCAGCTCGGACATGCTGCTCACATCCAGCAACGGGCCCAGCGGGTTGAAGGACAGGTCCAGTTGTTTCAACCTGGGCAGCGTCCTGAGCGTGCTCATCATGTCGAGACTGAGTTCGATGCGGTTATTGGCCAGGCTCAGGCGGGTCAGTTGTGACAGCCCGCGGATGCCATCAGGCACCCGCTCAAGAAAATTGTGCTCCAGAGTGAGCCAACGCAGGTTCGGGCATTTGATGATCAGAGCACTGGCGCTCAGGTGGGAGGTAAAAGTGCCGGACAGGTTAATGGCCGTCACATGGCTGAAATCTCCCGGCAGCGGCGGCAGGTCGCCCACGGGAATGCTCGCCAGATTGAGCATGTAGCCATCGATATGTCGTGCCGCCAGGCCTTCGACCGGGGTTTGCCGCTGCCAGCAACGCTTGATGATATCCGCCGCCCGGCTGCGGGCTTCCCGTGACACCGAAATCGCCACTCCATCGATCCTCGGCCCCCAGTTCAGCGGACCATTGAGCCAACGTTCAAGACTCTGTTCCAGCGCCTGATAATCCGTCGCCAACCGGGTCAACTGCACTTCCAGGGACAGGCCTGTGCCACGCAGGTCGGCAAGAAACTCCGCAATCTGCTGCTGTGAGAAGCCCGGATACAACGCCGTGACCCGCTCATCCAGGGAAGGCCCCGACGCCGCAGCTTCACCCACCGGCACTGCCGGACCGTTATCCATGCCGCCCTTGAGCCGTCCTTTATCGATATCCCATTGGTCGTCGGGCAGTTGCCGGACAAAAGGCCCTACCTCGCCCTTGCCATCAGGGGAAATAATTCGCCATTGACGGGCAGCGTTCTCCCAGCGGACTTCATACGCCTTGTCATGAATGGCCAGAAAGTAACGACCATCCGCGTGATGGATATCGAGCATACCGTTGGGGCCGGGGATCGTCGGCTGCCCCTGAGCCCTGGCAGAAGGCGCCTCGAAAGCACGCAGGGATTGGCGCAGCGACGGGCTGAGGGAGGCCAGTCCGGGCGGCTCGTGAGTAAGTTTCAGTGGGGCCAGCACCGGCGGCTGCACCAGGGTTACGCTCGACTCGACCCGGTCAACCGTGGCCTCTACCCCCGCAGCAGCACCCATGAGTTCTCCGGCAGCCAGGGGCACGGCATTGAACAGGCCAAACTCGACACGCTGCAGCCCCTGTTGCCGCTGCTCCAGGCTATTGCCCCGGACAATCTGGGCAGTACCGGTGCCAATCAGGGTGACGGACAGCCCGACAATGAATGGAATGGCTTCAGGCACCACCAGGGCGATCACACCGGTCACCAGCAGACTTCGGGACAGCCCTTCGCTCAACCCATTGAGCAGGGCGTCTGCGGATGTGCGGATCAACGATCCAGCATCCGAGGTCAGGCGCTGCTGCATCTGCCTGCGCAGGAAAACGAAGGGGTCACCGCTGATTGTCTTGCCTGCGTGAATCAGGTGCCGGGGCGGCCAGGCGCCACTGTCGTAGCTGAGCCAGTGGGGATAGGCCGCAACGCCCTCCAACGTCGTATGCAAACCACTGACAAACAGGCCGTCGTGATCATCCCGCTCACGGAAATGCATCTCCAGCGCCGCACGCTTGCGCGGCTCACGGCATTGCGCTGCCAACCAGTCGGCCATGGCATGCTCATCGGCAAAGCCGTGGATGGGCGACGAGTTGCCCGGGATATACAGCAGCACCCGTGGATGGCGCATGTCCCGGATCAGCAGGATATCCGTTGAGGTATAGCGATGGATTTTCAAGGGGGCGATGTGCAGGTGAGCGTCGGCGGTGGCAGTTGCCTGCATGTGGTCGGGGGTCAGCTCAGTCCATTGCTGCACAGCCGGCAGCCCTGCTGCCGCAAGCGCCAAGAGCCGGTCCGCCTCGCCGAGGCTGTTTTCCGCAGCCTGGATAAAGACCGCCTTGATAAAGGCCGCCCTGGCCAAAACCGGGTAATAGCGGGCATTGGCCGACCAGAACGTGTTCAGGTACGCCCGGTAACGCTTGCGCAGGTCAATGTCCTTGACGAAGGCCTTGAACGCCTCGGGGCGGACATTGATATGGGTCGAGGCGTCATAGACCTGAGGAGTGCTGTCTCTGTACAGACCTTCAACCAGATGCACAGGTACGCCTGTAGGGAGTTTATCCACCAGGCGCATGGCGATACCACCATCGCGGTAGGGCGCCACAGGTCCAATGCCGTTCAGCCAGCCAAAGTGCTTGCGATAGTGGCGCAAGGTCGCTTCGGTCAGGGTCAGGGCGCTCAGCAACGTTGCCGGACAGGGGATGGGCGAGGTATTGAAGGTCAGGGTGACGATGCGTGTGGCATCAGGGTCGAGCTCAAGGGAAAAATGCTCCCTGAAGTACTTTTTTATCTGTTCCCGGGCAAAGCTCGATGGGCTTTTGACAATCACGCCATGGGTGGAAATATAAGCCGCCATCAGCGGATGGTCGGCCGGGTAGGCAATAGTATTCGGCATAGCGGGCCATTCTTTTATGGAGAAGAAATGGCCAGCCTATCAACACGTTTTTCAGAAAAAGCTCAAATAGATACCGCTGTCAATTTACCAGAACCGCTGCTGGGTCAAGCGGCTCCACCAACGGGTCAGCAGATGATCAATCGAGCCACTGGCCGCCAGCCCTACCCGCTCCTGCAGACTCTTGCGCTGGGCGAAATGCAGATGGAACACGTCTGCCGACCTGGCTTTTTCGGACAGATACTCGTCGCTGGTCTTGAGCTCATCGACCAGTTGCTTGTCGAGCGCCGCCATGCCCAGCCAGACTTCACCGGTGGCCACTTCGTCGATGCTCAGTTGCGGCCGATAGCGCGCCACGAAATTCTTGAACAGGTCGTGGGTGATATCCAGATCCTGCTGGAACTTCTCCCGGCCCTTCTCGGTGTTTTCGCCGAAGACCGTCAAGGTGCGCTTGTACTCGCCGGCCGTCAGGACTTCAAAGTCGATATCATGTTTTTTCAACAGGCGGTTGACGTTGGGTAACTGCGCCACCACCCCGATGGAACCGAGGATGGCAAAGGGCGCGCTGATGATCTTGTCGCCTATGCACGCCATCATATAGCCGCCGCTGGCTGCGACCTTGTCGATGCAGATGGTCAGGGGAATCCCGGCCTGGCGGATCCGCGCCAGTTGCGAGGAGGCCAGGCCATAGCTGTGGACCATGCCGCCGCCGCTTTCCAGACGCAATACCACTTCGTCCTGGTCGGTGGCTACGCTCAGCAGCGCGGTGATCTCATGGCGCATGCTTTCGGTGGCCGAAGCCTTGATATCGCCATCGAAGTCCAGCACGTAGACCCGCGGCTTGACCGCGGCAGCTTTCTTTTCCAGCTTCTGCGCCTTGCCCTGCTGTTTGCGCAAAGCCTTGAGCGCGTCCTTGCCGAGCAGCGACTGCTCAAGGCGCTCACGCAGGCCCTTGTAGAAATCATTCAGTTTGGTGACCTGCATCTGCCCTGCCGTGCGACGACGGCCCTTGCCACGCAGCGCAGCGATAAACACCAGCACGACGATAATGGCGACCACCAGTGTGACCGTCTTGGCCAGAAAACTGGCGTAATCGGCTAAAAACTCCACAGATATTCCTCAATTGCGTGACGCCCCCCGAGACAGGAGCGCGAACTTCCAAGCATACCGGCGTGACTCGCCGCCGACCAGCCAGAGCGTTTGCACGAAGTTTCGATGATGCGCAAAGCCCATTCAAACAAACGTATGAATTTTCATTGACAGCCCACCGGCATCCTCATAACCTCGCCAAACCTTCACCGTACCGGGATGACACGGACGTGGGCAGCATCTACTTGATACGACATGGCCAGGCCTCGTTTGGTGCCGACAATTACGACGTATTGTCGGCGCTGGGTATTCGTCAGGCCGAACTGGTCGGCGCCCACCTGGACCAGATGGATATCAGCCTCGACCGTTGCGTGGCCGGCTCATTGCGCCGCCAACAGCATACGGCCGAAGCCGCATTGGGGCAGTTATCCAGCGCGGCGCCCGGCATCGAAGTGGATCCGGCGTTCGACGAGTTCGATGCCGAGGCAGTGATCCGCGCCCTGCTCCCGGCGATGCTCGATGATGAACCCCAGGCACTGGACGTGATGCGCAACGCCACTGAACACCGCGCCGAGTTCCAACGTCTGTTTGCCCTGATCATCGCGCGCTGGGTCAGCGGCGAATACGACACCGCCGGCCTGCAAAGCTGGCAGCAATTTCTGGAACAGGTCCAGGGTGGCCTGCACCGCCTGCTCGACAGTGCCGAGGGCCATGAACGCATCGCCGTGTTTACGTCTGGCGGCACCATCACCGCCCTGCTTCACTTGATTACGCAAGTGCCGGTCACCCAGGCATTCGAGCTCAACTGGCAAATCGTCAACACTTCGCTGAACCTGCTGAAATTTCGCGGGCGCGAGGTGGCACTGGCTTCCTTCAACAGTCACGCACACCTGCAACTGTTGAGGGCACCGGAACTCATCACTTATCGCTGAGTCCGGCACACCGCGTCTCGTGACGCTGTACCCACACTAGAAAAAAGGATCGAACCATGACCTCTGTAGCCGACGCCGTTCAAGCAATGAAAGCCAAGTTCAACCCAAGCGCCGCCGCTGGCCTGGACCTGGTTTTCGGTTTCCGCATCGACGAAGACAAACACTTCTCCCTGATCGTCAAGGACAGCACCTGCGAACTGCAGGAAGGCGAGAACCCTGACGCCCAGGTCACTCTGGTCATGGACGGCGAAACTCTGCAAGGCATCGTCAGTGGCGAGACCGACGGCATGCAGGCCTTCATGGGCGGCAAGCTGCGCGCCGAAGGCGACATGATGCTGGCCATGAAACTGAGCGAACTGTTCCCGGCCTGAGGCTTGCGACAGCGCTGATGCACCCGATACCGAGGTCTGCCCAGGCCTCGGTTTTTTTGTCTCTGCAAAACGCCAGGCGCTTGATCAAAGCCACTGATTGACCTGCAACACGCTGGCCTATAAGGCCTTTTCCAGCTTGTGAGCTGCATTAGATTAGTCAATGATCTGTGCGCTCCATAATAAGTAGAAGGGATAAGCATGGCGCTCACCGACCAGTCCACTCAGATCCGTAGCGGCGAAGAACTCGACACAGCTCTCATCGATCCCTATATCAAGGCGCACATTCCCGGCCTGAGCGGCAGCCCGGCGATCAGCCAGTTTCCCGGCGGTGCGTCGAACCTGACCTATCTGCTGCAATACCCCGAACAGGAATTCGTCCTGCGCCGCCCGCCGTTCGGCCACAAGGCCAAGTCCGCCCATGACATGGGCCGCGAGTACCGTATCCTCAACCAGTTGCGCGACGCTTTCCCCTATTGCCCCAAGGCGTATGTGCACTGCACCGACGAGTCAGTGATCGGCGCAGAGTTCTATGTCATGGAACGGGTCAAGGGCATCATCCTGCGCGCCGAATTGCCCGCCGAGCTGAACCTCGATGCCGGGCAGACCGAGGCGCTGTGCAAGAGCTTCATCGATCGCTTCGTCGAGCTGCACCGGGTTGATTACAGCGCCTGTGGCCTCGCCGACCTGGGCAAACCCGAGGGTTATGTGGCCCGGCAGATCAGCGGCTGGAGCGACCGTTACGCCAAGGCTCTGACCCCGGACGCCCCGGCCTGGGACAAGGTACGCGACTGGCTGTTGGAAAAAATGCCCGCCGACCACCCTGTCTCCAGCATCGTCCACAACGATTACCGCTTCGACAACGTGATCCTCGATCCGGCCAACCCGATGCAGATTATCGGCGTGCTCGACTGGGAGCTGACCACTCTGGGCGATCCGTTGATGGACCTGGGCAATACTCTGGCCTACTGGATCGAGGCCGATGACCCGGCGCCGGTACAATTGATGCGCCGTCAGCCCAGCCACGCGCCGGGCATGCTTACCCGCCGCCAGTTCGTCGACTACTACGCCGAGCGCTCGGGGATCGAAATCGACAACTTCGACTTCTATTACACCTACGGCCTGTTCCGCCTGGCCGGCATCGTGCAGCAGATCTACTACCGTTTTTTCCACGGCCAGACCCAGGACAAGCGTTTCGCCCAGTTCATTCACATGAATAAACTGCTCGAACACATGGCCCTGCAAGTGATCGGCAAATCCAGTCTCTGATTGCGACCTATAAGGAAGACAACATGTCCAAGACCCAACTGTTCGACCTCGACGGCAAGATCGCCTTCGTTTCCGGTGCCAGCCGCGGTATCGGTGAAGCCATCGCTAAACTGCTGGCGCAACAGGGCGCTCACGTGATCGTGTCCAGTCGCAAGATCGACGGCTGCCAGCAAGTGGCTGACGCCATCATCGCCGCCGGTGGCCAGGCCACGGCTATTGCCTGCCATATCGGCGAAATGGAACAGATCAGCAGCGTCTTCGCGCAGATCCGCGAACAGTTCGGCCGCCTGGATATTCTGGTCAACAACGCCGCGACCAACCCGCAGTTCTGCAACGTACTGGACACCGATCTCGGCGCCTTCCAGAAGACCGTGGACGTGAATATCCGCGGGTATTTCTTCATGTCGGTGGAAGCCGGCAAGCTGATGCGCGACAACGGCGGCGGCAGCATCATCAACGTGGCCTCGATCAACGGCGTGTCCCCCGGCGTATTCCAGGGCATCTACTCGGTGACCAAGGCCGCAGTGATCAATATGACCAAGGTCTTCGCCAAGGAGTGCGCCGCGTTCGGCATCCGCTGCAACGCCCTGCTGCCGGGCCTGACCGACACCAAATTCGCCTCGGCACTGGTCAAGAACGACGCCATCCTCAAGACCGCCCTGGCGCAGATCCCCCTGCAACGCGTGGCCGACCCCAGCGAAATGGCTGGCGCCGTGTTGTACCTGGCCAGCGATGCATCGAGCTACACCACGGGTGTGGCGCTGAATGTGGATGGCGGTTTCCTCTCCTGATCGTATAGGTGGGACCGGCTTTAGCCGGGAAGGCGCAGTCAGGATCGACACGTGTATAGCCCGTTAAAATGTCTTCCCGGCTGAATCCGGTCCCACGATGGTCGCGGCTCAATAACGCGGCTTGACTGCCTTCCACTCCGGCTTGTACTTCTGCATCTGCTTCACATCGTCACGCTGACGAATCCCGCAGCTGAGGAACTGGTCATTGAGCTTGCCCAACTGGTCATAATCCAGCTCAAGCCCCAGCCCTGGCTCGCGGGTCAGGTGCACGCAGCCGTCAACGATGGGCAGCTTGCCGCCCTTGATCACTTCTTCGTCAGGCTCCTGCCACGGATAGTGGGTGTCGCAGGCGAAATCCAGATTCGGCACGGCGGCGGCGACATGGGTCATGGCCATCAGGCTGATGCCCAGATGCGAATTGGAATGCATCGACACACCGAGACCAAAGGTCTCGCACATCTTCGCCAATGCCTGGGTATCGCGCAGGCCGCCCCAGTAATGATGGTCGGCAAGGACGATCTGCACGCTGTTCTGCGCCACGCTGCGGCGGAATTCGTCGAAGTCGGTCACCACCATATTGGTCGCCAGGGGCAGGCCGGTACGCTTATGCAGCTCGGCCATCCCGTCCAGCCCAGGGGTCGGGTCCTCGTAGTACTGCAAATCGTCGCCGAGCAGTTCGGCCATGCGGATCGAGGTTTCCAGAGACCAGTTGCCATTAGGATCGATACGCAGCGGATAGCCGGGGAAGGCCTTCTTCAGCGCCTTGATGCACGACACCTCATGTTCCGGCGCCAGGGCCCCGGCCTTGAGCTTGATGCTCTTGAAGCCATAGGTCTCGATCATGCGCCGGGCCTGGGCGACGATCTGCTCTTCGCTCAGCGCCTCGCCCCAGCTGTCCGGCGCGTAGGGTGACTGGGCGTGCTCGGCATACTTGAAGAACAGGTAGGCACTGAACGGCACCCGATCGCGCACGGCACCGCCCAAAAGATCCACCAGCGGCAGGTTCATTGACCGAGCCTGCAGATCGAGGAAGGCGACCTCGAAGGCCGAATAGGCATTGCTCACCGCCTTGCTGGCATGGGAACCGGGGGCCAGTTCGGCACCGGCCAGGCTCGCAGGCTTATGAGCAGCAACCGTAGCCTGAACGATACGCCGCAGCTTATTGAGGTCGAACGGGTCGAGGCCGATCAGCTGGCTTTGCAGTTGTTGCTGGATCGCCAGGGCCGGGGCGTCGCCATAGCTCTCGCCCAGGCCGATATAACCGTTGTCGCTTTCCACTTCGATGATCGAACGCAAGGCAAAGGGTTCGTGGATGCCGCTGGCGTTGAGTAACGGCGGATCACGGAAAGCGATTGGCGTGACTGTTACACGTGTGATTTTCAAAAGAATGCTCCCGGTCAATCAGGGTTTTGGGCTGGAAGGTGCGCTGAGTACGGTCGTGTCGGACTCAGCCAGAAGCGGGCGGCGCGGTTCACCTCTCGGCGTCGTGCGGGCAAAGAAGATCACCACCGCAGCCAGCAGCGAAGTGGCGGCCAGGCCATAAAGGCCGCCTTGAATGGAGCCGGTGGTCTGCTCCAGGAAGCCAAAAGTTGCCGGTGCCACGAAGCCGCCCAGGTTGCCGATGGAGTTGATCAGGGCGATCACCGCAGCAGCAATGCGCGCGTCCAGATAGCCCTGGGGGATAGGCCAAAACAAAGCGGAGGCGGCCTTGAAGCCGATGGCGGCAAAACAGATGGCGATAAAAGCGAAGATCGGCCCGCCGGTGGTGGACATGAACATACCAAAGGCGGCAATCACCAGGGTCACCGCGACCCAGGCCTGTTGATGCTTGAAGCGCGCGGCCAGGGCAGCAAAGCCGTACATGGCGACGATGGAAATGATCCACGGCACCGAGTTGAACAGGCCGACCTGGAAATCACTGAGGCTGCCCATTTTCTTGATCATGCTGGGCAGCCAGAAGGTCGCGCCGTAGATGGTCAGGGCAATGGAGAAATAGATGAAACAGAACAACAGAATCTGCCGATCCGCGAGCAATTTGAACATCGACGGCCGTACCGTTTGCGCTGCTTCCCGGGCCCGCTGCTCTTCGTCGATGGCCTGGGTCAGGGCAAGTGTTTCATCGTCGCTGAGCCATTTGGCTTCCCGGGGATGGGACTGCAACCAGAACCAGACAAAACCGCAAAGCGCGATGGAGGCGAAGCCTTCGATCAGGAACATCCACTGCCAGCCATGCAGGTTCAGACCCTCGACGCTCAATAGCGCCCCTGAAACCGGGCCGGAAATCACCGAGGCAATCGCCGAACCGCTGAGGAAGACGGCCATGGCCTTGCCGCGTTCGGAGGAAGGCAGCCATTGGGTGAAGTAATAAATGATGCCTGGGAAGAAGCCCGCCTCCGCCGCGCCGAGGATAAAACGCAGGATATAGAAGCTGGTTTCGCCACGGACAAATGCCATGGCCATAGCCGCCGCGCCCCAGGTGAACATGATCCGGGTCAGCCAGGCGCGGGCACCGAAGCGTTGCAAGAGCATGTTGGAGGGGACTTCAAACAGCGCGTACCCGACGAAGAACAGGCCGGCGCCCAAGCCATAGGCCGCGGCGCCTATGCCCAGATCGGTTTGCAGATGGGTGCGGACGAAGCCGATGTTGACCCGGTCGATGTAGTTGACGATGAACATCACCACAAACAGGGGTAACACATGACGCTTCACTTTCGCGGCGGCCCGGGCCAGCACCGAATCAGGCGCTGCACCGGCTGACGTGCCAGGGACGTTATTCAAGGGGCGACTCCCGTTGTTGGTTTTTATAGGGATGAGTCGATGATGGACGCCGAGATTGTTCCCGTCTAATCTAGATTGGCACTTGATTGATACCTGGAATATATCAATGTTCGAACTTGCCCAGCTGCGCTGCTTTACCACTGTTGCCACGGAATTGAATTTCCGTCGCGCTGCCGAGCGCCTGAATATGACTCAACCCCCCTTGAGCCGGCAGATCCAGTTACTGGAACACAATCTCGGTGTCGAGCTGTTTACCCGCAGCACGCGCAGCGTGGCCTTGACCGCTGCCGGCCGGGCGTTCTTCATCGAAGCCCAGAGCCTGCTCGAGCGCGCGCAACAGGCCGCCCTCGCCGCTCGGCGCTTTGCCGAAGGTGATATCGGTTCGGTAAGCATCAGTTTTGTCGGCAGTGCGGTGTATGAATTTCTGCCCAAAGTCATCACTGAGGCGCGGCTCAACCAGCCTCACGTGAAGATCTCCCTGACCGAAATGAACACCCATCAGCAACACGAAGCGCTACGCGCTCGGCGCATTGACCTGGGTATCGTTCGCGCGCCGCTGTTCCAGCCGGGCTATGAGAGTGAATGTCTGGTGCGGGAACCCTTTATTCTCGCTGTGCCCAGCAGCCACCCCTTGGCCAGTGCCGAGTCGGTCGGCGTACGCGATCTCAACGGCGTGCCCTTTCTGATGTACTCCCATTCGGCCTATCCGCCATTCAACGAACTGCTCACCGGCATGTTCCGCTCGGCCCAGGTGGCGCCGGAGTATGTGCAATGGCTGGGTTCGTCATTGACCATCCTGGCTTTGGTCAACGCAGGCATGGGTCTGGCGTTGGTGCCGCGTTGCGCCACCTCGGTAGTGTTCAAGGACGTGACCTTTCGCGCCATCGAACTGGACGAGGGCGTGCAAAGCGAACTGCACCTGGCCTGGCGCAGCGATAACGACAATCCGGCGTGCCGGATGTTGCTGGAAGCAATTCGGGCGGCGGTGCGAGCGGATACTGTCACTTCTTGACGATGCGATAGTTGGATCGAGGCTTGCCCGCGAACTGATTGACGCGGTTCGTCTGACACCACGCGTCTAACTGTTCGTGGGCAAGCCTCGCTCCAACATCCGTCAACGCATCAACCGAGTGGAATCGGATTATCGATCAGCGACTGGTTGAACTGCGCGATCAGTCCGTATTCGTTCGGGCCGACATTTGCGCGCAACGGCGCGATGCCGTCGACGAACACTTCGGTTGTATCGGTCGCCAGTTTTTCCAGGGTTTGGGCGATAAACACATCCAGTGGCATGGAGCGCGGGTCACCGCTCTTGTGGATCAGGTCGGTGTCGACCCATGGTGGCGCGATTTCCAGCACGCTGACGCTGCTGTCACGCAGCATGAAGCGTTGCGACAGGGTGTAGGAGTGAATGGCCGCCTTGGTTGCCGAGTACAACGCCGTGACTGCAATCGGGATAAAAGCCAGTACCGAGCTGTTATTGATCAGATAGGACTGCGGCTGTTTCTTCAGGTGTTCGACGAAGGCGGCGCTGACCCGTACCGGGCCCAGCAGGTTGGTTTCCAGCAGGCCGACCGCCTGGGCATCGTCCAGCTCGCCGGACGCCGGGTTGTCGAACGGCATGATCCCGGCGTTATTGATCACCACGTTGAGGGTCGGGTGACGGCGGATGACTTCCTGTGCAACGGCCTTGATCTGCGCCGCGTCGTTGATATCCAGCTCGATGGTATCGATGCCGGGGTTGGCCTTGGCCACTTCGTCCAGCAGTGCCTTGCGGCGACCGGCGATGATGACCTGGTTGCCCAGGCGGTGGAAAGCTTCGGCCAGGCCACGGCCGATGCCCGAGGTGCCGCCGGTGATGAAGATGGTGTTGGCTGTCAGTTTCATGGTCATGGTTCCTGTGTGGAAGTACTGGGTGATGGCGCCATGATGCGGCTATTTGACCATGACCGAAACGACGTATAGGGTAGTGATTCGAGACACAGGAGTTGCCATGCACCGTATCTGCTATCTACTGACCGATAACTTCCAGGTGATGGCGGTGGCCACCCAGGCGGTGTTCGAATTCGCCAACAAGGTCGCCGTCGAACCTTTCTATACCATCGAGACCTTTTCCCTGGAGGGCGGCGCGGTGCGTTCATCCTTGGGCATGAGTATCGACACCAAAGCAGTGCAGGCCCCCAGCCTGGCCGATACCTGGATAATTGCGGGCGTGGACAACCCCCTGGACGGCCCGCCATCAGACGAAACCCTGGCCTTCGTGCGCCTGGCAGGCGCACAGGCTCGGCGCACGGCCGGTATTTGTACCGGCGGTTTCACCCTGGCTGCGGCCGGTTTGCTGGATGGCCGTCGCGCTACCACGCACTGGGTATATGCCCCGGCTCTGCAACGGCGCTTTCCTGATATCGCGGTCGAGGAAGACCGGATCTTTATCGTCGATGGTGCGATCTGGACGTCTGCGGGCATGACCGCCGGGCTCGACCTGGCTCTGGGAATGGTCGAGAAGGACCTGGGCAGCGATCTGGCCCGCTCGGTGGCGCGCAAACTGGTCATGCACCAGCGCCGCTCGGGAGGCCAGAGCCAGCATTCGGAAATGCTCGACCTGTCGGCCAAGTCAGACCGCATCCAGAACGCCCTGGACTATGCGCGGCAAAACCTCGCCACCGCGCTCAAGGTGGAGGATCTGGCCGAAAGCGTGCATATGAGCCCCCGTCAGTTCACCCGGGTGTTTACCGCCGAAACCGGCCAGTCCCCGGCCAAAGCCATCGAGGGCCTGCGCCTGGAAGCAGCGCGGCTGATGATTGAGCAGAGTCGTCACTCATTGGATGTCATCGCCCGGGAAACCGGCTTTCGCGACCGCCGCCATATGCGCGAAGTGTTTATCCGCGGTTTTGGCGTACCGCCCCAGGCGGTAAGGCGGGATGTGCGCAGCGCGGCGCGCTGAACCAACAAACACAGGGATAAAATGTGGGGCCGTCTTTAGCCGGGAAAGCGTATTCCCGGTTAAAGACGGCCCCACAGATTCCCCCTGGCATCAGAGATGAAACCGGTCCACCGACTGTGCCAGTTGCCCGGCGAGGCTGGCCAGTTCGTCAGTAGTGGCTGCGGTCTGGCCGATGGTTCGGCTGTTGCCCTCGGACATCCCGGCAATCAACTCCACTTGATGGGCAATTTCGTTGCTGGCCAGGCTCTGCTCGCTGATGGTGCGGCTGATGTCATTGACCAGTTGCGTGGTGTTCAGGGTCGCATCAAGGATCTCGCGGATTGCTCGCTCGACATCGGCCGTCACGGCCATGCCCTTATCGACTTGAACCACCCCCGCTTCCATGCTGGTGACCGCCTCGCGGGTGCTTTGCTGGATGCGTGAGACCATACTGGCAATTTCCTGGGTAGAGGCGCTGGTACGTCCGGCCAGGCTGCGAACCTCATCGGCGACCACAGCAAAACCGCGACCCTGCTCTCCGGCGCGAGCGGCTTCGATAGCGGCGTTCAGCGCCAGCAGATTGGTTTGCTCGGCGATGCCCTTGATCACCTGGATGATGCTGTAAATCCCTTCGGACTCCTTGTCCAAAGTACGGATCACCTGGGCCGACTGTTGCGCCGAGCGGGCAATGCCGCCCATGTCGCTGACTACCTGATGAATGATCTGCCCGCCATTCTTGGCCAGAGCTTCAGCCTGGTTGGCCATGTTCAGGGCCCGCTCGGCATGACGGGTGATCTCCTCGATGCTGGAGGTCATTTCACTGGCCGCCGCCGCCATGGTGTTCGCCGCGATGCTCTGTTGCTGGCTGCTGCCGGCAACTTCATGACAGCCGCTGCTCAGCTGCTGGCTGACACCACTGACACCCTGGGCATTGCGCCGCACCACTTCGATCATGCCGCGCAGGTCGCGTTGCATGGTCGCCAGACTACGAATCAACATGCCGGCTTCGTCTCGTTGCGCGGGTTCGGCAATCGGCTCGTTGAGATGGCCGTGGGCGATGCTTTCGGCGATCCGGCTGGCGGTGTTCAGCGGCGTCATGATGCTACGGATGACCCAGCGGCCCTGGGCGATCAGCAACAGTATGCCGATCACCAGCACGACGCCCAGGGTCAGGTTGGCGGTATGAATTGCACTCTGGGTCGCAGCGCTGCTGTTTTGCGCGTTGTCCTCGATCAACTTGCTGAGTTCAGCCATCTGGTCTTCCAGCTGGCTGAACGCTTTGCTGAACGAACCCAGGTCCCGTTGCGCGGCGTCGGGGTTATCCAGGGCGATGCCGACGATCCGCTCAGCGCTGCTGATATAGGTATCCAGGCTGGGTTTGACCGCATTCAAGGCGGACTTGATGGCATCGTTGACCGGCTGCTTGAGGTTTTCACCCAGGACTTCACGAAAATGCCCCGCATGCTCGTTCAGTGAAGCATGGACCTCGGTCTTGCTGCTGTCGCTTTTGCCCAGGCCCACCAGCATCGCTGACAACACATCGGCCCGCAGAGCGTCATGCATCATGTCGGCTTCGAGATGATTACGCAGCACCGTCATGCTGGTCTCACTGTCATGGGTAGCCTCCGCCATCCGGCTGTTGCCGACATAGTTAACCAGACCAATGATCAAGGCAGCACAGACGCTGGTGCCAATCAACAAGAGCAAACGTAATTTGATGGACACGGTGAGACTCCCCTGGTGGCAAATACAAGACCGAAAGGTCACAGCCCATTGCAGGCACAACGTCATGCGTCGTCCAGATCATTTAAGACCATTTCCAAGCTTTCACATGTTATCAGCCACGTACGATGGAGATCAGGGCGCACCAAACAGCATGGTCCAGTAGATGCCCTTGTCACTGCGGGCGTTATTGGCGAAACCGGCGCCGACCTGGGTGAACTGCGGGCTCATCAGGTTGGCGCAATGCCCGGGGCTGGCCAGCCAGCCTTGCATGGCGTCGCTGGGCGAGCCCTGCCCGGCGGCGATGTTCTCGCCGATATTGCGTCCCCGGTAGCCTGCCGCCCTGGCCCGGTCGCCGGGGGAGTCACCGCTCAGTCCCTGGTGGGCGAAGTAGTTGTCACGGGCCATGGCGCGGCTATGGCCTTCGGCGGCAGTGCCCAGAGCGGCGCTCCAGGTCAGGGGCCGGGCGGCGGCGAAACGCTGGTAACCGCACAGGCGTGGGCGGGAGCGCGCACTGTTGACCATGGCCAGCAAGACTTTGTCAGCGGTCTGCTGATTGCCCATATGCGGGTCGATTTGCGGTCGCGCCAGCACCACGCGCCACTGGCTACCTGCACGGCTTACGCCGATATCGGCGTACTGACCATCAAGCATCGAGTCGCAATAGTCGCGATGCAGCAAGTTAAACGCTGACTCGACGTCATGGGCACCCACCAGATGAATGGTCTGTACCAGGGCGGCCTGATAACCGGCCGCCTTCAACCCATCACGCAGGCCGCCATCGTAGTCCACCGGCAGCGCCAGGCTGGACTTCAGTGCCAGTGGCGGCAACGCCTGGGCATAGCTGCCATCACAGCGATCAGGATGGGCCCGATAAGCGTTGATGTTCTGTAGCAGTTGCCGCTCGCCATCCGCCAGGGCGCAATGGCTGAACAACGTTAATAAAGCAGTGAGGCACAAGGAGGTGCAGCGAACGGATGAACGCATGAAGCAGATAGCCCGCAGAAAGGACAACGAACCGGTCGCAAACTGACCGGAGACCCTGCATGACGCCAGACGTCAAAGCCCGGGTGAGACCGCTTGACGCTGGACAAGTTGCAAGCCTCAGAAGGTTAAACACGCCGTTCCGACAGATAGTAGTAACAGCTTGAAAAAAATACTGGCAAAATAATGGCGCCATTCAACCGGCGCACAATACAGGGATGGATCCCCAACGGATCTCGGCCTCGACAAGGAACGAAGCACACAGATGAATGCGCCGACCGTGATGTTTTACCTCATTTCCGTAGGCGTGCTGGGCCTGGCGTCGCTGCATGCGGCGCTCATGGCCCATAGCACGCCTTTTGTACGAGCCTGTTGGGTGTTGTCGGCCGTCTGCATGACATTTGCGCTTTACCAGTTCTGCGGTGCCCTGCAATACGCCGCGCCAGATCAGGGAACAGCGCTTGCAGCCCATCGCTGGATGAATCTGTTCGGACTGCTGATCACCCCCCTGACCCTCTATCTGGTTGCAGCCCTGGACGCAAAAAAACATTCGCTCATCGCCGCCCGGGTGGTCATGGGGCTGGTGTCATTGGTGATCATCGACAACTTCACCTGCCCGCTTGGCTACCGCTTCAGCGCGCTTTACGCTTCGGGCCCGACCCGGATGCTCTGGGGTGAACAGCTCGGCATTCTTTCCGGCCCGTCCACTGTCGCCTGCCAACTATTGCGGCTGCTCAACCTTGCAGTATTGCTCTACAGCCTGATTTTCTCGGTTCGTATCAGCGGCCTTGCCGGACTGCTGTGGAGTCGCCTCGTCTGTACAGCCATCAGTATCATGTTCGTGACTTGCGCCCTGACCTGGCTGTCCGACATCGGCCTGCTGAAGCTGCCGTATCTCTCCGGTTTCGGCTTCACCTTTCTCGCTGCCGCGTTACCCCTGCTGATCCGTAGCGAAGCCCGCAACCGTCGGGCCGAAGCGTTGCGCATCTCCAGCGCGCTGGAAAATGCAGTGAAAAAACACACTCTGGCCAATCAGCGCTTCGAGCATGTACTGCACAACGACCCGTTGACCGACCTGCCCAACCGCGCCGGTGCCGTCAATCGCTTGTACGGACTGCTGGAACACAACCTGCTGAACCAGACCCGACTTGCCGTATTGATGTTCGACCTCGACCGTCTGGGTGTCATCAATGGCATGCGTGGGCACAAGGCCGGAGATCAGTTGTTGATCGAAGTCGCCGAGCGTCTGCAATTGGCTTTCCGCGACAGTGACCTGATCGCCCGCCTCGACGGCGGCAGCTTCATGGTTGGCGCCAGCGGCCTGACCGAGCAGTACGGCGTGGCGCTGATCTATGACAAGCTGGTCGAGGCACTGGAGCCGCCTTTCGAGGTGGCCGACCGGATCATCAAGATCACCCTCAACACCGGCATCAGCGTGTTTCCGGACGATGGCCAGACCGTGGAGGATATCCTCGCCGCCGCAGAACTGGCCCTGCATGATGCGAAAAGCTCCGGGCCCGGCCATATCCGCATCTTCGACCCGTCCCTGAAAGAGAATCTGCAACAGCGCATCGACTTCGAAAGCGCTCTGAAAGATGCCCTGGAAAAAGAGCAGTTCTTCCTCTGCTATCAACCCCAGGTGGCTTCCGCTGACGGCCGCACCGTATGTATGGAAGCACTGATTCGCTGGCAGCATCCGGTCTATGGGCTGGTCATGCCGGACAAGTTCATCCCCCTGGCCGAATCCACAGGCAGCATCACCGCCATCGGCGCCTGGGTCATCGATACCGCCTGCCAGCAACTGGCATGCTGGCACGCCATGGGTTTCAGCGGCCTCAAGGTGGCGGTCAATCTGTCCGCCCAGCAATTACTGGTCAAGGATCTGGAAGCGACCGTCAGCGATGCCCTGGGCCGTGCGGGCCTTAGGGGGGACGATCTGGAACTGGAAATCACCGAGTCGGTGCTGATGCAGGACCCCGAGCGCTCCATTGAACGTCTTGGCGCCTTGCGCAAACTGGGTGTGCGCCTGTCCATCGACGACTTCGGCACCGGTTACTCCTCTCTGGGCTATCTGCGAGTACTGCCGGTGCATGCGTTCAAGCTCGATCGCAGCTTTGTCCGGGATATCGGCAAGAGCGCCAAGGACCTGGAAATTTGCGCCACCGCCATCGGCCTGGCCAAAAATCTGGGGCTGGAAATCGTCGCCGAAGGCGTAGAAACCAGAGCGCAAATGCAGCAATTGCGCGAACTGGGCTGCCATCTGCTGCAGGGATACCTGTTTGCCCGGCCCCTCAGCGTCGAGGCGGTAGCCCCGTATTTGCTGGCCTCGCCGCAAATAGGCACAGCCTTGCTCAGACCAGCGCAAGCCGTTCCGGATGTGACAAACTGATCTGATAGAAACACCGGCATTCACCGCCACCGCGTGATAACAGATGATTGACCTAAATCATTTGTTACTTTATATGTTGACCTGTTAGCCATCTTAACTATAAATAAAAGCCTTAACGGGCTTTATCAACAGCTCAACAGGACATCCCGATGCTTTCTCCCCTGCTGGCCGAATCCTTGGCCCGTCGCAAAATTCACTACAGTTGGGTCATCGCCGCCGTCACCTTCCTGACCATGCTGGTCATGGCCGGAGCCGTCGGCGCGCCGGGTGTCTTTATCGTGCCGCTGCAAAAGGAATTCGACTGGAACACTGCGCAAATCTCCTCGGCCCTGGCCATTCGCTTTCTGCTGTTCGGCTTGATGGGGCCATTTGCCGCCGCCTTCATGAACTACTTCGGGATGCGTCGGGTGATGATCACTGCCCTGGGCATTGTCATCGTCGGCCTGGGTGCTTCGCTGTACATGCAGCAGTTCTGGCAACTGGTGCTGCTGTGGGGCGTGGTGGTGGGTCTGGGCACCGGGCTGACGGCCATGGTCCTCGGCGCCACTGTGGCCACCCGTTGGTTTTCGGCCAGGCGCGGGCTGATCATCGGCTTGCTCGCCGCCAGTTCCGCCACCGGGCAACTGGTGTTCCTGCCGTTGCTGGCGCGGCTGACCGAAGTCTACGGCTGGCGCACGGCGATGGGCTTTATCTGCGGCGCGCTGCTGCTGGCCATGGTGGTGGTGTTTGCCTTGATGCGTGACCGCCCCGTGGATCTGGGCCTGCCGCTATATGGCGACAGCGATCCGGTGCCGGCTCCGGCCAAAGCCACCAGCCTTGCCGCGTTGTTGTGGACGCCACTGGTGGTGCTGGGTGAAGTGTCGAAATCCATCACCTTCTGGGTGCTGTTCGCCACCTTCTTTATCTGCGGCGCGAGCACCTCGGGGTTGATCCAGACCCACTTCATCAGCATGTGCGGCGACTTCGGCCTTGCCGCCACCGCCGCCGCAGGCGTTCTGGCGCTGATGGGCATCTTCGACTTCTTCGGCACCATCGGCTCCGGCTGGCTGTCGGACCGCTTCGACAATCGCTGGCTGCTGTTCTGGTACTACGGGCTGCGCGGCGTGTCGCTGATGATGCTTCCTTTTATCGACTTCCAGATTTTCGGTCTGTCGATCTTTGCCGTGCTCTATGGCCTTGACTGGATCGCCACCGTACCGCCAACCGTGAAACTGACCGCCGCCCGTTTTGGCCCGGAAAAAGCCAATATCATCTTCGGCTGGATCTTCGCAGGGCACCAACTCGGCGCCGCCTTTGCGGCTTATGGCGCCGGTCTGATGCGCACTCTGCTGGCCAGCTATACGCCGTCGTTCTTCCTGGCCGGAGCGCTGTGCGTGATAGCGGCACTGTTGGCGATAGCGATCAGCAAGCCTGCGCGGGCCAAGACACAAACCCTGTAAAAGCATAACGTCTGTGGGACCCGGGGTTTTGCGGGGGGGGGGGTTACCCCGTAAACCCGGGGCCCCACAAAAAAATTAAAACCCCCCCATTTTTACCC